>JBGAVL010000377.1:0-5243 GCA_044228145.1 Obscuribacteraceae bacterium (SeqCode)
CAAAAAGCTTGATGTAGAAGGGCAGCCGAGCATTTTGGCGACTGTGCACGGGGTGGGCTACAAGCTGGAGCCCCCACCGGAATGAAGCACTGCGGATAATTGCGGACTGTCATCGAGACAGGCAAATAGAAATGAACAGGAGAACCCAGTATCTAAATGACCATGAAAGTACTGATCATCGACGACGAGGAAGACAATCGCCAAATTGCCAATCTGGCATTGACCATGATCGGCGGTTGGACGGTCATTGAAGCAGACGGCGGCGAAGCCGGACTTCGCCTTGCTGAAGCTGAAAAACCAGATGTCATCCTGCTCGACTTTGTTATGCCGGCGATGAATGGTCTCGATACTTTGAAAGCATTGCGCGGGAATCCTTCCACAGTGAAGATCCCGGTCATATTCGTTTCGACAAAATCGCTGCAGGAAAGAGAGAAAGAGCTGATGGATGCAGGCGCTCAAGGCATTTTGCAAAAGCCGTTCAATCCCACACAATTGCCTGAGATGATCAAATCGATTACCGGCTTGGGCTCTTAGATAAGCTTCAAAGATCTGCGCCGCTTTGTAAAAAGCTCCAAAATCAAGACGGTCCCCTCAGCAGAGATGGTGGCTGAGAAGACCGGCTTTTTTTGGCTGCTGCGGGGTTAAGCTTTTACAACTCCTAATACTTCCAACAATACGTTGCAGAAGGACATCAGGCAGGCGATTTTGCCTTCGTTGCTCTTCATTTGCATGGGCTTCAAGGCAGTCGACGATTTCTTGGCGATGGGGGTAGCTGCCGGTTGGTTATTGCCGGTGGCGCGCATATTGGTTCTCTTTTGAAGATTCTGTTGCACCAATTGACGGGCGCCTTCAGCGTTTCTGTAATTTACCGAACTTGCAGAATGTCCAGCGGTCAATGGGATAGCTTGTGCGTTCATCTCTTTATCTCTCCATCTTTCTAATTTGATTAGTCAGTCAGCCCTTACATTGGTGATAACGAAGGGTGGCTGAGTATTAGGGGGAAACGCCAAAGATTTTTTTGAAAAACCCTAAAACGCCACAGGGGTGGACTTTCGAACTTGTGTTCTGGTGGAGGGGCGACCTTGAACCGGGCGAGGCATGGCCTCGCCCCTACGAGGATCTGGCGAAGCGCGGTCCCAAACCCACCTACGAAGATCTTGCGGCCAGGTAAGCTTTGCCCTTGCCAACCGCTGTGTTCACAGGTACGCCCTCGCGGCACAATGGGCACTCGTTTTCTGCAAAAGAGTCCAAAGTGACGGCTGTCAGGGCATTTAGTGCCACACCGCCCATCGCCTCCGGTCCCACCCCGCCGCGATTACATAGAATACTGGCGCCCAGTATATTGCCGTTCAAAGCCCGCACGGCTTCCACTACTTTCGCCACACTGCCGCCTGTAGTGACCACGTCCTCGACAACCACGACATTCTTACCTCTTATAAGGACGTCGTAGCCGCGTTTGAAAATCCTGTTTTTCTCCGCGCCTTCTTCCTCCGCATATACAGCCAGGGTTTCGCCGTTCTTGCGCCGCCGGGTCAAGTGATAGGCCACCCACTGAGACAAAACCACCCCGCCAATGGTGGGCCCGGCCACCACATCCACGGAGTCTGCATCGTAAGCCAGAGCCATCATCTCGCCCACACGGGAGGTAGCTTCGGTGTGAACGTAGAGCGCATCCTTATTTATGTAGGCGGACCCGTGCCGTCCCGATGTGTAGATGATGTGGCTATTGGTTACCAGCGCGCCAGCATCGGCTAGCAGGCTCATTACTTCGTCATTACTCATCGAATTTCTCCAAAAAATGCGCCAAATTTACTGCTCGAGCCAATGTCTTGCCAAACAGCAGCACATCAATACAGCCTTCTACATAGCGTTTCCAGCCTTATGGAAGCGTATTTTGGGGTATCAAAAAGAAAATCTGTCTGTGACTTTGGTTCCACAATTTTGCCACAAAAAAAAATTACACTGCTTCCGTTGAGTCCAATAAGGCTTGTAGCAATGAAACACCCAGACCGTTCCCCCCAAAAGAGTTTCCAAAGATTGAACTTGAAGGAGCTCGGTTTGCAGCAACAAGTAGAGACCAGACTCGCCAGTCAGAAGCCCTCGCTATTAAGGCGCATGACTGAACAGTTGCAAGCACGGCTGACCAAAAAGGCAGCTGCTAAGTAACTGACCACAGATAGCAAAGCTTTTCTTCGAAGGGGCGGACTCAAGAAATTGAGTCCGCTGGGGTTTTTGGGGTCTTTTTTTCATTTTTTGCCAGAGGCGGCGGGTTTCGAGAACAAAGCGAAACCAGGGCGAGTTAATTAGCGCTCGAGTCCGAACTGGTCGATTGTGGCATTTAATCTTTCTGCCCGAACAAGTTTGATTCAGGTTGAAAATTCCACAACTATTCCACAACTGATCCGTAAGCTGTTCACATCTGGAGAACAGATTCCCCCCCGAGGATATAACGATGCAAGTCGAAAAGAGAGAAAGTCAACGCGGTTTTCAAAAGCTTGATCTCAACGAACTCGAATGCCTCGCTAAGTCAAAGACCACAAAGAAAGATTTGCGCCGCGGATTGCGCCAGTTGATCTCGAATGCCGTCAAGGCAGTTATGCCGGCGCAAAAATTCAATCACGACTATCAATAAAAAGTTTTCACGACTAACGGAAAGGGGCGGGTCTGGTATTAACCGGACCCGCCGGGTTTTTGGGGAACAACAAGAGCTTCTTTGCGTCCTTTGCAACATAACAAGAGCGAAACGGAACGGGGAAAATCTGAGCAACCATTCAATGTTGAATGAGCATGCAGAAAGCGTTCTCGCCCAAAAGAGAAGCAGATACTAGCTAAGCAGGATTGAAAGAGCGCAAAACTGAAGTCGATCGAAAACGATCGAAGGAAGGAAAGACAAAAAAGTTTTTTGCACAAAAAATTTTTCTCAAAAAAATTTCTATTGCGATTTACCGAGCGTTCTCCAAAACCAAGCCAGAGTAATTGATTCGAGCCTCGCTGCTAGGCACCGGTGATGGTGCCTAACGCATATCCAGTACGTACAGAAAGCGTAGAAAACGGGCGCAAAGATTAAACTCTAACTTGACAGGGCGACGAATAAAAATCATGCTTGTTAATAAGGGCTCTCTACGAGGGCTTTGCGTGAGAGATAAGAAAAACCGGTCAAAGAATTTTAGGGATACTTTATGGAAACTGTAGATACATTCGACTTACTCGAATTCCAGCAGAAAGCACGTGAGCTCTGCTGTCCCAAAAAGCTTTTTCAGCTTTGGGAGGATGTGTGCAGGCGCTATGACAGCCGCGAAATCGGCGAGTACGAATTGGAAGAAATGAAGGAAGTCATCTGGCCGAGCCTTCATGCTCTAGCTTCCCTTCGCAATAGTGTCAATGACGCACCGGCAGCCATCGAAGAGCCAAAGCGCAAGCGCGCCTGAGTCCCGAGATTCCTGCGTTGTTGCCTTCAAAAGCGTGCTTAAACTCGCACCTAAATCAGGTGGAGAAGTACTTCCACTGCTCTCCGGTTATCGGCATCACGCTCAAGCGTGAATTCGTCACCAGTAAAAAATCCGCAAAAGCTTTCTCCGCTTTCACTTGAGCCAATGTCACCGGCTTGGTCAATTGCTTTTTAGGTTTGACGTCGAAGACAACCATTTTGGGATCATCTAGCTTCGGGTCGGCGTATGGCTCGGAAACTACTTCGCAAATGCCTACGGCTGCTCTTACGTCGCCCGTATG
The DNA here is from genome assembly GCA_044228145.1 of Obscuribacteraceae bacterium (SeqCode). Classification (GTDB taxonomy): domain Bacteria; phylum Cyanobacteriota; class Vampirovibrionia; order Obscuribacterales; family Obscuribacteraceae; genus QKMZ01. The sequence goes on from JBGAVL010000377.1 coordinate 3,730, forward strand.
ATAAACCAGTGCGAGATCACCTTTGTGCACCTCCCGCATATACTTGAGCGCCAGATTGTTTGCCACACCGTCCCAAACAGTGCGGCCGTCCTTTTCCAGGTCTTGATAGCTGTAGTCATCGGGTTCTGTTTTGAAAAGCCAGTAGGCCATTTGATTTGCACCTTTTGAAGAGCGGACTAATTTGCCGGAGCAATTCGTCAAAGAGTGACGGGGATTATACTAGCCAGTAAGGGCGCCAACAAGTATTGGTTCAGTTCAAAAGTTCAAAGGATCAGCACGCAAAACACATGCAGTCGAAAGGAAAATTCGCTCTCTCGTGCTTGATCGCTTTGTCTGCGTGTGGCAGCGTCATGGCATCCGACTGGGTTGATGACGAAAGGATAGACCAGTTTCAAACTCCGCGCCGGACACCGACAGCCCCGATTGAGGCCGAAAGTGATGACGGGATGGAACAACGACCAATTCACCGTGCCAATCATCCCAGTTCTGACCCTGAAGACAGTGATGCGCATGCGGCAGTAGAAGATCATGGCTCCGGACACGCAATACCGGGACCGAAGAAGAACGGCAACATGCTGGAAGGCGGCGTCACACATTTCGGCAGCTCGCAACCGAAAGCGAATCCATCGCCGCCGCGTTATGGGTTGACTCAGCAGGAACCAACATCAGCTCACTACCCACCAGCCAAAGAAACGATTGTCGAGTCAAAAACTTTTCGCGCCTGGCTGGAGAAAAATCAACCTCAACTGCAAGGTGATCTTAAAGCTCAAAGAGAACAGATTATCGAAGTTAAAGGCAAATGGGACGATTCGGGACATATCCTCAGAACTTTTGGTCTGGGTTGCACGAAAGTCGCACCGGATAATCTCAGTAAATATGACTTGAGCAAATCAAGGATTCTCATCGTTGATTGTGCCGGCAACGTCCCTGCCGATGGGCTTCAAGCGATCAGAAAGTTCGTTCATGAGGGCGGCTATTTGCTCACGACTGACTGGGCGCTGGAAGGATGTTTGCAGAAAGCGATTCCCGGATATATAGAGTGGAACGGCGACAATACTAGCGAAACCAGAGTTGTAGATGCGCGAATGATAAGCGACGATCCGCAGCTGACTGCCGGCACGGTTCCAAACGCTCACTGGAAACTCGACAGAAAGAGCCAGCTGATGCGCATTATCAAAACAGACAAAGTGCATATATTGGCGCAAAGCGTGCAGTTGAGAACTGATGACTCGTCGGGACGTGGGGATTTGGCCGCCACTTTTCAGTTTGGAAAAGGAAGAGTCCTTCATATGGTAGGGCATTTCGACTACAATTCCGGGCGCGCCTTTGCTAATCTGTTGCCGGATCCAGCCCCCCAGATAGGCATCAGTCTGCGCCAGGCAATTGCCACCAATTTCATTGCCGAAGCGCTTAGACAGAGCGATTCTCCGCCGGCTGTTTCCAGAGAGAATTAATTGCCCGAGAGAATTAATTGCGCGACAAGCATTTGTAGGGTCGACGCCATGCGTCGACCG
>JBGAVL010000378.1:0-5240 GCA_044228145.1 Obscuribacteraceae bacterium (SeqCode)
AGACCGTTCCTGACCGGCAACGAAGCAATCGCTTTTGGAGCCGCTGCTGCCGGTTGCAAATTCTATTCTGCATATCCGATGACACCGGCCTCGACCATTCTGCACTGGATGGCCAATCATGCTACTAAAGTCGATATCTGCGTCAAGCAGTGCGAAGACGAACTCTCCGTCATCAACATGGCAATCGGCGCCGGTATCGGTGGCGTGCGCTCGATGTGCGGTACTGCCGGCGGTGGCTTCGCTCTGATGACTGAAGCAATCGGTATGGCGGGCATCATGGAAGTGCCGGTCGTATGTGTCGAAGTTCAACGCGGCGGACCGTCTACAGGTTTGCCGACCAAAACAGAGCAAGGCGATCTCTTCCAGGTCTATGGCGCATCGCAAGGTGAGTTTCCCAAACTGATCGTAGCACCCAGAGACATTGCAGACTGCTACGACACGACTGTCAACGTGTTCAACCTGGCAGACAAATATCAGCTGCCGGTAATGCTCATCTCCGACCTCTTGCTGTCAGAGCACCCGGAAACAGTTGATCCTGAAGCGTTCTACTCGGACGTCAAAATCAACCGCGGCGAACTGGTTACCGAATGGAATCCGGAGAAGCAAGGCAAATTCAAACGGTTCAAATTCACTGATTCCGGAATTTCACCTCGTGTATATCCGGGAACAGAGCATTGCAACTTCGTATCGGCAACTGACGACCATGACGAAGAAAGTATCCTCATATCGGATATGTTCACTTCGCCTCCTATTAGACGCAAAATCAGCGAAAAGCGTTTCCGCAAAATGGAAAATTTGCTCAAAGAGCTTCCCGCACCCAAGCTGGAAGGTCCTGCCGATGCTGATGTCACCCTGGTTTGCTGGGGATCTACATCAGGCGTCGTAGCTGAAGCTGCAGAACTTTTGACGGCTGCCGGAGTGAAGACGAATTTCCTCGTCATCAAATGGATCGTTCCGTTCCATGCAAAAGAAGTGCAGGAACTGCTCTCCAAGGCCAAAAAGAAGATCTCAGTCGAGGTCAACCACTCAAGCCAAATGGCCCGCTACATCAAGATGGAAACCGGAGTTTCGATGGACGGACACGTCAATCGCTACGACGGAGAACCGCTTGAGCCGAAAGAAGTAATGGCTCGTGTTCAAGACATACTCAAAGGTAAGAAGATCGATTTGGACGTCTCGGAAGACGACGCCAAAGAGATGGCTTATCACTACCTGCGTACTCACTATGCAGAAAAGCTGCGCCCCGTTAAAGCGGTGCGTGAATCGGCCAATGGTCACGGCGAAGATGTGTGGAACATCGAACTCGCCGAAAGAGCCACTGGCAAGCACGGCGGCAAAATGAAGATCGGCGTCCATACCGGCGCTACTTATCATTTTGAAAAAGAACCGGTCGAAAGCAAATAAGCACCAGGCGCAGTAAATTATCTATGAGGTAGAAATGGCTACTGTTATTGAACTTCCAATCGAAACATACAAAGGACCAGTCGATCCCGACTGGTGTCCGGGTTGTGGTGACTTCGGCGTATTGCGTTCGGTGCAACAAGCAGCCGGCAAATGCGGCGTTCATCCCAAGGATCTGGTGGTGGTATCCGGCATCGGATGCTCCTCCAACTTGCCTGGATTCATTCATGCATACGGCATTCACAGCTTGCACGGGCGCAGCGTTCCTGTAGCGACCGGAGCCCACCTGGCCAATACCGACTTGAAAGTCGTTATCACAGGCGGAGACGGAGACGGCTATGGAATCGGCGTCGGTCACTTGATTCACGCTATGCGCAGAAATCTCGATGTCACCTACGTCGTCATGGACAACCAAATCTATGGTCTGACCACAGGTCAAGCATCACCGACAACCGCCAAAGGCATGAAGACAAAATCGACGCCAGCCGGCAACTTCGAGTCGCCGCTCAATCCGTTGGTTTTGGCTATTACTTCAGGCGCGACTTATGTCGCCCGGGGCTTCTCCGGAGAGCAAAAGCAGCTCGGCGACTTGATCGCAGGCGGCATTGCTCACAAAGGATTCGCTTTGATTGACGTCTTCAGCCCGTGCGTAACCTACAACAAAGTCAACACGTACCCGTACTTCAAAGAGCGCGTGTACAAGTTGGAAGATGAAGGTTATGACCCGACCGATTTCTACAAGGCGATCGAGAAGGCTTACGAGTGGGGTGACAGAATCCCGCTTGGTGTTGTCTACAAAACAGAACAAGAGACCTACGAAGACAACGAGCCCGTGCTCAAGAAAGGCCCACTCGTGAAGCAAAAACTCGGACTTCCGAAAAACGTCCATCAAGAATTGATTGACGAAATGATCTAGTTTCGTGGAGCGCCGCCATCCTGGCGGCATTTTCCGCCAACTTGGCGGCGATCCAATCTAAAACGCCGGTACCACAAGTGCCGGCGTTTTTTCTTTGCTCTGGAAGCAATCCGAAAATGGTTTTCAATTCAGGCTTTTCGAACATTAATCAGGCGTTAAGGAACTATGGTTGCTGAGCAATATTTGGTACATTTGCTATACGTACTTAAGGTACGGAGCAGGTAAGGAGACTAAGAACCTATTCTGTGTTGTCTTTGGTCTTGCCCGCTGCTAAGGCAGCCCAGGCCATCAAATACAGCATAGATAGCATGGAAAGCGGTGCTTCGGCGCCGTCGACGTGCTTGCGGAAATCTGCCCGGGATTGCACCGATGCAACTTAAAGTGCCGCGATGCATGGGAGGCGTTTATGAATATTTGGATTGAATTCGCAGTCTGTGCCGCTGTCATTCTTTACGCTGGTAGTCGCCTTAGCATCTATGGTGATCTGATTGCAGAAAAGACAGGGATAGCGAAAGGCTGGATCGGTCTGGTCTTGCTGGCGACAGTTACATCACTGCCTGAATTGATAACGAGCGTCAGCGCCGTAACACTGAACGACCTGCCGAGCATGGCGGTCAGTGGAACGATTGGCAGCTGCATGTTCAACATGATGGTTATCGCGCTTCTGGATGTGTTATCGAAACATCGACCGGTATCGAATATGGTGCAGCACGGACACTTGCTGTCATGCGGGTTTGGTATCTTGCTGCTCGGATTGGTAGCTATCGAAATCGGTTTTGGCAAGTACTTTCCGATATTGACGAGCCTCAACTCCATTGCACCCACCAGCATAATGTTCATCATTGTCTACTTACTGTCCATGCGTCTGATTTACGAATACGAAAAAGTCCGGCTCAGCGAGACAGCGGGAGATTTGGGTGAAGCCGTTGCCGGCAAGGAGACGACGCTCTCTAAAGCAATCGGACTGTTTGTGATTAATTCAATCGTGATTGTTGCCGCAGCTTGCTTTTTGCCCGGACTTGGTGAGCACATCGCTAAACAAACCGGTTGGGGCGAAAGTTTCATAGGCTCGTCCTTGATTGCGATAACGACGTCACTGCCAGAAATTGTCGTTTCTGTCACTGCTGCACGCATGGGATCTTTCGACATGGCCGTGGCTAATCTCTTGGGAAGCAATTTGTTCAACGTTGCAATTCTTTCAATCACGGATTTTTGCTATCTCAAAGGACCACTGCTTCAAGCTGTAGATCCCGTCAATTCCTCGACGGCAATTTGCGCCATGATGGCATTGGCTATTGTCGTAATCGGATTGACTTACAGATCGCAAAAAAAGTTTCTCTACATGGCTGGTGATGCTATTGCCATTTGCATTGTCTACGTCATCGCCAATATGATTTTGTTCATTGCACGTTAGGACACTCACATGTCTGCCACGGTATTAGAGGAGTGCGTAATATGGATACTGCGTCCAACCTCAATTTTTATGTCCTTTTCACCATGCTACTTATCGCCTCCTGTGTGGCGATCGTCACTAAATATGTTCGATTGCCATATTCGATTGCTCTGGTAATTGTTGGACTTGCTTTAGGTGTTTGCCATGCCATTCCAACAGTGACAATGACACCGGACTTAATCATGATGATCATCTTGCCGGCATTGTTGTTTGAGGCGGCATGGCATCTGAAATGGGACAGCATCAAAGTTTGCGCGAAGCCCGTGGCATTATTGGCCACTGCCGGGGTTTTGCTGTCGGCTTTGATTGTGGCAGGAGTTTTGCACTATCTCACCGGTCTGGATTTCAAGCTTGCCCTCTTATTCGGGGCGATGATTTCTGCGACAGACCCTATCTCAGTCCTGGCACTCTTCAAAAAGCTGAGGGTCAGCCCCAAGCTGCACACGCTTCTGGAAGGAGAAAGTCTGTTGAACGACGGCACTGCCGTTGCGCTCTTTCGCTTGCTGCTCGCTTGCATTCTAGTAGGTGGTGATGTTTCCTGGGTGAAAGTGGAGTTTGATTTTGTATTGATTACGCTTGGCGGCACGCTCCTTGGCGCGGCAGTGGGAAATTTTGCTTCCCGCCTGACGTCTATGTTTGACGATCATTTGCTGGAAACGACTCTGACTGTCTTGGTGGCGTATGGAGCATACGTTTTGGCTGAACAGATGCATGTCTCTTCTGTAATTGCTGTTCTTGTAGCCGGGTTTGTTATGGGCAACTTCGGCAGTCGAAAAGGCATGTCTGCAACAACCAGGCTTGCAGTCAGTTCTTTCTGGGAATATGCGGCATTTCTTGCTGAATCGTTGGTGTTTCTTTTGATTGGCATGCAAATGCAAGTTCATCTGTTGGCAAAGTATGCCCCGTTTATAGGTGCAGGCATTTTGGCAACCCTTGTCGGACGCATGGTGGTAGTATACGGACTACTGCTATTTGCCAACAGCAAGAAGGATCCGATTCCAGTCAGCTGGCAGCACTTGCTTTTCTGGGGCGGTCTTAGAGGCTCGCTCTGCATGGCGATGGCGCTTAGCCTGCCGTCGAACTTCCCGGACAGAGAATTGTTGGTAGTAACCACATTTGGTGTCGCTCTATTTACATTACTGATTCCCGGATTGTCGATGGAGTTGTTGGTAAAGCACTTGCATTTATCGGGAATGAGAACACCAAGGGAAACGCAGCTGCAAGATGACTTGATGAAACTAGATCGAGATAAAGAAGCCCTGACTAAGCTAGTAAAGTCTCGCCAGATCAGTAAAAAGGACTATCAAGAACAAGTAAAGGAATTTGATGCCAGGCGCTCAGAGACTGAACAAATGCTTGAACTTTTGGAGTCAGGGCTGGAGGAAGTTCACGGCGAACGGCTAAAAGTTGAGACAGCTCTGCTCAGAGCCCAGCAAGAGTGTTTGGTTCAGTTGTCCAAGACTGAGTGTT
>JBGAVL010000379.1:0-5216 GCA_044228145.1 Obscuribacteraceae bacterium (SeqCode)
GCCATATATGCTTCGTAGTCGAAGTCTCCTGCATAGTCGAAATAGACTTTTGGAGGACCGTCATCACGTTTCTCTTTAACGATTTCACATTCTGAGTATGCAGCAACCAGTGTGAGTCCAGCTTCTTCCGCTTCTTGCAGCGACTCTAAAAAGTCAGGATCGTATTTCCAAGTCAATGGAAGATCGTTTTTGTCGCCAGTGCTTTGATAACGCCGGTAAGCTTCCAGCATTGAATCGGTGCAATCGAGAATTAGTTCGGGCTCCTTATTCATTGTTCGCTTGTTTCCGATTATGCTCTTTGGGCGGAGCCTGCGCTCATGCGTGCGGACGAAGAAAGATCTACTAATCTGTTGCCGACTTCGCCGGCGGTGCGTGGACGTGCGTCTTTGGATAACTCGGTCAACTGCTTCACAATCTGGCTCAGTTCAGAAGAGACTTGCTGCGCCGAGAGATCACACGAGGATAGAGCTTCAGGATCTTGCCCGGTAAAGAGAAAATAAATGGTTCCACCCATCGAATACAAATCGCTGGACGGCTCGGCTTTTCCCCGTATTTGCTCCGGCGGCATGTAGCCCTGTTTGCCGATTAGCGTACCTGTAGCTTCGGCGAGAAACTCATTTGCTGCACCGAAATCAATCAGCACGATTGTTCCGTCATTATGCAGAACAATATTGTCGGGTGTGAAATCACGATGGACTAAGGGTGGATTGCGCCCATGCAAATACGTGAGAATGCCAGCCATTTGCAGCGCGATCTTAACGACGGCATCTTCCTTCAAGGCACCATTGCTACGCACCACTTCTCGCAACGTGCGTCCAGAAACATGTTCCAGCACCATATATTTGCGCCCGTCTTCAGTAAAGTGATCTTTCAATTTTACAATTTGCGGATGATCGAGCTGTGCGAGCAACTCTGCTTCTCTCGAAAAAAGTGCGTTTACCTTATGTCGTGCCTCTTCGTTGTCGAATTTTGCAACCACAAGTTCTTTCACAATAACTGTTTCTCCTGGAGCGTCTTCTGCTTCATAGACTGCAGAAAATCCGCCGAATGCTATTTGGCGTTTGATCTTTATTGTGCCATTGCGAAGTTTGGCATTTGGCTCAAGCGGTATGAAACTGGTGGCAGAAAAACGGCGGGCAAGCTCATCGTTGAATTCCAGCGTATTTGAACTGCCTTCAATGCCACGAATACTGTTTTGCAAATTGTCTCGAAAGCTGGTCAGGGCGTCAGTCCAAATCGCATTGATTCCCCAGGCTTCCACTGCAAGCAAAACCTGCTCGATATCCTGAGCCGTTAAATCGGTAAGTCGCAATCGAAAATACCAACCCCTTGTATCCCTTAATGCGATCCAATGAGGTTTTCCATTTTTATTGATTACATCCGCTACCTTTATATCTGTCCACGACAGCCAGGGTAAGGTGACAAGACCGCCCATAATAGGCGGGAGACCGAGCCCATCCTGGTTGGCGATGATGTTTCTGCCTTGCTCGTGCATGATAGCGAGGCGAAACGGCACGTATACATACAGAAGACCGGCCGTGACGACAAAAAGCAGATAGAGCAGACTAGCCCAAAAATGGGACAGGGTGGCCAGCAGCGGCAGCGCAGGTGCAATCGCCGTGGCGAAATAGTACAGCCCGGTGCCTATTCCCGCTCCCAGGAGCGCCCAGCCAACGTAAAAGCCAACCAGGTCTTGATTGCTGACCTTTTTAACTGGTATTGATAGTTGGAAGTTTGTCATGGATAGCTCTCTTAAGATCCATCCTAATACCGCCAGCCGTGGTTCTTCCGACTTTACAACATTAATTAATGGGGTGCCTGGTGGGGCGGATCCGGAAGTTTGCGCGTTTACACATTCCTTTCAGCCGGCGGTCGAAATATACTCGCAATTACCCAGGACCGCGTTACAAAATAAACGGCAATCGCCGCCAATCGAAGGGATTTCCCGCCTGCCACGGCGGCGTCCATGAGATTGTTTCCGCCCCATCAGGTTTTTTCGCCTTCATAAGCGTATTACCGCTCCCCAGCGGATCATCCTTTTCTCGCACGACGCCGTGTGCGTCATTATTTGCTGCGTAATCGCACAAAGGAGCCAACATGAGTTACCACGGACAGAAGAACATCGAACAATCCTTGCCAGTGGAAGGACATAGCCATGCTCACAGAGCTGCACACGGCTCCACATCTGAGGCATTTTCGAACGAGGTATTCAGTGAGTTATCTAAAGGACAGGCTCACATGTTTAAGAAGGGAATCGCTGGTTCGTCCGCGGAGGAAGCCTTTGCCAACGAGTTGCAAGGCGGCGGATTTAAGAAAGGCGACTTTAGTACTGCCCAGGCTGAGGAATTCGGCAAAGTCGGATACGGTATTCAGGTTGGCCACGAGCTCAAAAAAATGGGATTCGGCTCAGCCAATGAAGCTGAGTTTGCAAAAGCAGGCGGCAAAGTAATGGCATGCGACATCATCGACAAGAAACATGCTGAGTTGAAGCACGGCTTCGGAGAATCGTATGCTCAAAAAGCGCTTGAGAAAAACAACAACGGCGTAAACGCGTGGGACTATGCCAAGGTCGGACTGGGCGCCGCGATGGGACCGGCGGGTTGGCCTATGATGATTGCTGCTGAAGCCCGTATAATTCGCGACGCATTCTCAAGCTCCAATTCTTATGCTGAGACTGGTTCAGGTGGCTACCACAAAGAAATGATCCAGCGCCAAAAAATGTTGAAAAGCTGGAGGCTTAACGACGAATAGCTGAATTTTGTGGTGCATGGATTGCATCAATAGCCGGAAGTTTTGGGAACGCAAAAGACCGCGCGCGACGACCAGCCGTCGAACGCGGTCTTCTGTTTCGTACTTAATCTATTCCTTATTGTGTTTTAACTTCTCAATTTCCTGCTCGAGCTCTGCGTACTCTTGCGTAAAGTCATCCGGCAATGGCTGACCGGCCTGCGCATGTGCCATTGCTGCGTATTGCATCTCGTTTTGCCTTTTGAGCATGTCTTGCAGGGTTTTCGGTTTTGGTGTGGATTGCATCTCACTGTCCTCGAGCATACTTATATAGATCAAAAACCAGGGTGCCGTTTTTCTTGAACACTAATGCGCGTTCGTCACTGCTCATGATGGTGGTACCACCGGTTGATAATCCGGGGCGGCATCCCCGGCGACGCGCTGTTCTTTCCTGAGCTCTGCCGCATATCTATCACGTATTTCCTGTGCGAGTTTGAATTCCCGTATCTGCTGCTCGTTCAAACCGCGATATCTGTTGGCCGGATCTTCGTAGAAAGCCTTTTCTTCTGCCGTTCTGGCACCGGCGGGTTTCATGTGCACATCCCACCATCTTGGCTCGTAGTCAGGATATTTTACATTGTCGGGTTGCACCACCACTCTGCCATTGGGACCGATAAGCGGTTTGCCCGCCGAGTCGAGTTTTGGCTTGCCGGTCCATCCCGGCACCACGGGCAGTTCTTGATCCGCGGCAATTCCGAGTCTTTCACGCAGCCACGCATCCACTCTTGCTTGTGCTTTGAGCGCCGATTCTTCCGCATCGAATGCAGCTGCGCGAGCAATCTTCAGTCCATCCGGCGAAGCCACGTTGGCGAAATCGTTGAAGCTGTCTCTCCAGGATTGTTGTGACGAATTTGGTGGTGTTCCAGCTGCTCTCTCGGCATTTTCGAAGCGGAAATTTCCATCTTTGAAAAACGGTCCGGTTTCTGGCCCGCGAATTTGAATGATTTTGCTTAAACCGCCAGGTGTCGCATAATTGTCTATGCCATCGCCGTCGATCAGTGCTCGCGACATCTTGTACCAGGGCGTGTTCTCGCTTGGAACATACCAATTGTCGGCGCCAGTGCGTTTTAGCAAGGCTTGCTCTGCTTCGGTAAGGTCCAACATTTTTCCGCCGCCTGGAGCGTCGACTGTTGGTGACTTGAATGGACTGGACATCTTCTTGAGCAGTGAGCCGAGCGCACCGTTTTCTTCGTCCGTCAGTGCGCGTCCCATGCTGCGTCGAATTGCGCCACCGTAAATCATTGCCATAAATTCAGGTGGTGCAATCTGGTGCTCGCGGATGGCATGCAAGATTCCATCCAATCTTTCCTCTGTAAATTCGCCTCCCAATTTGTTTTTCAAAATGTGTTCGGCGGCTAATTCACCGTCTATGTGGTGCGTGGTGAAATTGGCTTTTGTTTTTAGTGAGTCGGAGAACATAGATGCCAAAAGCGCATCTTCGGTTTGCTGGGGAGTCAAGCCGGCTGCTTTGGCCGAATCAATCACACGGCCTAGCTCGCCTTGTGTGTGAATCCAGTTGACCGGTTGGTCGACATCAGTGGCAAAAGTTCGGGCATAATGTTCTCGCACTTCTCCCAGTGAGTCCAGCACTCTTGCTTGTTGCTCTGTATTCAAACCGGACCTCTCGAGTTTTTCCAGAACGCTTCCACCATCAGCTGCCTTGACTTGAGCCAGTTCCGTCCGAACCTGGGCGCGCACTGCTTCCACATTCTTCGGGTCCACACGGGGCCAGTCTCTTTCTAGCACATTTCCTTTGCTGTCCAGCACCTGCCCTTTTTCGTTGACAGTTCGTTCGAATCTTGACTTGTAGGGTTTTGCTTCGCCTTCGGTTACTGGTCTGGCTTCGCCGTCTGATGTGGGTTTTGGATCACCTTCACGAACCACTGGTTTTGCTTCGCCTTCGGGAGCAACTGGCTTTGGCTGTCCCTCGGCAACCGGTTTTGGCCCTTCTTTCAGGACAGGTTTTGGCGCCCCTTCAGGTGCATCAGGTTTTTTTGCTGCTGGTCGGACTCCCCCTTCACTAAGGTCAGAGGCTCGCCTGCCTCTTGCTGCCAGGTCTCTACCAGCTACTTCTTCACCTTCTCCCACTCCGCGTATGGCTTCGCGTGCTTTGCCCAATCCAGTGGTGGCACTGCTGATGGTTCCACCGATAAGCGCACCGCCTATTGCCAACTCTCCACTTCTTTCCGCAATATGTGCGAGGTTTTCCGCAATTGTCTTTCTTGAATCCCATTCGGCTGCGCCTTCTGCCGCGCCGGTCAAGCCACCGCCGGCGGCGCCGCCTCCAGCATTCAATCCAATATGAGTTGCATGCCGCACCACACCCTTTGCCACTTGTTCTGCGACATTCTTTTGCAGTGATTCCGCCAGCTGTTTGACTGCCTGGTCTCGTGCCGCACCAGTTAATTCGGGTGAAACAACCCTGTTTG
>JBGAVL010000037.1:0-26990 GCA_044228145.1 Obscuribacteraceae bacterium (SeqCode)
CGCGCTAGGGTCGACGCCATGCGCCGCCCCTAACTAACTTTGCTGAGTCAGCTACCTTCCGGTGGCCATTCGCAATGCTGCTTCGGCATTTGGCATTCCATATCCGTACCAGTCGGTGCGCGATGCGGTGCCGGCTTTATAGCAAGTGGTGCGCAAGATACTTTCTACCTGCGTGTTTCGCAGTGAAGGATTGGCACCGATGACCATAGCTGCAATTGATGCGGCAAGTGGGCACGAAAAAGAAGTCCCGGCCACCGATGCGACTCTTCCTTCCCTGGTGGAGCAATAGATGCTCTGCCCGGGAGCGGTAAACCAGATGTTCGAACCATATGTCGAAAAACTGGCCAGTGAGTAGCTTGGGTTGATGGCAGAAACGACAATCAAGTAGGGCAGCAAAGGGTTAGGATCTCGAACCGGCGTGTTTCCAGCCGATACGAAGATAAGTCCGTTTTTGGTATCATGAAACCAGCGGAAATAAGTGTGCAATGCCGAGTAGACGCTACGATTGGAAAACGTGTATGGCGGCTCTCCATTGGCGCTGATGTTGATCAATCGCACACCTACATTGCCTGCTTGCTGAATGCCTCTGAGAAGCGCGGAAGAAGATATGCCACCGCTCGAGTCTCCTATTCTAATCGGATAAACATTGGTGAGACGAGCCGGTGAAGCGGTGCCCACTCGATTATTGGTGACAGCCGCGGCTGTAGTTGCCACCATGGTGCCATGTCCTTGCACATCGCTTTGACCATTGCGGTTGAGCACGGCATCGAAGCCGGCATACACTTTACCGGAAAGATCAGTGATACCGGAATTGGTGCCGGTGTCCAATACGCCCAGGATGGCTCCGCCGCCCTGTCCATAGGGCCAGGCTCTCACTACATTGAGCGCAGACAAATGCCACTCTGAGGAGAAATAAGGATCATTGACCACAGCCTGATTCGTTTGAAAGATATAGTCGCGCTGGACGGCGGAAAAGTGTTTGTCCTGCCCGAGCTTGCGCTCGCACTCAAGCATTTTCCCTTTCTCCACCTTGATCACATAACAGGTGAGTTCTCCTTCTCCAATGGTTTCGACAACCTGTCCGTGAATGTCTTTGAATATGTCGCTAATCTCGGTAGCATCCGCCCCTTTCTGAGGCATCACCAGGAGCGTATCTTCGCGATACAGCGGGGACTTGACTGGCTTGGCGGGCGCAAGCGGGCGTGCCGGAATTTTCAGTTTAGGCTCTTCGGCAAGAGCACTATGGACAGAAAAAGAGACAAGACCCAACGCCAGGAACAGCGCGCAGAGCGCTGTACGCACGCCGGGCAGCGTGCGAACACGAAGGAGATTTTGCTCCATTTAGCGTTCCTCAATTTTCAGAAAGCGACCGGGCGGGGTCGCGCAAGGGTGGACGGCACAAGAAATGGAAAAGCCGCTCGTTTAGGGCTTCTCTGGCGGATTATCAACTCGGCATGTTCGGTTACTAAAAAAATCGGCTTGGCAAAGATGTAGTACTCCGAAGCCTCCAAATTACTGATTTTTGCCCGCGTTGTCAAGCGAACTTAATGTTGCGCCATGACAGCAGCGGCTGCAAAGCTTATAGAAGGAGAGGAAAACATTTAAACCAAATTTCTATGACAAGAACTATAAGAAATACGCTTGGAAAGTTGGATCCAACCACTCAAGGCAGTACCATTAGTGGCCTAGACGCTCCTTTTAAGGCGGACGAAACATATGTGTGGGCTGATTGCTATCACGGGCACTCCTGGATCAGCCTATGACGTCTTTTTTGGCTTGATGAACCTGCAACATCGAGGCCAGGACGGAGCCGGAATACTTACTATCGATACAAAGAAGAAAGGAAACTTTCACCTGACAAAGGGAAGCGGCCTTGTGGAGAACGTCTTCTCCGAGCGTTCTTTCAAGACATTGACCGGGTTTGCGGCACTGGGTCACTCGCGTTATGCGACTGTCGGCCGCAACGATCCAAACATGCTGCAACCTTTCCTGGACTACGAAAGTGGGCTCGGTCTGGGGCACAACGGCAATATCGTTAATTTTTATAAGCTCAGAGAAGAGCTTTATCATACGAAGACACGCACACCGGCATGGGTAGAATCCGATTCCGAGCTGATGTTGAAGCTACTTTGCGAAGGACTAGAACCCGGAGCAATAACCTTTGCCAACGCTCAGGTTGCTGTAAAACGTTTGATGGAAAAGCTGGTCGGCAGCTACTCAGTCATATGCCTGACCGGAGATGGAGACATTTTCGGTTTCCGCGACCCGGACGGCATTCGTCCACTTTGTCTGGGCAAAAGAGTTCAGGAAGACGGCACGACCGTATATGCATTGGCAAGCGAATCGATCGCTCTTAACTTCCTTGGATTTACCGATGTCGAAGATGTGCAGACCGGAGAGCTTGTCTATATATCCAAAAGCGGAGTCATCGATCGCAAGATCATCAGACAGGATTCAATTTCACCTTGCATGTTCGAATGGGTTTATTTCGCGCGCGTAGAATCCGAGATTGATTCAACTTCGGTCTACAACGCCAGATTCAAACTTGGACAGGTTTTGGCGCGCCAGTTGATGAAAGAAGGCATCTCAGCCGATGTTGTTGTCCCCGTGCCCGAGACAAGCCGCTGCTCGGCAATTGCAGTGGCGGAAACAATGGGGATTCCTTTTAGAGAACTTTTGATCAAAAACAGGTATGTAAATCGGACTTTTATTCTCGACGATCAAGAAAGCCGTCAGGAAGCTATACGACGCAAACTCTTTCCAATCGGTCACGAATTTGAAGGAAAGAGCTGCTTGATTGTCGACGACAGTATCGTGCGCGGCAACACTTCCAAGCAAATTGTCAAATTGATTCGTCTGGCAGGCGCGAAGGAAGTAATTCTTCTCTCTACCTGCCCGCCTTTGATCAGTCCCTGTTATTACGGCATCGATTTTCCCAGCGCCAAAGAATTAGTGGCATACGATCGCTCAAATGACGAGATTGCAGAAATTCTCGGCGTCGACAGAGTGATTTTCCAAACCATCGACGGTTTGAAAGAAGCCCTGGAAATGCAGTCATTGTGCACCGGCTGTTTGACAGGAAATTATCCGACCGACATTTCTTCAGGTCGAGACTTTGAGGCAATGCGCACGCGCGATCGAGAGTCGGTAGCGAAGAAATCTTCTTGCTGAGGTTCGACTGAAGGTAGATTGAGGATTTAGAAAGTTGGAAGTGACTAAACAAAAACATCCGAGCGGACTGGAACTAATATACGAAGGATCAGTAAAGCGCGTTTTCAAAACGAGCGAAAAACCAGATCGACTCTTCTTTCACTTTACGGATGACTACTCGGTATTCGATTGGGGCAAAATGCCCGACACAATCGAAAACAAAGGTCGCGCCCTGGCAAAGATGGGCGCGTTCTTTTTCAAGGAGCTCGGTGCGCCGGATATCTTTCAACGCCTCAAGGGCAACAAACATCTCGATCGTTTCGACAAGACTTTTCTTGATGCCAGATACAAGCATCCTGTTTTCGAAGGCGTTTGCGGCGTAGTCAATTTTGGATTGCCTCATCACTTTAAAGAATTGCTCGAAAACGACAAACGGGACAAAGAGAATTCTTCACTGGTTGATTCGATTTTAGGCACAACACATTTGATGGAAGTTCTGACTGCCCGTGTCGAGCGGCCGGAGCTGCATCAAATCGATGGTCAACCGACATACTTCTATCCGCACACGCAGGCGCAATCGCCGGCACAAATGACGGGCCGCCGTCTGGTGCCTCTGGAAATTGTTTTCCGCTTCGGCATGCCGGCCGGTAGTTCTCTCAAAGAGCGCCTGGAGAAAAATCCCGATTATGCAAGACAGCTCGGTTTGAAAACTCTGCCAAAGGAAGGGGATTGGCTCCAGCGTCCGGTCATCGAATTTTTCACAAAGCTCGAACCAAAAGACAGGCTTCTGTCCACCCAGGAAGCCGCACATATCTCCGGGTTGAATGCTTTCGAATTTGAGTATTTGACTGAGATGTCCTTTCAAGCGGCGCTGGCTCTGTATGTTCTCTTTGCCGAAAAAGGCATTGAGCTCTGGGACGGCAAATTCGAAATGATCATCGATTATGGTGCCCACAAAGAGGCTGAAAGCACGGGCACATCCACTGGCGGCATCTTGCTTCTGGCCGACAGCGTCGGACCGGATGAGCTGCGTTTGATATACAAAGGTGTTCACCTCTCAAAAGAAATGATCCGGCGAATTTATCGTGGCACCGCCTGGGAAGAGTCATTGAAGAAAGCGCAGCTCATGGCCAAAGGACGCGGGGTCGCGGACTGGAAGGGCATTGCTCTCGGTGAGTTGAATTCGGCTCCCGAGCGTCTTGCCGGTGACGAAAAAGCATCCATCGACAAACTTTATGGAACCCTCGCCAATCATCTTATTGGTGAGCCTGTTTTTGAAAATCACCCGACTCTCGATCAATTTGTCAACGCTTTGCCTGCCAAGCTAAAAGGCGAAGCATCAGTTGCAGCACAGCCGGGCAAAAGGTAAAGCAAACGATGGCACAAGGCAGTCTCGACAGCAAAATCAATATCATGGTGGTCGGCGCTGGCGGTCGAGAACATGCCCTTTGCTGGAAAATTGCTCAAAGCAAATACGCGGGCAATATTTATTGCGCGCCCGGAAATGGTGGCACAGCAGGCGACCTCCGCATAACCAACGTCAATTTACCTGTCACGGATTTTGCCGCACTCAGTGATTTTGCCAAAGAAAAGCAAGTCGATTTTGTAGTGATTGGACCGGACAATCCTCTGGCCGATGGCATCGTCGACTACATGGAAGCGAAAGGGCTGACTGTCTTCGGTCCGAAAAAAGAGGCGGCAAAATTGGAATGGAGCAAAGCTCATTCCAAAGAATTCATGCTCCAGCACCAAATACCGACCGCTCGCTTTACGGTGGTGCATGATTTCGAAAACGCTCAAAAATTTGTCAAAGAAAACAATTGGGCGCGCGTTATTAAAGCCGATGGCTTGGCACTGGGCAAGGGCGTGTTTGTTTGCAACAGTGAAGCAGAGGCAATCGAAGCTTTGAATGCCATATTCAAGGAATGCAGATTCGGCGACGCTGGCTCCACCGTAGTAATTGAAGAAAAATTGATCGGGGAAGAACTATCTCTTTTGCTTCTCATCGACGGCAAGTCGGTAATGCCACTTTCTGCCTGTCAGGATCATAAACGCAGATTCGACGGGGACACAGGGCCTAATACCGGCGGCATGGGCGCATACTCTCCAGTGCGCTTGTTCGACAAACATAAAGACGCGATCGAGTCACTGGTTGTAAAACCGATTGAAGAAGCTCTAAAGAAAGGCACGCTTGATTTTAAAGGCATGCTTTTTGCAGGAATTCTCGTTGGTGTTCCTGAGACTCCGGGTCAAACGGCATCAAGCGGCGCAGACTTATCAAACGGATCGAACTTATCGAAGTTATCGAAGTTTTCAAACTCATCAAACTTACCGGACTCCATTCCTTTCGTTTTGGAATTCAATGCTCGCTTTGGCGACCCGGAGACACAAGCACTGATGCCGCGCCTCAAGTCCGATCTTTTGCCTTTGCTCTGGGCAAGCGCTAAAGGTGGATTAGCAGAAGAAAAAATCGAGTGGCATGACAAAGCGAGCGTGTGCGTTGTTTTGTCAGCACAAAATTATCCTGAATCATCATCCAAAGGCCAAACAATCGAAGTTGGTGATCTGCCGGATAACGCCTTCATTTTTCATGCCGGGACGCAACTGGACGGCGATAAGCTGCTCACCAATGGTGGCAGGGTCCTGGCGCTAACGGCACTGGGCGAGTCTATTGAAACAGCCAGAGAAAACGCCTACAAAGCGATAAAACAAGTCAAATTTGCCGACATGTCCTGCCGCTCTGATATAGCCCTCAAGGAGGTCGGACAATGCCTATCGACATAGCTGTCCTGGCTTCCGGAAGAGGATCGAATCTGGAAGCGATTCTGGAAGCGATCGCTGAGGGCAAGCTTGATGCCAAAGTTCAACTGGTTCTGGTCAATATTCCCACAGCCGGTGCCATTGATATCGCCACCAAATATGGTGTGGCAACAGCGGTAGTTCCAAATGCCGGTTTGACTCGCAATGAGCACGAAGAAATGGTGATCTCCGAATTGAAGAAACACCAACTCGACTTTATTGTGCTGGCGGGCTACATGCGCGT
Source organism: Obscuribacteraceae bacterium (SeqCode) (assembly GCA_044228145.1). Taxonomy (GTDB): domain Bacteria; phylum Cyanobacteriota; class Vampirovibrionia; order Obscuribacterales; family Obscuribacteraceae; genus QKMZ01. Next base: position 6,194 of record JBGAVL010000037.1, read on the forward strand.
TTTATCGCCCAATTTGCTCTCTCATTTCAAAGATAGCCGCGGTTTTTTCAAAGTCATCAACATCCACCCTTCGCTTCTGCCCTCTTTCCCGGGAATTCGAGGATATGAGGAAGCTTTCGAGTATGGCGTCAAAATAGCCGGTGTGACAGTGCATCTGGTAGACGAAAAAGTCGATCACGGACCGATCCTGGCGCAGGCGACATTCGCACGCGCCGAAGACGACACGCTTGAGAGTTTTAAGGCTCGAGGATTGCGTATAGAACACGATCTTTACCCGCAAGTTTTGCAAACCATTGCTAAGGAAGGCGTCTCTTTTTTTCCACGGATTAAGGACGCTCAAGCCAAGTTGAACAAAGGCACAGACAGGGAGACAGCCAGGAGATGACGCAAGGAGCAAAATATAAAGAAGGCGAGCACGTGCTGGAGATCTCCAAAACTGCCACCATTTGCGTTGCGGTAATTTCCGAAACAGAGCATCACTCGTTTCCTCTCTACTGGCTTCTGGTCGACAAAGATTCGATTGCAGATGGCAACATACCGGACAGGATGCTCAAGGACATTAGTGATGTTCTTGCCGACTCACTTTGCCAGGAAGTGCTGGCCGGACCACCGGACAATCGCTCGGAATGGCTGAAGCGATTTGCCTCTGAAGGGTATAAGCATTTTGCCGAACGCCAATTCCTTCCCGGAGTCACGGACAACCTCGCTCACACGGTGGAAGAGGCGCTCAGACTGAAGGGCTTGAAAGAAATCGTCAAAGTCGCATCCGGTCGCGGTTTTCTCTTCAAGGAAAAAGCTGGAGACGCCAATGCCATTTCAGAAGCACTTATTTACAAAGACTATCATCCGCTCACGGATCGCTTCGTCGTGCACGAAACTGAAGGCGCAGCAGAGGGCTTGCTCAAATTCCCGCATGTGGTGCTTCCGCAAACTCCAAAAGTAGAACACGTCAACCTGGAATTGGATGATGCACAGCTAGAACGCCTCAGCAAAGAGAGACTTCTGGCCCTAAATCTCGATGAAATGAAGGCAATCAGGCAATATTACCGGCTCGACAAAACAAAAGCCGATAGAAAAGACCGGGGTCTGCCTGAAATGCCCACAGACGTCGAACTGGAAATTTTGGCACAGACATGGTCTGAGCACTGCAAACACAAAATCTTCAATGCAAAAATCACTCATGTAGACAACAGCAAGCCTCGAGATCTAAGAGTAGAGACAGTACACAGTCTCTACAAGACATATATCAAAGCAGCGACCAAAAAACTGTCGCAGTGGCGAAAGGACCTGCTTTCGGTTTTCGAGGACAATGCCGGCGTAGTCAAATGGGACAACGAAACTGCTGTCTGCTTCAAGGTAGAAACACACAATTCGCCTTCTGCGCTCGAACCTTACGGCGGTGCTCTAACCGGCATTCTTGGCGTCAATCGCGATATCCTCGGCACCGGGCTTGGTGCCAAGCCTCTGTTTAACACCGATGTTTTTTGCTTTGCTTATCCTTCTTCATCTTTGCCGCAGCGTCCAAAACTTTTGCCTGCCAAAGCAATTCTTGACGGCGTGCGCAAGGGTGTTGAAGACGGCGGCAACAAAAGCGGCATCCCGACTGTCAACGGCGCCATCTTCTTTGATCCTGGATATCGAGCCAAACCGCTCGTATTTTGCGGCACGGGCGGATTGCTTCCACTGCACATAAAGGCGGGAAATGAGACACGCGATGCCGTGAAAAAACATACTCGCTCCGGCGACTTGATTGTCATGGCGGGAGGGCGAGTCGGAAAAGACGGCATCCACGGCGCCACATTCTCCTCCGAGTCTTTGAATGAAGGCTCACCCATGTCTGCCGTTCAAATTGGCGATCCTTTCACGCAAAAGCGCTTGCTCGACTTTGTCATAGATGCTCGTGATGCCGGTTTGATTACCGGCATCACCGATAATGGGGCCGGCGGGCTGTCGTCTTCAGTAGGCGAAATGGCTACCATTACAGATGGTGCCACAATCCATCTGGACAGAGTGCCGACCAAATATCCCGGTCTGGCCGACTGGGAAATTGTTGTTTCTGAATCTCAAGAACGCATGACCATTTCCACAAATGATTTTGAAGCCATGAAAAAACTGGCCGACAAACACAATGTGGAAGTGAGCAATATCGGCGAATTCAACAACAAAGGATATTTCGAAGTTCAAAACGAAGGCAAAACAGTGGCAATGCTGGAGCTTGAATTTCTCCATGATGGCGCGCCGATTCTTAACCTGGAAGCTCAATGGAGCCCTGCTCAGATCACAATGAAGACGGGCCGGCAACCAGAGCATCTAAGCCGCGTATTGCAGCAGCTTTTAAAACATCCAAATATCTGTTCTAGAGAATCAGTAATCAGGCAATACGATCATGAAGTCAGAGGGCAGAGCGTGATCAAACCCTTAATGGGTCCGGCTCAAAAGGCTCCCTGCGATGCAGCGGTTCTGATTCCACGACTGACAGCCGACCTCGATCGCTCTCCGGCGCTGGCTGTTTCCAATGGCTTATGCCCTCGCTTGAGCGAACACGATCCATACTTGATGGCACAATGCGCTGTCGACGAGGCGGTAAGAAATGCCGTTTGCGTTGGTGCCGATCCTGATACGCTTTCTTTGCTGGACAATTTCTGCTGGCCCGATCCTGTCTACAGCGACAGCAATCCACAGGGCAAGCGTCATTTGGCAGAACTGGTTCGCTGCTGCCAGGGTCTGTACGAAGCGGTGATCGCTTACGGTGCCCCGCTTATATCAGGCAAAGACAGCATGAAGAACAACTTCGACGACGGCGCCCTCAAACTGGCTATTCCGCCCACCTTACTGATTTCATGCATGGGTCGCGTGCCGGAAGCACGCTTCGCCCGTTCGATGGAGTTCAAAAAAGTCGGCGATCTTATATATATTCTCAGCGCCGGCGTACTCGGTCTGGCCGCCAGCCACTACGAAGAACTAAACGGCTGGCAATCGATTATGCTGCCCGAGCTCGATCTCGATCGCGCGCCGACAATGTACAGGCGCCTCCACACAGCAATCAAGAGCGGCTGGATACATTCCGCCCATGACGTTTCCGAAGGCGGACTGGCGGTATGCGTTGCCGAATCGATTATCGGCTCGAGAAACGGTGCCACCCTCGACATCGCTGAGTATCACAGATATCTCGCCGATCTTTATGACGAGCGCGGCACACAAGCATTCAAATCCTGGGACTTTGTGACAAGAGCCGACGCACTGCTTTTCGGCGAAGGTCCGGGTCATATCGTTGTCTCAATCGACCGCGCCCACAAGTCCGAATTCGAGCGCCATTTCGAAGGACTAACTGTCATAAAAATCGGCGACGTGACAGCCGACCAAGCGCTCAATATCATCGACAGCGAAATGACAACCGGAGGAAAAGATCTGATCAGCTTGAGCACTCAGTCCATGAAAACAGCCTGGGAAACCGCACTGCCGTTCGATTAAGTCACGCCCCAGAAAGACCCGGCAAAGAAGAAAGATCTCGCGAAAATGACAGGACCAGAGTAATGAAACCAAAAGCAATAGTATTGACAGGAGACGGCATCAATTGCGGCGAAGAAACCGCATTTGCACTGCAATTGTCGGGCTTCGATGCATTGCTTACCCATACCAGCGATTTGCTGGGCAATCCAAAGCTGCTCAAGTCAGCCGAATTACTGGCTTTGCCGGGAGGTTTCTCATTCGGCGACGAAATCGCATCTGGCAAGGTTCTGGCTATCAAATTAGAGGCGGCGCTCAAGGAAAGCCTCAAAGAATTCGTCCAAGACGGAAAGTTGCTGATCGGAATTTGTAATGGATTTCAGTGCCTGGTGCAGATGGGTTTGTTGCCGGAGTCAGAAAAGGATGAAGTCAGACTGGCTAGCCTGGCCAGAAATGGTGGTAAGAAATTCATCAACCGCTGGGTGCAACTTTCCGTCGATTCCAAGGTTGCCTGCCCATGGCTGGAAGGACTGGTGGAATTCGACCTGCCTATTCGCCATGGAGAAGGTCGCCTTTCTCCGGCCAAAGATTCTGAAGATGCAGTAAAAATGCAGGCACCATTGCGTTATTCACTGGACGTCAACGGCAGCTTCGATCGCATTTCAGGTCTAACCAATGCCAGAGGAAATGTATTCGGGTTGATGCCTCACCCTGAAGCATTTGTGCGCTGGACTCAGCATCCAAGCTGGACGCGCCTGACCGCATTGCCCGACAAATCTCCGCCCGGACTTAGAATTTTCCAGAATGCTCATTCAATGGTGACTAACTAATGGAACCGAAAACATACGCTCAAGCCGGGGTAGACGTAATCAAAGCGGAAGCATTTGTAACACGTCTCAAGCGCCTGTCAAAGCGTGCCGACCACCAGCAGTTATGGCCGGCAGCCGGAGGATATGCTGCCGTCTATCCTGTCGATGAACGCACGGCGATGGCTCTCACAACAGACGGCGTGGGCACCAAATTACTTTTGGCATTAGAACTCAAACAGCTAAGCACCATCGGCATCGATCTCGTGGCCATGTGCGCAAATGATCTGATATGCGTGGGTGCGCGCCCTGTTGCTTTCCTGGACTACTATGCCGTCGGTAAGCTAGTTGACGAAGATGCCGACCAGGTCATGCAGGGTATTGTCGAGGGCTGCGATCAGGCGGCGCTGCTTCTTGTCGGCGGAGAAACCGCCGAAATGCCCGATTTGTATAAAGGCGGACATTTCGATATGGCCGGCTTTGCAGTCGGACTTGTCTCGAGAGAAAAACTGATCACAGGCGAAAGGATCAAAAAAGGACAACAAGTCGTCGGCATCGCTTCATCAGGCATTCACTCCAATGGTCTGTCACTGGCCTCAAAACTGGTGGGCACAGACAAAAAACTGAAAGAACAACTCTTGCAGCCGACCTTGATTTATACAAAACCGGTCAATGAAATTCTCGACAAAAAGCCGCAAGCAATCACGGGCTTGTCTCACATCACAGGTGGTGGCTGGCGCAACATGCTCAGACTGTCGAAAACGGCCGGCTATAGACTGACGAGTCCTCTGCCTGTGCCTGAGATATTCGAGCATCTGGGGCGCACAGTAGAAAGAGATGAGATGTACAAAACGTTCAATATGGGCATGGGTCTTACCGTCACCACTGACGGTGATGCCGACATGATCGTAAGAACGTTTTCAGAGTACGGTTTTACAGCAAAAGTAGTGGGAGAAGTTACGGACAGTCGTGGTGAACTGGTCATCGACGGCGTGGGCGCACTCGGTGGCGCAATTAATTTGAAGGAGTAAGAACATGGTTAATGCGCTAATCAGCGTTTCCGACAAAACCGGGCTGGAGAAATTTCTCAAAGACCTAAAGGCTCTTGGCGAGCTGAATATCATCGCCACGTCCAGCACTTATGCATACATAAAAGAGCTGGGTATAGACGCAAAAAAAGTCGAGGACCTGACTCAATTTCCCGAAATTCTCGGCGGCCGAGTAAAAACACTTCACCCGAAGGTATTCGCAGGCATTCTTTATAGAGATAAAGAAGAAGACGGAAAAGTACTCAAAGAAATCGGTGTAGAGCCGCTCGACCTGGTCGTCGTCAATCTCTACCCGTTTGAGAAAAAACTGGCTGAAGGGCTGCCGCCGGAAAAAATGGTCGAGCAAATCGATATCGGCGGACCATCTCTCATTCGCGCTGCAGCAAAAAATCACAAATATCTGGCGATCGCCTGCCTGCCCGATCAATACGAATCAATTATCGAATCGATGAAGGCAAACGGCGGAAAGATAACCGACACTCTGCGCAAACAACTCTGCCTGGCCGCATTCACCCGCACAGCCGAATACGACAGGCAGATATCAAATTATTTCTTAAAACAGCAACAAGCTCAGGTGAAGACAAACGGCTCCCAAACCACCGAAGTAAGCTTCGCAGTGGAGGCATTGCCGCCGTCAATGACCTTAAATCTGTCGCAATTCCAGTCGCTTAGATACGGCGAAAATCCGCATCAGGCAGCCGTCTGGTACGCCGACTCACGCAGTGGTTCTAAAGCAGGCGATGAAGAAAGCTTCCCGCCCTTTATTCAATTGCAAGGCAAAGAGCTTTCCTCAAACAACATCACAGACACCTATTGTTTGGTTCGCATTTTGAGAGACGCCGGCAATCCGGCCTCCTGCATTATCAAGCACAATAACCCATGCGGTGTGGCTATCGGAGCCACTCTCGACGAAGCTTTCGAAAAGGCCTATTCGACAGATCCGGTCTCTGCATTCGGTGGAATTTATGGATTCACATCCACACTCACCGAAGCCCTGGCTCGTAAAATCGTGGAAGGCTTCGTGGAAATCGTCGCCGCACCGGAATTTGAAGAAGGTGCTTTGAAGGTTTTGTCAGCTAAGAAGAACGTGCGTGTTTTGAAATTCAAACCAAATGTTCTCTCACCCAAAGCGCATGATGAATGGAGTGCGAAATACCTCCAGGACTTCGGCTGGATCATTGAGAAGGACACGGAACCACCGGTGACAGGCGAGCAATTCCAGAAAGTCTCGGGCGCCGACGCCGATAAAGGACTTCTAACCGACGCGCAATTCGCCTGGTCGGTGGTGAAGCACCTCACATCGAACGCTATATTCATCGCCAAAGATGGTAAATCCCTGGGCTTCGGCATCGGTCAAACCAGCCGCATCGCTTCCGTGAAGATTGCTCTCGAGCAAGCAGGTGAAACCGCGCGCGGTGCAGTTCTCGCCAGCGATGCCTTCTTCCCGGCAACTGACAATATAGATGCTTGCAAGGAAGCCGGCATTAGTCTAATAGTCCAGCCCGGAGGAAGCATCAAGGACAAAGACGTCATTGAAGCGTGCGAGAAAGCCGGTATAACGATGCTCTTTACGGGGCAACGCTGCTTCAAGCACTAAAGGAAATCGAAAAACTTGAGGGACGTGAAATGAAAAAAGCAGTCGTCGGTATCGTGATGGGAAGCAAATCCGATTACGAGACATTCAAGCACGGCGAACAAGTGCTTATCGATTTTGATGTCCCTTACGAAATCTCGGTCAAGAGCGCGCACCGCATGCCCAAGGAGATGTTCGAGTACGCCTCCAGCGCCGAAGAGCGCGGGCTGAAGGTAATTATCGCCGGTGCCGGGGGTGCCGCTCATCTGCCGGGAATGGTTTCTGCCCTGACGCCCCTGCCGGTTTTGGGAGTGCCGATGGAATCCCGCGTTCTCAAAGGCGTCGACAGCCTCCTCTCCATCGTGCAAATGCCATCGGGAATTCCCACTGCAACGTTTGCAATCGGGCAGGCCGGTGCAGTCAACGCCGCTCTTTTCGCCATTCAGATTCTGGCGCTTGAAGATGAGAAACTTCTCTCCGCTCTCAAGAAGTACAGGGAAAAACTTACCGATGACGCACGCTCCGGTGACATCGTCGTCAAAGAAAGACTGAGCACTAAGTCAGCCAAGTAAGTAAGTAAGTAAGAAGTAGAAGGGTAGGACTCAGGCAGCAATGGCGACAGTTGGGATTCTAGGCGGCGGACAATTAGGCATGCTCCTTGCCGAAAGCATCTACCGATATGGTGGAGATGTCGCCGTCTACGATCCGGATGTTAACGCACCGGCTCATAGACTGGCGGCACGTTCGTTTATGAATCCATTTACCGACGTCGTAGCGTTGGGAGAATTTTTCAATCACTGTGATGTGGTGACGTACGAGTTCGAAAATGTGGAGAGCGCACCACTTTATCCACTGGCCCGATTAAAACCCATCTTGCCCAGTGTAAAAGTGCTGGCCATTTGTCAGGATCGCATTCAAGAAAAAGAATTTCTGAGAGATAACAAACTTCCGTATGCCAATTTTGCTACAGCGAAAACAGTCGAACAATTAGAAGAAGCAGCGCGCGCATTTCAACGCCCTTTCATTATCAAAACCGCCCGCGGTGGCTACGACGGCAAGGGTCAGTGGCTGATCAACACCGAGCAGGAGTTGGATGCACTGCTTGACGATACTGATTTCATCAAACATGAAGGAAGCGGTTTTGTCATCGAGTCGGTGATTGACATTGCCATGGAGGTGAGCTGCATCGTCGCCCGCAATCCGGCGGGGAAGGACTATGTCTATCCGGTCTTTGAGAACATGCACAAAAATCACATTCTCGACTTCACGGTCTTTCCTGCTCGACTGCCCCTTGATGTTGCAGACAAACTGCAAGACATTGCACTCGCCACGGCAAAAAAATTGGACGTGCAAGGACTTCTTTGTATTGAGTTCTTCCTTTCGTACACGCTTTCACCGAATTCATCCGGTATCACTGTCGGCGATTGGAACATTTACATCAACGAGATGGCACCGCGACCACACAACTCAGGGCACGTAACACGCGTAGCCACAAGCGTCAGTCAGTTCGACAGCCTGGCCAGAATACTTTTAAACATTCCTCTGGCACAACCCAAGGGACTTTCCATTGGATGCTACTGCATGGGCAATCTTCTCGGCGATGTTTACTTGTCCCAGGGAAGCGACGGCAAAAAACCACTCAATCTTCAAGCTCTGGAAGTTTTTCCCGAAGTAATCGACGTGGTCTTATACGGCAAGCACGAAGCGCGTGCCAAGCGAAAAATGGGTCACTTTGTCACTCAGGGGCAAACCGGCGACGAAGCGCATGCCAGTGCTGTTAGATTTAGAGAAAGCTTGTTAATTAGCCGGGTGGACTTAGGTCAAAGGAGTAAGTAAATGCGGCTGAAGAATGCGATTCAGGCGTTGAGGAAAGAAGGGCTCGCTAAAGAGCTGAAGCCGAAGCTGCTTCAGAAATTGGTGAGCGACGAGCTGGACGAGGATTTGGATGAACTTGATGGAACCGAAATTCTATTCGTTCTGGATGCTTTCTACAATTCCGATGGAGGAAAGAACTGTGCAATAGAGGACGGCTATATCCGGCATGATTGGCGCTTCGGACAGGAGACGGACGACCTTATGGCGGAGCTAACAGCTCTCATCGGGGGCACGCCAATTTTCGTTCAGCAGCGCGTGGAGCCTGACCTCATTGTATTGCGAAGGGATGACGGAACTGAGCATTCTGTCAAAGTCGAAGGCATGCATTCAGTTATCGAATTTGTAAATGTCGATCTTGAAAGGCGCGCTGACAACCGCCGTTTCTTTGCTTTGGAAACCGATGGTGATTGGCATGCCTATTTCCTGCTCGATCAAGATAAGTATAAGCGTCTTGTTGAAGTGAGGCTGCTACCGTTCGAAGGTACGGAGGGGCCGCAGGCGGATCCTGTGGACACATCCAAACCAATTAAATTTAAACCCGAAAGAACAGACGACTACATGACGCTCGCCAAGCTGCATTTCGAACGGAAGCAGTACGACCAGTCTCTTCAAGCATACAACGAGTACATCAATCGTATCCGCCAGGAAATGGCAGACAGGCCTTCTGCACTAGCAGTTGTGCTTACAAAAGCATTGGTGGAGAGAGTCAAAGTGCTGGAAATTGCAGAAAGATTTCAGGAAGCAATAACAGACTATAGTGAAATTGTTGACTTGAACCCCGAGTATCCGGCGTCCCATACGCGCGGCAGAACCGCACTAATTGGTCGCGGTCGCGCGTACCGCGCTCTCAGTGAATATCAAAAAGCGATCGATGATTTTAACACCTCTCTCAAAATGCAAGGCGATCCAGAGGTTAAACGAATTCTGGATGAAACTATCAAAGCGATGAAGAGTAGTGGGAATTCCAACTCTAATAAATCGAAGTCAAGCTGGTGGCCGTTCTAATTAGAGCTATTCCGGCTGATTGATCATGAAAGTAGCAAAGCTGTCGAAGAATTCCTTCATGGTTTCCAGATGCGGTTCGAATTCAGGCACCGCATTTAGTGCAGCATACATATTCATAATCCAGGCATCTCTTTCTTTTTGACCAATTTTGAAAGGCATATGCCTCTGGCGCATTCGAGGATGCCCGCGCTGCTCGCTGTATGTTTGGCGTCCGCCTGTGCGCTGAATAAGAAACAGAGCCAAATGTTCCCTGCCGGGAGCCAGATCTTCGGGATAAAGTGGACGCAAAATCGGGTCTTTCTCGACACCGGCGTAAAAATGCTCGACCAGCCTGAAAAATGGCTCGTCCGCACCAATCGCCTTGTATACCAGCCCTACGGGATCTATGACATTCACACAGCGATTATACCGCCCGGGCAATCTTGGTTAAATCGTTCCAGCCTGTGGAAAATAATTGAGTTAGCCTCATTAAAAGAGAAAGTAAAGCTCTAAAGGTTTATATCAAGTGTTTCAAAAGTGGCAGCAGTGTGTTGAAGCTGCCCGCAAAGAGTGCGAAAAGGAGAATTGGCAGGAAGCGGAAAAGCACCTGGCAACTGCAGTGGCTGAGGCAGAGCGCTTCGGCTACAACAATACGCGTTTAAGTGAATCGCTCTGCAAGCATGCAGAAGTGCTGATTAATGTTGGTCGCGGCGGGGAAGCGGCCGATGCTCTCGAGCGTGCTCTCGGCATTGCAAAAAACGCCTATGGTCCTATTCATCAGGAAGTGGGAAACATCCTCACCAGGTTGGGAAAACTTTGCATCCTCTACAATGCGGAAGAGGCTGAAAAACACTTAAAGCAGGCGGTTTCTGTCTACCGCGAGCTGAGGGACGAAAGAGCCGCCCTGGCGATCGAGCAGCTGGCCAATCTGTATGGCATGTACGGCAGGCAGGATGAAGCGGAAAGCCTGCTTCGAGACCTGCTGGAACAGCTGGAAGTCAATCCGCCTGACGATCAGTCCATTTTGGGCAGAACTTTGCTTTCACTGGGCAACATGTGCATGAGTTATGACGACGATGATGAGGCGGCAGTTCTAATTGAGCGCGCGTTGCCCATTTTGAAAGATGATCCGGAATGTTGCGAACAGGCTGTCGACGCAGCCTCATCATTGGGCAAACACTATTTCGGCAAAGAACAATTCGACGAAGCTGAAGACGCCTATGATCAGGCACTTACCCTGGCTACCAGCCGTCCGCAAACTTGTGCTCGCTACACAGCTGAAGCACTGGTGAGACTCTCTCGCTTGCAGACAGTTGTGCACCAGAATTACGAATTAGCCGAAGACTTGCTAGTCCGCGCAATGGACGCCTGCGAAGCCGCTGTTCCTCCTTTATCCGTCAGTCTGGTCCGTTCGGAGTACGCACGCCTGGCCCAGCGCACGGGGAAGTACAGCCGCGTGGAAGCGCTGGACAAGCTGCTTTTTCAAAATTACAAATCGATAGTGGATAACGCTTATGCCAACGAGCCCATCTACGGCTACGAGATGTTGGCGATAAGCCATGGACAACAACTTGCAGAACTTCTGTGCAAACAGAGGAAATGGAAAGACGCTGAAGAGTATTCTCGCTGGGTGGTGAAAACGGCAGAACGTTATTGTGGAGAAACGGCTTTATACAGTCTTCAAAGTTCAATTACCCTTGCCACCATATGCAGTGAAACCGGCAAGGTCGATGAAACGTCGGCAACCTGCGACCGTTTGTTGAAGCTTGACGAAAAGGAAGAAATTGACTGCCTTCTTCTCGCTCGTGTAGTTCCACTTCTGGTAAAAATCGCCAGAAGAGATGACGCGGAAGCATTGATTTCTCTCCTGCAAAGACGAATAGAAAACGCGGCGCTTGATGGCATGCGTGACTACAATGCATCGGCTTACTATCGCCTGGCGCTGGCGAACAAACACCTTGGTCGAATGGAAGAAGCCCGTGAGCTGATGGCGATTGCTGTAGCCGAATTGGAGGAAGAAACAGGCGCGGACAGCATATTTTTAGCGTTTGTTTTAGAAGATTGGGCCGACGAACTGAAAGAAGCCGAAAGCGAAGAGCTTTCAGCTATCCTGTCATCGAAAGCAAAAGAGATAAGAGCGAGACGATAGAATAGAAGTATGACAAGCCTTTGATGAACGAAGAAACCAGTGACTTTCTCGAACAGCTGATGGACAGGTATCGAAACTGTGATACCTACCAGGACACGGGCATCATTCAAGTTGACTCCCTCATAGGGGAGCGTCGCACAAAATCACTCTACTCATTCAGCACATTTTTCGTGCGCCCGGGTCGCCTCAGTCTCAGTTTTTGGGTAACAGATGATCCCAGCAGTTCTGCACTCAATATTGTGTACGGGAATGGCGATGTTCATGCTTATCGAGAAGGCTCCGATGTTGCTGCAATTCAAATCCAGTCATTGAACTTAGCACTATCGCGATTGAATTCGATGTGCTCTCTGGCATCGGATGGGTTTGACCTGGCTATTCCAGCATTGCTGGAAAGAGAATTGAGAGACAATAACAACTCAAATTTCTTTGACGTAGATTGTCAATTAATAGAACAATTGAATTCCAAATTTCATCTGCGGAAATCTGGTGATTCGACAGTCACTGACGTATGGTTTCGGCCAGATTTAACGGTGCACGACGTTGAAATGTGCCTGGAAGTTACTAAGGAGGAGTTAGTCCAATTACACAAGAAAACATGTGAACTACCCGAAATGCAAAAAATATTGGAACTGACAAAGAAGGAAGATCCTCTGTTCATAGAACATTTCGAAGAGCACGCAAGTGACATCACGAGAAAGTCGCGCCGTGTTTACTCGCATGTCTTATTCGATCTAGAGATCGATGACTCAGTCTTTGAATATCCAACCTAATCAGTTCAATTACTGCGTGCGTTTTTGCGCAGCCGGTTCAGCCGATGGTATCAGTTCGTTATACACCTTTGTCACACTCTCAGTCACTTTCAACGACTGTTCGCCTCTGCCTTTTTTCAAAGTGGCAATTGATTGTTTGAATAAAGCATCAGCCTCGGTTTTCTTTTCGGCGCTGTCTTGTTTTGCCAAAATCTCAGCCAGAGATGCCTGAGCTACAGCGGTGTTCGGATCTTTCTTGCTGTAGTGTTTTACAAACAATCCGAGCGCACGCCGGCTTGTTGCCTCCGCTTCGGCATATTTCTTTTGATCCAACTGCAATCCGGCGATTACACTCAATTCTTTCGCCACTGATTTGCTTTCTTCGTTTGTCGTTCTTTCCCAGATGGTGAGCGCGCGCTTTGCATAAGGTTCTGCTTCCGCACTCTTTTTGAGAGCGTGCAACGAAACGACAATATTATCCAGAACACGAGCGCACTCTTTGTCATCTTTGCTCTTTGTCTTTTCGATGTATTTCAAATATCGCTGTGATGCAGTTTCGCTCTTTGTAAATTGATTGGTCTTCAAATATAGCGTGGCAAGAAAATCCAGGCGTTTCATCAATGTAGGATCTTCCGGCGGCATCAACTTTTCGCCGTACGTGAACGAAAGCTCAGAAGCTGTGCATGCTTCACTGTACTTGCCGAGGTAATCATATACGGTGGCAAGATTATTGAGCGTTTTGCCCCGGCGAGGATCGTTGTCCGGAAATTTCTCGGCAAGATCAAGGGCCTTCTGAAAATCCTTCAGCGCGGCTTCAAAATTGCCTCGCTCGAAATTATCCTTGCCATGCCTGTGATAGCCTTCCCAGGTCGGCTCGCTCACTGCAGCGCTGACTGAAGCAGCACCACAGAAGAGACTCAATGCCAATGCGTAGACCATGCCGCTGGCGCGATAGCGGCGGCGATTGTGTTTTTTGTTCATTACTTACGCCTTCACTGTGGTGGGATCATGGAAGGACATTCTTTGGCCTTCCCTACAATCTCGGCTTGGAAATTGGCAGCGCCGTCGCCCAGCGTTTCTACAGGTATCAAAACGCACTCTCTTTCTTGCGGCGCGCCTTGCGGATTTTGCCAGGTATCGTATGGAAATTCATTGGCGTTCTGGCGTCTGTACCAGATCTCCACATGTTGCGCTTTCCAGACCAACACCGCCGGCAGTGGCTGCCCGTCATCGAACTTATTCTGCAAATCATGCACGAACGACTTGTTCAATTTGACGTGTATTCCACCCGGGTAGACGTTGGCGCCCAGGTCCTTGATGACTTCGATTATTTCCGGTGTGATTTTATGCACTGCCACCAGTACATCAGTCCCTTGTTTGCACCAGGGAAGGGTCTTGAGCATTTCAAGAAAAGTAGCGCACGTTGCTGCGGAGGCGCCTTCTGTTTCACTCATCGCTTGATAACCACCGAGTTTAACTAAAGAGACCTAATTGTAGACTGACTGCACTGGAAGTTCACCCATTTGTATTCGTTTTGCTACGGCGCAGGCGGAATTAAAGTTTCACATTAATCCGTGCAGTGATTCGAGGCGGCAATTCAAGAATCAGGCAGACAAGCACTACGCGCCAGGATGTCAGGCGACTAAGGCAAACTCGATTCGTGGCTGTTCTGTTCCCAGACATTCCATATTTTTCGGGCGGCAGCGCGGGTTGCCACACCCTGAAATACTTCGCCCGCCTTCATCTCGGCATCCTTCAAATTGAAGAGTACCTTGGCTACGGAAATATCTTCCTTGCCTTTCGCTTTGGTGAAGAAGGCGATCGACTTTTCAAAATATTTCTTTGCCTCGACAGGCTTGTTGCGAGCCATTTCCAGAAGGCCCATCTGATTCAAAACAAGAGCGTAATTGTATCTTCCCTTGTCGCCGTTTTCTCTGAAACAAAGAGCAGCCTGTCTGAATAAAGGGTCTGCCATATCGTAGTAATTACGGAGCCGAAGATGCTCCGCAACTGAGTAGCACGAGTATCCCATTTCGTTGCTCAGGAGCGTACTTTGCCCGCTGTCCTTCCACAACTTCATAAACTTCAGCGCTGCATCATCAGCTCTGGCGAGAAGCTTTTGACCTCTAAATGAATCGACCGAAATAGCCAGGGCTTTCAAATAGTCCTGTCCTCCCATTTTCGAAAGTCCTTCCAGATCAGCCATAGCATTGGCGGCGCAAATCTGTGCTATCTGGAATTTGCCGTTGAGAATGCAACACCGGCCGCATTCCAACCACAACTCAGCGGCCTCGAGTGAATTACCCAATTGAATGTTAGCGGCAATTTTCAGGCTAAATTGATAGCGCTGCTGAGCTTCACTGTAGCGGCCGGCCAGTCTGTAAAAGTCAGCAATCATGCGCTCGACTGCCAGCCCCTGCGCGCTGTTTTCACCGGCTGTCTGATGTGCGAGACTACGTCTGGTGCGTAAATATTCCTCTTTGACCTTAAAGTCGGCGGGTTTGGTCGCATATGGCGAACGCGGCTGCTCGATTGCGATCTCTCGCTCGACGGCACTGGGATCGGCTCCGATGCCGTAGAGAGGCGAATACATCGCTACGCCGGCGGCGACTACGATCGCTACCACACAAATTAGACTGACGACGAGCTTCTTCGAAGAGCCCAGCACGTTGAACAGGCGCCGCCGCACTTCGTGCATTTCACGCGAAACCAGAGCCAGCGATTTGAAGCCGCTGGTTTTGTTGGTGGAAAGAGCTTCCAATTCATGCTTAAGCTCATCCATCGACTGCTGACGATTATTGGGATCTTTGCTCAAAGCTCTAAACAAGATCTTTTCCAACCGCTCTACAAGCCGAACATCGGCCTCGACACCGGTCAGGCTCTTGGGCAGTTCGTGCACTTGTTTGTACATCGTCTCGACGATGGTTTCTCCTTCAAGAGGAACTCTCCCCGTCAGGGCCTCATACATGAGACAGCCCATTGAATAGACATCGGCGCGTTTGTCCACAACAATGCCGCGGCACTGCTCAGGACTCATATACGGAGGACTGCCCAGGGCGTGTCCGGTCGGTGTTTTGCTCAGAGTGCTGCGCGCTTCCTCAGCCAATACTTTGGCGATACCAAAGTCGACCACCTTGACGTAATCTGCGTCATCGCCTTCTTTGACGAGCACTATATTGCTCGGCTTCAAGTCGCGGTGCAAGACGCCCAATTCGTGTACATGCGACATTCCTTCACAGGCCTGGATAAATATTTTCAGGCAGCGCTCGACTGGAAGTTTTCCCTCCTTCTCGATCACATCAGAGAGGGAAGGGCCATCCAGATAATCCATAATTATGTAAGGGCTGCCGTTGGGCGTCACGCCAACATCGAATATTTTAACTGCGTGGGGGTGCCGTACTTTGTTGGCAGCTTGCGCTTCTCGCCTGAAGCGACGCACATTGGCGGGATTATCGAGCAGGTGAGCGTGCATGACCTTGAAGGCCACTTTTTCACCGCTAGCCATATCGCGGGCACGATAAACCGAACTCATCCCACCGCGCCCGATCGGCTCTTCAACCTCATATCTGTTTTGAATAATCGAACCGACGAATTGCCGAGTAAACTCCGACAGGTCATCCAGATCGTCGTTTTCGTCATCCTCGTCATCAATTTCATCGAGCGCCGACAGCGAGAAAAAATTGTCTCTGATAAAAGCAGGGTCCATTTTATTGGGTTGCCCGGCACCACGCCTTTCCGCGTCACCACCTGCGGTTGCATCAGAGGCGACGGGTGTGTCGAATTTATTGGAACTGTCCTTGTCTTTTTCCGGCACGTCAGATCACTATAAATATTTAGACTCAAGTAGATTCAGTTCGTTCTCTAAATGACTCCACAGGCAGTACCGCTGCCGATTCCTTTTGGACTTTCACAAACGTCCTAAATTCGTAGCCGCATCCTAACAACTGTTATCCTATTATCTATTCTGCCGCGATTTTCGGCAGGATTTGTGAGCGGTCGGCCTGTGCATATTATTTACCCAGGGTTAATCGGACCAAATTCAAGGCGGAGGAGAGTCTTGGCGATCGAAAAGAAAAACGCGGTGCGCCGGGCCGAAGAAAGACTGCTTTGTGCCGGGCTTCTCGCCCATCTTTTGCTGTCCACGACACCGGCATTTGCAAAAAACGACACACCCCAGGCTCCGACAAAAAATGCAGCTGGGACTGCAAAGGCAGGCGGAGCCGGGTCTCCCGGCTACAGGGTAGAAGCAACCAGCAATTACGCAGGCACCCTCTCATGCCAAATGTGCAAGGATGGCATTCGCGTCAAGTCCGACCGCATGGGGCTTACCTGGATTTTAACCTCGCCAAAGTGGAACGCCCAAATCTACAACACCTCAACCGAATGCTACATGGACTTGCCCTATGACGAATGGACGAAACGCCAATCGTTCATCCCCACGGCCAAGAAAAAAACCACGCTCAAGATGGAAAAAACCAATGAAACCAAGGTCATTCACGGTTTGAAGACCAGGCTATATGTGATCATGGCGACATTTGCGCCGCCAACGCCCGGAAATCCAGGTATGGCCGGAGGCCCCGGCTCCCAGCCCTCGGTTCGGACAAAATCGAAGTCACCGCCCGGAAAAGCTGTTTCACCCAAGACCATTACCGTCAAAGAAGCCGAGATGTGGGTTGCCAAAGACCCCTGCGTTCCAAAACAGTTCAATGAGCTGATGGGCAAGATTTTCGGGATTCCAGCCGAAGACGGACTGCCCTTGAGCATTAGCTTGCGCCAGAAAAACGGCAAGATTACAAGCATCTGGGAGACGGTCAAACTCAGCAAAGGCAATATCACCAGGGACGAATTCAAGCCCATCCAGGGCTACAAGAAGGTGAAAACCGAGGTCGAAATGATGCTGGGAGACCAGGATTTGGGACTTTCGGAAAGCGGCGGACTGGACTCCAAGCCGGTTAAGCGCCCAAAATTGAACGAGATGCCTTAATTACCCGGATTTGCCGGCTGAATTGGGTGGGTTAAGGCGAAAGCCCGTCCAGGCAAGAAAGACAGGATTATCAGCCGCGCGCACGAGGGCAAAACCCTTTCGCAGCCGTCTTCAAGGGATGAGGAGCCAGGTTAATATTCTAAATGTCGTGGCACATTTAATGAGTGACATATAGAAGCTGCTATTTTTATGGCATAGCAGCAATAGCTATGTGGGGGGTGGCAGGTCCACCTTTCGGGAAGGAAACGTTATGGCCACTACTTGCACCGTATGCAAGCGCTCGTACACCGAAGAACTGTGCCCGTATTGCACGGTCACCGACGTCAAGGTATCGGACTTGACCGATAAATTGCATCTTCAGCATGGAGGCGACGGAGCGGAGTTGCCGACCGCCTTTTTGGTCGACCTGGTCTCCAATCGCAAAATTCCAATTACTACGCCCAGATGCAAAGTAGGGCGCGACGACCTGAACGATATCGTCATTTCGGGCGACCAATCAATATCTAGATTTCATTTCGTAATTACTAAAGACGACGACCAGTACATGGTCCAGGACAGCAAGAGCCGTCACGGAACCTTTTTGAACGGCAATCAAATCGCCGGACCAATTCCCATCAATGATGGCGACGTATTAAAAGTCGGAGTTTCTTTATTCTGGTTCGTGATTGAAAACCAGGCGGTCGGATCAGCTGCCGATCAATTCTCACCAGTCGATATCGAAACGATTGACGCTCAAGAGATGAAAGTAACAGCCGGCGAAACAACCACTCCGCATGCGCCGACAAGAGAAACAGACTTATCCAGTATGACTTCGCTGAAGGAAGTTTTGGCTCAGGCAAAAGCGAAGGAAAGCGGCTTCAACGAAGCCGAAATGAGCAAAACCATTGCTCCCAGAGAGCAACAGAAAGCCAACGATAAGGCGGCAGACAAGTCAGAGGAAAAACAGGAAAAGTCTGAAGAAAAGGCTGCAGGTAAAGCGGCAGACAAATCCAGCGATAAGTCCAGCGATAAATCAGACTCGAAAGACTCCAGAGACCCTAAAGACTCCAAAGAAACTGGAGATCAAAGAGACTCCAAAACAGATTCTGATAGCAAAGATTCCAAAGCAAAGAAGGAAGAAGAAAAGGAAACTGACAAAACGGACGAGCCGCCGCAGAATCTAGATCACGGACTGCAAATTACCGCTTCGATGTTGTTGGAAGCGCTCGAACACAAGTCATTGGCGGAAGTTTCCAAACTCGACGACCTGCCAAAAGATAAAGACAAGCCGGGAGAGTCAGAATCCAGAACCAAAGACCTGGGCAAGAAGAGCAAGAAGGAAGATGACGCGCCGTCAGAGATAGATCTGCAAGGGCTTTTCTCCGGTGACAATGGCAATCTTGACAAAACTTCCGATCAGAATGAAGCTGCCGACAGCAACAACAAAGATCATGAGAGCTCAACTAGCGATAAAATAACTGTCTCACAGGCCAGTGCAGACAAGGCGCCGGAAGAAAAGTCCAAAGACGAGCCGAAAGGCAATAACGAGGACTTTAGTCCGGACGCATCGGACAAGACGGAGGACGACTCGGAGACCGTTTCAAAGAGTACTATCGACAAAATGGCCGACACGGTCGAGGGAACGTCGAATTCAGACACTTCGGAATCCAATGATAAAGAGTCGAGTTCGCAAGAAGAAAAATCAGATCCAGAAAAACAGAAGAAGAGCAAGCTTGAAGAAGCGGAATTAATTGCCAGCCAGCTGTTTGAACAGGAAATCGTTGAGAAGACCAAAAACGGAGCATGGAGCGGAAATACGATGCAAGACACGAAAGTCCCCGACTGGTGCAGCAAATACTTTGCTTCCGAGCTGAACCTTTTGGTGAAGGATCTCGACAATCTTAACGAGCAAGTTCGCAATGCTCAAAGCAAGATCAAGGAAGTCGAAAACCGCCTGGCTGCCACCAAGAGTTTGCGCAACACTCTGTTGACCTCGACCGGGGAAGACCTCGTTGAAGCTTGCGGAAAAGTTTTGGCACGTCTGGGATGGCGCGTTAAAATCGTCGAAGACGACAAGCAAGAACTTCGCCTCGAATCGGACGACAAAGTTTCAATCTGCAGAATTATCTGGACGCCAGGCCTGCCTGAGCGCACACACCTCGGACAGCTCTCGATTGCTCAGACCAGATTCTGGTGTGAACAGGGTGCCGAGCCGAAAGGCATCTTGATTGCTGCACAAGCCGAAGACAAACCGCCGCCGAAGATTACAGACAGCGACTATTCCGGTGAGCTGGCAGACTATGCGAGCAAGAAAAACGTTCTTATGCTCACCACGCTGCAATTGCTCGCCATGTATAAAGAAATCGCACTCAACGAAGGCAGCGCTGAAGCGCTCAGATCTTCCATCCACACTTCAAACGGCTGGCTGAAAGGCTACAGTCTTGATCCTTCGGATGAAGACGAAAAGGAACCAGGCAAACTAGCTTCGGCTTCAATATAACCGGATAAGAGATGTGCGCCAAGCAAAAAGATGGACGGGATCCCGATTCTGGCGACACCGCCCGTGGTGATGACGCGCAACCGGATGATAGCAAAACAGTTGAAACAAAGTCGAACAGCAAAAGCGATCCGGAACTGATTCGCGGTAAAGTGCTGGATGATAAATACGAGATAATTTCCCACCTGGGCAGTGGTGCCATGGGCGCTGTTTACAAAGCGCGCCACAAAATCCTGAATAAGGAAGTGGCAATCAAAGTTTTGCAATCCGCCAATCTCGATGACACGATTAAAAAAAAGCGTTTCATGCGCGAGGCCCGCGCACAGGGCGGACTGACGCACAAAAACATTGCGGCTGTTCATGATGTCGGGCTGACGGAAAATGACCAGCCGTTTTTCGTGATGGACTTGCTGACCGGAGAAAGTTTGGAACAATATTTGGAACAGCATCAGTCACTGGACTGGCTTGAATTCATCAATATATTCGAGCAGGTGGCACGAGGACTTCAGCACGCCCATTCCAAAAATATTGTGCACCGAGACATCAAGCCCAGCAACATCATGCTGATAGAATCCGAGGACGGAGATTTGCAGGCGCTGGTCGTCGATTTTGGCATTGCGGTCATAAACGAAAGTGATACCACAAAACTGACGAAAGAAGGATATATAGTCGGAACTCCGCACTACATGAGTCCAGAACAAATAG
>JBGAVL010000037.1:27000-28011 GCA_044228145.1 Obscuribacteraceae bacterium (SeqCode)
CGCGCTCGGACGTTTACAGTCTCGGCTGTGTAATGTTTGAGGCTCTGAGCGGCAATCCTCCTTTTCAAGGCATAAATGCACCTGCCACCATGGCTTTGCATATGGTTCAGACGCCCGAACATATCACTTCGTTCAATACCAAATCACCTCTACCTGCTGGACTGGCCGATCTTGTGATGCGTTGCATTGACAAAGATCCCGAAAAACGATTCTCTACGGCAAAAGAAATTGCCGCTCTCCTAAACAGCATCAAAGCAGCAACCAATGAAAGAGGGAAGTCAAACGACACCTCGAAAGCAGGAGGCGATGACATTCTTGCATGTGCCGGCATAGGGCACCAGAGCAATCCGGCACATGCACCGGCAATACCTGAGGTTCAAAGTGACAACCAAAAGAACAGCGTCAATCAGCCGGAAAACAAATCAGCCGACAACCAAGAACCGAAAGTCGCCGACAAAATTGAATTGAAAGAACACAAAAGTTTGGACCAGCCGGCAGAGAAAACAGGAGACAAAACAAAGGACAGTGGTGACTCGATAGAGCAATCGAGTGTTTCGCTGCAATTTGAAAACGATACCGACTCGGGAATCAAACGCGGACTGGAAGCAGAACGAGTGCAAGCACATATTCCATCCGGCACTAATTCTACATCTTCAGACGGGGCGCAGAAAAATGTTCCTTCAAGCAAAAGTGAAGCTGATTCTATATTCGAAAAACAGGTGATCATCCGTTTGGCAATCGGTGCTCTTTTCGTATTTATTCTCTGGCCAGCTGGAGGGCGGCTGGCGCTGCCACTTTCTGCCGCCGAGATGCGCGACGACAATCTGTTTTTTATGATCGCGAAGTTCCTCGTGGACAACTACAATCAATTTGCAACTGATGCAGGCTGGCAGTACGCTGTTTTGGGCGTAATCATATTCTTCCTTGATAGAGTCAACCAGAAAGTTTTGAAGTACTTCTCAGAGCTCTAAGCATTTGCAGGGTCGTCGACGCCATGCGTCGACCGGGCGA
>JBGAVL010000380.1:0-5179 GCA_044228145.1 Obscuribacteraceae bacterium (SeqCode)
GCTTCATACAATGACGCCCGGTTATTGAGACTCGTGGCGACATCCGGGTGGTCGGCTCCGTAGGCCTTTTCATATATCGCCAGGCTGCGCTTATACAGGGGCTCAGCTTCCCCATATCGGCCCTGAAACTTGTAGGCATTTCCCAACCACAAGCAGCAAAGCGCAACATCCGTCGGTGAAGCACTACTTTCGGCGGCTTTCAACGCTATCTCAAATTGCTTCACGGCGTCGCTATATTTGCCAGCATTAAATGCTCTCTCGCCTCCGTCAAACGCTTGCTTCAACTCGCTTCCCTCAGCCGAAGCACCAGGCGTCGAAAAAAGGGTTGCAAGTGAGACCGCAATTATTCGTCTTCGCATTTCATTTCCACTCATTCAAAGTCCTAAGCCACAACGAGCCGCCGGTTGAATTTGCGTTCGTACCACGATAACTAAATCGCTCCGTCATTTCTTTCGCTCAGCGTGTTCAGTGTGTCTCATGCATTTCATTTGTCTTTCCTGCCTTCAACGCCTGCAGTTCATGCCGCATTTCGCGGTCTTCCACAAGATGATCGTGTATGAAGTGAAGGTAAATACCAAAAAGCAGCGGTACGAAATTTGCCCATATCGAAAGTTTGTCAAAGCACAAAAGGCTCAACGCAAACACCAATAGCGGAAATATGACTGGTATTGTCAGCAGTGCCAGAGCGCGCGGCAAATAGTGTCCGACAGCCACACACAGAATTCCTATCATCACATCGAAGACAAGCATCAAATTAGGATCGGTTTCTCGAATGACGCAATCTTGCAGGTAAGACTCGATTGCAAAACCGACAAGTTTTACCCCATCGACTCTGCCGACTGGAGTCATGTGAGTGTCGCCAGCCGATTTATAAGTACCGCCCAAAAGGACAATCTTATCCTTTACTGCGGTTTTCCAGGCGGCACTATTACCGCGCACTTGCTCCAGCACTTCTCCTGCGGAATAGCCGGGATACGCTTTCGGAAATGAGGAAAATTTGAACATCAGCTCGTCTGCATGGTGGCTGTCCGATTCCTTACCGGCATTGATGTTTCCTGCGCGAATGGCTTCCCACGGCAAGGTCTCAGCCTCTTCTATTGGCTCTGTTTTCGCCTGCGTTGCTTTCGCTTGTTCTGTTTCCACATGCCCCGTTCTCAACTGATCTGTTCTCGCCAGCTCATCTCGCTTTGATGCTGCCCCCTCTTCATGTACTGCTGTTTCTCTCCAGACTACCGATATGTGCTGAGGATAACTGCGCACCCAGCCATTTTCATCCGGGCGGGTCACGGCAAATCCATATTCGACACCATCTCGCGCTGAGTCACCAAGGACGGGCAATGGTTTCATAAGAGGCAATTTGTCGTGAGAATTTCCACCACTCGACTTTTCTTCATGACCATGCGAATAAGATTCAGCATCGAGATTCTCGGCTCCACGTGCCCAAATGACACGCACGGGAAACTTGAAGTCACGCAAGACTCTATACGATAGATCCTCAGTATCAATGTCGACGACAATTGCACGCGGCTCGCCTTCGGAGATAGCGGCGATGACCTCGCGCAATTTTTCAGCAGCTAGCGGCCGGACTCCATCAAACAACTTCTCGAGATCGCTGTCGTCAATATCGACTAGACACGTGTATTTAACATCTATTGGATGAAGCCTCACAAAAGCATCTAGCGCTGGATTCTCGAATATCTTCAACCAGTGATTGTGATGTACTATATGCGTGACAGTCGTCAGTATGAAAATGAGAAGAAGCGTTCGTTTTATGTGCGACAGAAGTCCTTCAGATTCCCCCTTTGGCGGAGGGAAAATTCTGCTTTCCAGATATCTGGCAATCGACTTCGCCGTTATTTTCAAGGGATCAATACCAGTTTTTTTTCTGAACGCCCGGACCTGACAATCAAAATTAGAGACACATTTGCGATACAGCCGCCCCCGCTCCAATTGATTAATTACCCAGGGGCTCGGCTTATATCAACGTCTATATTTTGAAGGATGGTATATATTCTGAGGCACAAATTCAAGTAGAGATAAAGCAACTCCAGTAAGCAACAGGGAGGTTGAGTCTAGAAATGTCCGTTAATTTCTCGAAAGCGACGATTGGTCTGCTCTCTATGCTCTTAGTGCAGGCGCTGCCCGTATCTCACTTGACGCCGGAGGTCGGTGGCTGCAGTGCCGCCTTCGCGGCACAAGCAAAGAAGAAGTCAACAGGCAACTCGCCGGCGGCAACCACTTCACCATGTCCTGCTAAATTCGCATTGATGGTAGGTATCAACGATTATGCGGCAAAGAAACTAAACGGCGCGGAAAATGATGTTCATGATTTGCGTGAAGTGCTTTGCAAAACTTTCGGCTTTCAAAATGACGAACAGCATATTGTCGAGCTTATCGACAAAGGTGCAACTAAAAAGCGGATTATCGAGTCAATTCGTACACATTTGATAGACAATGCCAAAAGACACCCGGACGGGCTTTTTGTATTTCAATTCAGCGGACACGGAATTCAGATAAAAGACGATGCGGCCAACCCGGATGAAATTGACGGAATGGATGAAGCGCTCATTTCGATCGACGTAAATGGAAAGGTCTTCGAAAATCCCGATCAACTGCGAAGTTGCCTGATTACAGATGATGAGCTGTCGCTTTTGCTGAAAGAGCTCTGCAAAGCGACAAGAAATGTTGTTGTGATTACGGACTGTTGCCGCTCTGGCACGAATTTGCGAGCGGTCGGAATTACATCCAGGCATATGAATATGTCTGATTTCGGAATCAAGGCTGATGAAAAATCGGAGCTTGCAGTGGGAACGGAATTTCTTCAAGACTTTGACGTCAGTATTCCTGGCGATAGATATATCGCAATTTCCGGTTCTGATGCCAACCACGATGCCATCGAAACACCGCAGAAGACGAGCGATGTGGAAGATAGATACAACGGTCTGATGACAAGGCACCTGATCTCATTGCTCAAGACCAGTCGCTCCGACATCACGTATCGCCAGCTGGGCGATCGATTGAGGTCTATGGTCGCAGGTGATTCCGCGCAAAATCCTCAGATTGAAGGAGACCTAGATCGCTATGTATTCGCGGACCACGGTCAAAAAGCCGATCCTTTCTTTTCCGTCATCAAGTTCGAAAACAATACTGCAATCATTAACGCAGGCGCGTCTCTGGGAATCAAGACGGGCGCTGTATTCTCATTTTATGATGAGAGCGCCAGGCGCCTGAGAGGAAAAGATAGCCTTCTGGCATCAGGCAGTGTAACGTCCATAGAGCCTTTTCAATGCGCAGTGCAATTGGAGGAAGGGCTTGCAAAAGATAAAATTACCCATGCAAAGGCGGTTGTTTCCGCACCAGAGGCAGCGACACAAATGCTGCCGATTGTTTTGGACTGTAGCGCAAAAACAACATACGGCGAAGATTTCGCGGAATTTGCTAAGGCTTTGGAGAAAGCCGCTTCGCATTACACTTCAATTAAGATTGACGCAGAGCCTCAAGACACGAAAAATTCAAAAGCAGGAGACTGGAATATAGCAATTTGCGCGGGAAGTCTATCCGAGTTTAGGAAGGGTGGCGGAATCAGCAATATTTCGTCAGCTGATGCAACACAAGGGCTATATCTCTGCAGGCAGACAACTCAACCGATTGCGTACACATGGTTGCCTATAGAGAAGTCAGCCGCCGCAGAGGCGGAGAACATTGTCACCAAAGCTAGACTGGTAGCAAATCAAGACACTGTACGCGGAATTTTCAATTGCACTTCCGAACTCAACGGTCTTGTAGAAGCAACGATCTGGAAAGCCGAAAAAATAGACGAGCGATGGGAGAAATCGATATGCATCTCCAACTCAAAGGAGGCGCCGCATTTAAAACCAGACGATCGAATAATCGTCTCTGTAAAAAACAACTCAGCGGCACCGCTCTATATTGCAATGATTTCGTTATGCACAAGTGGAAAAATTGAGCCTCTCTATCCACCTGCGGAAGGAGAAGATGCGCCGCTGCCTGCCGGCATGTCGAAAGACCTGAAGCGCTGTTGGGTTAGGCTTCCGATAGGTCACGAGACATACAAGCTGGTTGCCAGCACATCTCCAGTCAGCCTTGCTCTTCTAAGGCAGGATTCATTGACTCGAGGAGAAACAGAGAGAAAGGGCTATTCGGCTTGCCCTCAACTGCAGGACATAATCATGCGAGCAGCCGGTGCTCAGACGCGAGGCAACGAGCCTCCTATTACAAACTTCGATCAAGACTGGACGTCCATGGACTTGAATTTCGTAATAGAACCAAAATGAAAACTTTGCGCGGGCCCCTTAGCCAAGTAGCCGCAAACTAAAGCAGCCGCATGCTGAGCTAATCGAATGAAATTTGGATAGACGCTTGAACTTCATTAATCTGCGATATCTTTGAGAATGCCTAATCCTCTGTTGAGCAAACCTTTGATCTTACGACCGGCTCTGCTGTTGGTGACCTTATCGGCTCCTCGATCCGTGTAGCGGTTGGCATATCGAGAGGCATATCGGCTGGCGTAAGTCTCCGTTCGGGAGCTGTAACTCGATACATCTGCCTGCTGGACAGGATGCGGCGCGACAACTACGGGATCCGGCTGCCTGACCGGTTGCGCAGGCGGCTGGTATTCATAAGACCGCGTGGGCGCGGAAGGCTGCGAATATGAATTGCGATAGGTCGTGGTCGGATAGTAATCCTGGTTGCCATAATTTCTGTTTGCATTCGGTTTGCGTTTAGGCGCCTTCTTTTTCGGAGGAGCCGGTTTCTTAACCGCGCGAGCAACAGTAGGCACCGCAGGCCTGGCAGTCGGAGCCTTGCCGCTTAGAGCCGGAGCGGCGTGGGAAGGAACCGTTGTGAATGATGCGTTTTGCGAGTCCGGACGACTAGTTGCGGACACAGTGGGAGATACCGCCGGACCGGTCGGACGAAAATAGAGAAAACCTGCAATCGCAAGCAAAACCGCAAGCGCCACACTGCCTATCGCTACCGATTTCTTATTGACGACGATCGAAATAGTTTCATCTCGCTTGTCGATTACAGTCGAAGGTCGAGGTGGTACGGCATTTTGATGCAGAGAGCTCGAGCTTGAACTGAAGGAAAAGCTGTTTGACGAAGTGTTGGACGCCGCTGGAAGCGGCGGCACAGGTTGCACAGTTTGTGGCTGTACATT
>JBGAVL010000381.1:0-5117 GCA_044228145.1 Obscuribacteraceae bacterium (SeqCode)
GGCGGGCCGCCAGCATCTGGCAATCCAAGCCGACGGCCGGGCCGGCGGACACCGCCAGGTATGAAACTGTGCCGGAAGAAGCGCATGATTTCTACCGGGCCAAAGGTGTTGTCGAGCAGTTGCTGGAGCAAGCGGGCGTCGATCTGTCGCGCGTCAAATTCTTCCATTCAAAGCGCTTGCCGGGATGCCTGCACCCTTTTCGAGCCAGTGAAATCATCTGGTCCAAGAATCCCAACGTTTCGGCCACTGCCACAGAAGCGCAGGTCACTCGCCTGGGATTCGTAGCAGAGTTGCATCCGGGTTTTACCGACAGTTTGAAATTCTCAGAACGCGCTTGCGTATTCGAATTGGATATCGATCAAATACAGAAATTAACGCTACCCCCGACGTTTTCTCCACTGCCTTCTACTCAGCCCTTGTCCCGCGACCTGACGGCGGACGTAGAATCCGGACTCGACCATGCATCGGTTGAGTCTTGTATCCGATCGGCGGCCGGCGGCACCCTCAAACATGTCGATCTGGTCAGCCTGTTCCAGCTGGCTGACGGAAAGAAAAGTCTGTCTTATCGATTGCTTTTCCTTAGCGACCAGGAGCCCTTGTCGGCAGACGAGGTCGACAAGCGTCTGGCAAAAATCAGAGAAAGTCTGCAATCCAGGCTAGGGGCATCATTCCGGCTGTAGTCTCATGACAGGCAGCCTGGATTTGCCTGCCGCTGCGCTCTGGCCTGTCCAGACGTATTTTCCGAGATTCGTTTTCGCCCGGGTTCGCAAGCGCCAGTTCTGTCAATTAATTGGGTATTCTAATTGACCAGGAATTTCTCTGCGGTATTCGTGGACGGAGCCTTAATAAAGCTCAGCGCCGGTCAGGCTGGCGGACAGAAGCAACAGAGCCTTTCTCACAGCGACAGATAAATACAAAACGGGCGCTTTCAAGGGGCTGTTTCATGTCTTCAAACCTGTTCAGTTTGCACCGTAAACGCTGTGTAGCAGGGTATATTGAACATAGTTTTTCATATAGATCTCAAGGACCGATCTTTTAAATGTACAAACTGGTCGTTCGAAATTGGATTTGGTTCAGCGCAGCTATTGTGCTTGCCCTCCTTCTCACTTTCGGATTAACTCATTCGCCGTTTAAAGATCTGACCTTCAACGTCAACATAGCCTCTCTCATCTTTGGGCAGATGGGCGCCGCCTTGCTTTTCAGTCGCATATGTTTTGAAAACTGCCGGCTAAAGCAATTACTTTTTGTAGCTGTTATTGCTTTCGGTTCCATTTTCGTCCTCGACGTAGTCTGCGTGTTGATTGGCCAGCATTTCGCCTTTGCGCCTCCGATGAAGCTGACGCTGCCTTTGGCTCCACTTGTAGTCAGCACCGTCTTCGGCGTTGGAGCAGCAGTTGCATTGCTCAAATTGGAGCCTCTCTCCGTTTATTCGGCCGGTCTCGACCCGAACGAACAAGAAGAATCAAAGGAAGAACAGTCCGAATCGAAAGGCGCTATCAAGCTCGGCAAGACCAAAGCGAAGGCTGCTACATCGTCCACCAAATTGCGCGGCATTCTCGACAAACTGGACGCGGAAGAAGATAAGCCGCCCGCCAAGCCCTAACCGCCTAAAACCCCGGTTGCAGAAATCGAAGACGAGAAAAAATCGGCCGCATCCGCAACAGCAACCAGGTTGCAAGCGCAAAAGAGAAAGAGCACAAGCACTTTTACCAAGCTGCAAGCGCTTAGCGCCAGCGGCACAGGTGGTCACCGCCCCGAAGACGAACAAGGCAATCAAGAAAGTCTGAAGGACATTCTCGACAGGCTCGATGACGAGCCGCTCTCCATAATTGACGAACCGCTCACCCAAATGGAAAGCGGATCAACAGTTGCACAAGAGGCAACCGCACCTGAACCGGCAGTTCCGCCTCCTGCTCCTGCTGAGCCTGCAGCTAGTTCCAATCAGGCTGCGCATATGGATCTGGGCTCTCGATTGATGGGGGCGATCACAAAAAACAAGATGCCCAGCGTGGAAGCACCGGCTGCTAAGCCTGAAACAACACCGGAGCCAAAACCTGAGCGATTTGAATTTGAACCGAAGCCTGAGCCAAAGCCGGAGCCGAAGCCCGAGCCCAAACCGGAGCCCAAACCGGAGCCCAAACCGGAGCCCAAGCCCGAGCCCAAACCGGAGCCCAAACCCGAGCCTAAACCGGAGCCCAAGCCCGAGCCCAAACCGGAGCCCAAACCGGAGCCTGTATCTCGGCGTCTATCAGACGATGAAGACGAGGATGATGACAAACCGCTGTTCGACAAAAATCTGGACAGTGATGTAGACGATATCTTCTCGAAGCTTGCGCCGGAAGAAGCGCTGAGGGAAGTACCTACCGAACGGCACGAAGAGCCGGCCGCGAAGAAAGCGGTCCAGGAAGAAGAAGCTGATCTTGATGAGATATTTGCCAAAGCACGCCAGGAGGCTGCCACTTCACCAGTAAAGGACCTTTCCTTCGAACCGCCTGCCGCCAAGGCTCCCGTTGAAGCGAAAGCCGAAAAGGCGCTGCCGTCGCGCCGTCTTGATGACGACGAAGACGTAGACAAGCCTTTGTTCGAGGGCGGAGTCGACAACGATATTGAAGAGATTTTTTCAGCTCTGGCACCAGAAGAAGCGCTTAGAGAAGTCAGCAAAACTCCTGCCAAAGAAGAAAAACCCACCGACACAGGCGAATTGGAAGTCGTGGCATCTAAAGAAGCCGCACCTGCGCCTGCACCTGCACCCGCACCTGCACCAACTGCGCCTCTGCCCAACGATCTCGCCAAGCCAGTCAATGAGACATCGATGTTCAGGCTGGATATGAATGCCATAAACGATGCTGCACCTCAGGCGCCGCCAGGGCCGGGAGGCGCACCCAAGGCCAAGGAATTGAAAGAGTTCGGACGCCTTTCCGGACGCTCAGCTGCAGAGCCGACCACGACTGCAGATTCTGTAGGCACAATGAAGACGGTAGGGAAATTGCTGCTCGACGTATCCGTCGTCGAAAGTATTATCAAAGCTGAAGAAGAGCACAGAACCATCGGAGCCAATCTTGCCACAGCCAGAGTTATCAGCGCTGCACGCGGCGAAGGCATCCAGTCTTTGCTAAATCACATCGACACTTTCCCTAATGTATACGGCAGTCTGATAGTCGGCCACGATGGACTTGTGATTGCCGCTTCGACCCGCTCGGATATGGATAAGGACACGCTCGGCGTGCTTTCCACTGCCCTTTTGAGCACGAGCAATCTGGGCACCAACAAGCTCGAAATTGGCAAGCTCAGGCAAATGGTCTTGCTTACCGACTTGAGAGGTGAGCTCAAAGTGACTGTGCTAACAGACGTCGATGTCGGGATCCTGGCAGTATTTGCCGATCAGTTTGAAATCGGCGGGCTGGACAGGCTGATCGAATCAATTCAAGAAACCATCAACGGCTAGAAGCGCTTCCTGCGTACAGTCCAACAATAATGGTGTCATTGTTGCAGGGAAAAACATGAGCTGGCTTTGGCGCAGGCTTGAAGTTTTGAGCGCAAGTGTCCACACGCTTTGTTACCTTCGGACTGGTTTGAGATTAAAAAATAGCGCCACTCAGTCCGGCAGTGCAACAATTAGCCTTTGCAATTCTTGAGAGGAGATAGGTAATAATGACATCACCCAAAGAAGCCATCGCACTGCCCCGCGTGGGCGAAAAGGCACCTGAGTTTACCTGTGAATCCTATCCGGAAGGCAAGATCAGCCTCTCCGATTATCGCGGCAAGAAAAATGTCGTGCTTGCCTTTTACCCGAAGGATGACACGCCTGGTTGCACCAAAGAAATGTGCGCCTTCACAGAAGACTATTCGAAATTCGAAAGCGCCGACACCGTTGTTTTCGGCATTTCAACCGATTCGGTCAAGAGCCACGAAGGCTTCGCCGCCAAATTCAATTTGAAACAACACCTGCTTGCCGACCACACGCATGAAGTGGGCCGCAAGTACGGCGTCGTCAGCGAAGACAAAAATACTGCCAGTCGCGCTCTTTTCTTGATCGACAAAAATGGCATCGTTCAGTACGTACATGAAGGAATGCCGGATAACGCCAAGGTTTTGGAAGCAATCGCCAAACTCTAAGCAGACAGAAAAATAAATCGTAAGAGGCCGGTCAGCTTTTGCTTGGACCGGCTTCTTTCAGTTTGTCGACCACCAGAGACGGTGTGATCACTTCCGGCAGCACAATCGGAGACGATCCCTTGCCGGCGGGAAAGACCACGTAGAGCGGCACTCCGGAGCGTTGAAATTTTTGCAGCAATTTGGAAATAGTGGCATCTCTGCGCGTCCAGTCCGCTTTCATGGTCACCACTTTTAGTGCCTTCAATTGCTCGACTACCGGAGCGCTGTCCAATACCGTGCGCTCATTGACTTTGCAGGTGAGACACCAATCGGCTGTGAAATCAAGCAATACAGTCTTATCAGCGGCAATATTTTTGTCCAGGTCTTCAATTGTGAAAGGCAGCCACGTAATACCAGATTCGCTGACTGCGGTTTTTGCGATGTTGGTCTCAGCAGCCGGTGCCCCCATCAAGTCAGGACGAGAAAGTATGAAAACATAGAGGCAGACGGCAACGATAACACCGGAAATCGACCATACAACAGCCTTTCGCGTGCCAGTGGATGAAAGGTCGGTAAATCGTGCAGTCACCCAGACGGCGAATGCCACGCCAGTTAAAAAGAAACCTACGGCTTCCACTCCGCTCGCTCCGACTTGCGCTCCCACCACGCTGACCAACCAGACGACCGTAGCCAGCAATACAAAGCCCATCGATTCCTTGAACTTCTCCATCCACACGCCCGGCTTGGGGATGAAGCGCAACCATTTAGGATTGATCGTCAAAAGCAAATAAGGCAAAGCCATGCCGAATCCTACCGCTTCGAAAATTCCTAGAATGACGATTGGCGACTGGGCAAATGCAAATCCGACTGCCGGACCCAGCGCCGGCGCCGTGCATGGAGTGGAGAGTACCGTGGCCAGAACGCCCTTGAAGAACGTTCCTGTAAGCCCTTCTTTACTGGCCAGTTTATCGATTTGCGCCTGCCCGGGAGCAACTGTCACATAGAAAAGCCCGAACAGGCTG
>JBGAVL010000382.1:0-5114 GCA_044228145.1 Obscuribacteraceae bacterium (SeqCode)
ATTTATCAATTGCGATATCTCCAGTATTTGACGAGCGCTAATTACCATTTGCATGACTATCCGAAGGCGCGAATTGCGGCACGAGCAGTAGCGGAAATGCACTTGAAGCACAACGAATACAT
Organism: Obscuribacteraceae bacterium (SeqCode); assembly: GCA_044228145.1. GTDB lineage: Bacteria > Cyanobacteriota > Vampirovibrionia > Obscuribacterales > Obscuribacteraceae > QKMZ01. Next base: position 123 of record JBGAVL010000382.1, read on the forward strand.
CGCCGCAGATAGCTATGCCGGCAGGGTTTGGAGATACGCGCGCTCGGGCGACAAGCAGGCGTTGCCGGAGTCCGTCGACTTCGCTATCAAAGTGCGTGAAAAAGCTCTCGGCGTGAAATCAGCGGAATTGTTCGAGCCGCTCCTGCAGCGAGCCTGGAATTTAGATCGCGCAGGAAAAACCAAAGAAGCAATTTCAGACCTGGAGCGAGCTCTTGAATTGGCGAACAATAATCCAAGAAAAGTGACGATGCTAAACAAGTATTTGGCCTACGATCGTCTCACCAATTATCTAAAGAAAACAGGTCAAAACAAGCGCGCACTGGCAGTTCTCGATCAGGCACTTGCCTCGACAGCTGACGCGCCGGAAGAAACTGTCGACAGGCTCGAACAACGCCGCATCAATTTGCGGCAGAATGCCTCAGATCTAGGTTCTAAGCATTGAGTGTTAGAGTGCAGTGTTTATCCAGGGCACACAACTGCTGTATGACGGCAATTCCGTGCCTGCCACCGCACATGACCCCGACAGTAATCACGACGCCCGGCTTCTACCTCCAGCAGTTGGGAGACAATGGCACTCCTTGTCCGAGCAGGAACCACTGCAGCGAACCGTTGGAAGATGTCTTCAGGAACGGTGAAAGTCTGGCGGGTTTTCTTCATACGCATGTTGTACTTTTACAAGCCTTCTTCGACAAGGAGCGTAACCTAGAAAGGGAGAAGTTTGGTATGTGAAAATTCCGAACCAGCCGAACGATCCGCACCAACCTCGTCCTGCAATAATCGTCTCCCGAGATATGCGCAATCAGCTTGCGCCCGATATTATGGTCGTGCCTGTTTTTGGTGAGCCAAGCGGCTATAACGATAGTTTTGTGACTGTTGAAGCGGGAGAGGGGGGACTGAAAAAAGAGTCCACAGCCAAGTGCGATCAGGTCACCACTATCAGCAAAAAATTGCTTGGAAAGGGTCCTCTGGCAGATCGAATCAGCCCGTCGCTAATGAGACAAATTCACCACGCAATACGTCGCGCCATGGGTGAGACGAGAGTTCCATAACGTTGCCGTTTTCCAAACAGTTACTATAAACATCAGGACAACATAGCATCGGTTTTGGCCGGGTATAACCGTTTACACGCTCGATTCCACCTGCTAGAGGCTCGTGTATGGCTAAATCGAACACCGTAAGTGACAAAGCACTTCAAGCGCAAGCAGATGAGCAGATCGCCAATTATCTCGAAATTGCGTTGAAGAATTTCTACAGAGGAGTTTCTTTCTCATATTCGGCAAAGGAAATACTTGCCTTGCCAGCGCAGCAACAGACGGTGATCTTCTGGACACTAGTGGAAAGAATTTTTGAACAGTACGAAAAATCAGGAATGAAGAAAGATCTACTGGACGATTCGACCAGTATACGCCGTGCCATGAGCAATCCAGGTGAGGGCAGACAAGGCCACCTCGCAATAGCGGTTTCCGATCATTACTTGAAGAACTTTGCCGTAAAACAGCTGATATCGTGCCTTTGCAAGAAGCCAATCCCGCTTACAGAAGAGCAAGTTCAAACGATTGTGAAATACAAGATCGCCGAGTTTTTCTTCGGAATCACAACTGGAGATGATGAAAGGTTTTCAGACGCTGCCGTTTGCGCAGAGCGATACTCCAAAAAAAATGAACTTGGCGAAGAAACTAAAGAGCTTTTGAAAATATTTGCTTCCTTGGTCTCACGCGTCAAAACAGGAGCAGCGGGATCGATTTCAAAAACCTCCAGAAGTGTCATTCAACGCATTCAGGCACTTACTCAAAGCGAAGAAGAGGCTGCAGCACTGCAAATTCCGATACAACCGGAAGACGCATGGGCCGACAAGGCAATTGCAGACCTCAATGCTATGGACGCAACAAACAAGAACTTATGGATTTCGCTACTTGAAGTTTGCACAAGAGCCAATTCGACAAAGCCGTCGGGCAAGTGGAGCACGGAAGCGGAATCGATCATCGCTAAAATTGGTGAGGAAACATTCGCCGGTTTCGCAGAAACATGGTTTTCGCAATTTCCCGCAAAGTCTTCCGTTCGACACGATCCTTCATGGCTAGACGATGTATTGAAGCCGGAAAACCAGGATGTTTTGCGCGGACTTGCATGGTGTTGCGCACCGAGAAAAGATCCGAAGCTCGCGTTAGCACTGGGAAATGCAGCAGAATCGTGTTTCAAGAAAGTGCCTAACTTCGGTCCGCGCTCAAAGGTAGTTGGCAATGCGTGTCTGTACGCTCTATCGGAGATGAATACAAAGGAAGCGATAAGCCAACTAAGCAGAGTGCAGACTCGCGCCAAGCATGCATCTTCACAGCTCCAAATAGAAAAAGCTTTGCATCGCGCCGCTGACCATGCAGGGATGAGTGTCGAGGATTTGCAAGACATTGGCATTCCTGATTTCGGCCTTTCGCAAGAGCACCGGCGCATAGAAAAGTTTGGAGAATATCGTGCCGAGCTAACAGTATCAGACGACGGCGACGTGGACCTAAACTGGGTCAATAGCGCCGGAAAGAGCCAGCAAAGTGTGCCGGCTGCAGTAAAGAAAGATCATGCCGCACAACTCAAGGCTCTAAAAAAGTCTAAAGACGATCTCGAAAAAATTCTCTCAACCACAATTCGTAGAGTAGAACACAGTCTCATAGACCAGCGCCATTGGACCTTTTCTACGTGGAAGGAGCGTTACTTAGATCATCCAGTTTGTTCCATTATTGCCAGGCGCTTGCTTTGGAACTTCAATGGAAAAGCAGGAATCTGGCACAAAGGGAAGATTGTTGACCTGCAAGGAAAGGAGCTGCAACCTGACGAGTCAGCAATTGTCGAGCTGTGGCATCCCATATCTGTGGAACCCGGGACCGTTCTTAGCTGGCGCCGCTGGCTGCTTGAGCACAACGTCACGCAGCCGTTCAAGCAATGCTATCGGGAGATCTACGTTCTCACTGATGCAGAAAAGGAAACCAATACTTATTCGAATAGATTTGCTGGGCACATCATCAAGCAACACCAGTTTCAACAACTTTGCACTCAGCGCGGATGGAAGTACATGCTGCAAGGCGCGTTTGACAGTCACAACACACCAACTCTCAAACTTCCGAAGTGGAACCTGAGCGCGCAATTTTGGGTGGAAATTCCTGAAGGAGCAAGAGAAGAAATTCTTGCCGATAGTTTTATCGCGATGATTGTTGCAACGGATCAGGTTCGTTTTGTACGCGAATCAAATGACGACGTACCGATGACGGAGGTTCTTCCCATCGTTTTCTCCGAAATAATGCGTGATGTAGATCTCTTTGTCAGTGTATGCAGCATTGGAACCGATCCGAACTACACCGGCGGATACGGTGACTACTGGAGCCAGTTTTCATTCGGAGATCTCACAACCGCAGGATCTATGCGAAAGCAAGCATTATCCGATTTGTTGCCAATCCTGAAGATTGCCGATCGTTGTGAGATAAAAGACAAATTCTTGATTGTGCGCGGCGATTTGAGAACGTATAAGATTCACTTAGGAAGCGGCAATATCCTGATGGAACCAAACGATCAATATCTCTGTATTGTTTCCGATAGGCGCGTGCAAGACAAGTCACTCTCCAAAGTTCGGCTACCTTTTGCAGGCGACACTGTGCTATCGATGGTTATAAGCAAAGCTTTCATGCTTGCAGAAGACAAGAAAATCACAGATGAAAGTATCCTGAATCAAATAAAAACCTACAAGACATGAGGCTCCATATGGCAAATGTAGTAATGGTGGAAACAAAAGTTCCAGGGCAACCAGCACCTCCGACATTTCCACTTTCGCTTCCCTCAGAAAGCATTACCGTGCGTGACTTACTGCGCGAATATATAATGCACGAGGTCGAAACGCACAACAGCAGGCAGAAGACAGTGGCAGCTAATTTTGAGTCCGAAGACGAAAAAATACTCAACAGGAAAGTGCAGAAGCCGGTGTTGGGACTACTGAATGCCGACGTCGAGTGTGAACGCGCCTTCAAAGCATTCGAAGGCAATCAGCTAATGGTTCTACTCAACAAGTATCAGCCATCTGAACTTGATGAAACCGTAACCGTCTCGCCTGACACGAAAGTCACGTTTCTCCGCCTCGTCCAGCTTGTTGGCGGCTAGCGGCAGCAATCTTGCCGCCCGGCGCTATGAACGAATCCAAGGGTTGATTCGCTCTGTCCGTTTGTAAATGCGCCATTCCTTGACACAAGAGTTCTCGTATCGAAATTCCGCAAACCACGTCGAGCTTGCGCACCAAGCACCAAACCAGTTCAATTGATACGAGGCAATGTTTGGGTCTGGCTTAACATTATGGTCTGACAAAAATTCAATCTCTCCCACCTGTGCCCTTCCTGGTCCGAGCAAGTGTTCAACCGCGTCTTTCGTCATGCCAATTGGATTGTGCTCTCTCAAAAATGCATAGAACTCTCGATATCGATTGTCGTCCGGCTGCAACCAATCTTCCTTTTCAAACTTTCCGTAGATTGATTTGATACACCGATTGCGTTCGGTAATTGTTAGATCACACAATTCTGGCCGCTTGAGCCACATATACTGCGTTCCCAAAATACCTTTTTCTGCGCGCCACTCTGAACTACTAGTAGTCATAACCATTGGGAAATTGTCTATGTTGTAAATCTCGGTCCTTACATTTAATGGCGGAAGCAAATGTCCTTGTCTATCGTAGAAAAACCATTTTCCACTTTTGAATGAGTAAAATGCTAAAACCGATTTTGTCCAGCGCCGAGGGATAGTAGGCTCAGGCGTTTTTAACAATACGTGACCATTCTTGTCCAAGCAAATAGTTGGTGCTATCGGATGCTTAAGGATCCAAATTCCACTGCAAAATGAACAGTCGCGATCGTCGTAACAAACGAATGAGTAATTAAAGTTTTTATCGATAAGGCCAACTTCTTGCCTCCCAGGATTCAGTAAAGTAACAAGAGCATAGCGTCCATGAAATTCAGTCGCCGCATA
>JBGAVL010000383.1:0-5065 GCA_044228145.1 Obscuribacteraceae bacterium (SeqCode)
ACCCGAAGAACATTTGGGCGTGTGTGTTCTCCTGGGTGTTGCGTAGTTTTTTATTCTTCATATGCCCCGATAAAAAATACACCACGCGACCGGCTTCGCAGTCGGCAACCATATCGGCAATCATGGCTTGCACTTGCTGGTGCTCGCCAATCGGTTTGCCGAAAGTCTTTCTTTGCATTGCGTACTTGGTGGACTCGTCGATGCAGCCCTGTACGAGACCGACTGCGCCTGCGGCTACCGAGAAACGACCGTTATCGAGAGCGGACATTGCCACTTTGAAGCCGTCGCCTACGCCGCCGAGCATGTTTTCTGCAGATACTCTGACTTGATCGAGGTAGAGGGTTGCAGTATCGGAAGCACGCAAGCCAAGTTTGCCTTTGATCGAAGCAGCCGAGAAGCCTTTCGACTTCGTGTCGACAACAAAGCAGCAAATACCTTTGTGACCGAGCTTGGGATCGGTAGTAGCAAAGATGAGCGCGTGAGTAGCGATCGTTCCGCAAGAGATCCAAACTTTTTGTCCGGTGAGGATGTAGTCGCCACCGTCTTTAACTGCACGGGTCTGTTGGTTGCCGGCATCAGAACCTGCTTCCGGCTCAGTCAAACCATAGCAACCGATGTATTCGCCATTGCAGAGCTTCGGCAGCAATGCTTGCTTCTGCTCTTCAGTGCCCCACTTCAGGATTGTCAGAGCAACGAGCGAAGTTTGCACTGAAAAGAGGGTTCTGGTCGACGAGCATATGCGGTTGACTTCTTCAGTCATCAAGCCGTATGCGATGTAGTCCATACCGAGACCACCGTATTTTTCCGGCACGGGGCAACCGAGGAAGCCTTCTTTGAAAATCTTCTTCGCTACTTCTTGGTCGAATTTGCATTCGCGATCGTTCATCTGAGCAACCGGTGCAACTTCGCGCTCCATGAATTCACGCATGTGCTTGCGCATTGCCATTTGCTCTGGTGTAAAGTCGAAATCCATGTTCTTATCTCCAGGTTTCTATTTAGTTGTCTCAAAAATTTTCTAGCGTTTTAACTATTCGGTTTTAAAAACTCTCGCCTGAGACGACCCAGGCGAGAGTTTTTTTCTGACTACTTCTTCTTGGCAGGATGATTGTCGATCTGCGCCTTTTGCAATTGACCGGAGTAGTCGATGTAGATCGCTTTCCACTCGGTGAATTGCTCGATTGCAGTGGTGCCGGCTTCGCGGTGACCATTGCCCGTTTGCTTGACGCCGCCGAAAGGCAACTGAATTTCAGCGCCGATTGTAGGAGCGTTGATATAGACGATGCCCGATTCCAATTCTTCAATTGCTTTGAAGGCCTGGTGCACGTCACGGGTGTACATCGAGAGCGACAGACCGAATTCGGTGCCGTTGGCTACTTCGATTGCTTCTTCGAAACTTTCCACTTTGATGATGGCGGTTACTGGTCCGAAGATTTCTTCTTGAGCGATGCGCATTGTCGGCTTAACATCACCAAATACGGTGGGCTCGTGGAAGCAACCATCTTTGAGGGCGCCTTCGGTTACGATGTTGCCGCCGCAAAGGAGCTTGGCGCCTTCTTTCTTACCGATTTGCACGTATTCGTTAATGCTTTCCAATTGGCTCTTGTTCACAACCGGTCCAACCGTTACGTCCTGGTCGAGACCAAAGCCGAGTTTCAATTCTTTGGTGCGGGCAACGAATGCTTTGGTGAATTGCTCATAAACTGCACTGTGAACGATCAAGCGGCTGGCGGCCGTGCAACGTTGTCCGGCGGTGCCGAAAGCTCCCCAGACAGCGCCTTCTACTGCCAGTTCGACATCGGCATCGGGCATAACACAGATGGCGTTTTTGCCGCCCAATTCGCAGCTGACTTTCTTCATGAGTTCGCCGCAACGTCCGGCTACGCGACGGCCGACTTCAGTCGAGCCGGTAAGCGAGATAGCTTTGACACGTGGATCGTCGACGAGTGCCATACCGACTTTGGCGCCCAAGCCGGTGACGAAGTTGATAACGCCAGGCGGCAGACCGGCTTCGATAAGCACTTCAACCAGCATCAATGCGCAAAGCGGCGTATCGGTGGCAGGTTTGAAAACAACTGTGTTGCCTGCAACGAGGGCAGGGAAAATCTTCCACGAAGGAATCGCTACTGGGAAATTCCAGGGGGTGATCAAACCGACAACGCCGATTGGTTGTCTGATTGCCATTGCAAACTTGTTGGGCATTTCGGAAGGAACCGTTTGACCCATCAAGCGGCGGCCTTCGCCTGCCATATACTTGGCCATGTCGATTGCTTCTTGAACATCGCCGCGGGCTTCTTTGAGAACTTTGCCCATTTCACGCACCATGGTGGTGGCGATTTCTTCTTTGCGGCTTTCCAGCAAGTAAGCGGCCTTCAAAATGATGTCGGCGCGCGCCGGAGCCGGAGTGTGGCGCCATGCGTAAAGTGCATTTTGAGCAGCATCAACAGCCAATTTCACATCCGTCGGTGTGGACGATGCGAAGTGACCGATTACTTCATTCAAATTGGCCGGGTTGTAGCTGGCAAATGTTTCGCCTTTCTCGGCTTTTACCCACTTGCCATCAATGTAGTTGTGATATGTCCGAGGAGAGCCGGCTTTCGAAGTTGCGCTCTCTGGGCTCTTTGTAGATGAGGTCATGACTTTCTCCTGCAGTTTTTATCGATTAACGTGCAAACTTTTCTTTTGAGATTCTAATTTGTTACTTGAGTTTCATTGCCTTTTCGAGGATGTCGCAAGCCTTTTCCGCATCCGCATCAGAGATATTGAGGGGTGGGATCAAGCGAATAACCTGACCGCTTTGTCCGCAGGTCAATACAATCATTTTTTGCTCCAGGCATTTTGCCGCGACTTGATCGGCAATTTCCTTGCTCGGCGCACCTTTCTCGTCATTGAACTCGAGACCGATCATCAAGCCTCTGCCGCGGACATCGCCTAAGTGCTTGTTGCTTTCTTGGAATTTCTTCAGGCGCTTCATGATGTCGGCGCCAAGTTTTGCAGAGCGCTCAGCAAGCTTCTCTTCCTGGATGACGTCGATAGTTGCCAGTGCTGCTGCGCAGGATACAGGGTTGCCACCGAAAGTTGTTCCGTGGCGGCCTGCGGGCCATTTGTTCGTGATGTCTCTTCTGGAAACGAAACCGGAAAGAGGCATGCCGCCTGCGATTCCTTTGGCCATCACGAGAATATCCGGCTCGACACCTTCATGCTCGATGCAGAACATTTTTCCTGTTCGGGCAAAACCAGTTTGCACTTCGTCGATGATCAGCATGATGCCGTGCTCGTCGGCAAGCTTGCGCAACTCTTTGATGAAGCCATCCGGAGCCGGCACATAGCCACCTTCTCCCAGAACCGGCTCGATGATGAACGCTGCAACTTGCAATGGGTTAACAAATTGATGGAACATCATATCGATGTAATCGAGAGACTCTTTGATGACCTTTTTCGTGTCGCCTTTGAAGTGCGAGCGATACTCATAAGGGAAAAGAGCGGTGTGAATGGAACCGGGCAGCGGTTCATAATTTTCACGGTAATAAAGTTTCGAGGTGGTGAGGGCCATCGTCATGAAAGTGCGTCCGTGGAACGAGCCGCGGAAGTTGATGATGGCCGGACGTCCTGTCACGTAGCGAGCCAATTTGACTGCGCCCTCTACGGCTTCAGCACCGGAGTTGGCGAAGAATGCAGAGTTGAGTGACTTGGGTGTGATCTCGACGACTTTCTTAGCCAGCTCGATGTAGCGCTCGTGGTGCACAACAACCGAGGTGTGAATCAATTCTTCGCACTGTTTTTTGATCGCTTCGACAACTTTCGGATGGCAATGACCAACATTGTTGACAGCGATACCGGTCGAGAAGTCGAGATATGCATCGCCATTGCGATCGTAGATGTAAGATCCCTTGGCCTTGTGGGCAACTATCCTTGCAGAACGCGCTAATACTGGATTGACGTACTCGTCGTCCATAGCGAGGTAGGAAAGATTTTTGTTGGTCGTATCAGTCATTACCATGGAGAACTCCTATATGCGCGTGCAGGATGAACATCCCCTCGACCCAGTGCGTGTCTGAAAGAGCACAAACATGGGGCTTGAGGTACCCAAATAGCGGTTTGATCATATCAACTAAAAACGGCGCAACCCGCCATATTTAGTATTCTTGCGGTAATTGACAAGTGTGCTGCAGAAGCGACGCCATACGTCGCCCGCGACTGCTTGTGTCTTCTCTCTTTTAGCTAACGCGATAAGGCAAAAGTCCTGACGGAAACAAGCCGCTGCGCATTGCGGCCTTATTTTCTTCGGTCCTATTTATTTTTGGATGCGCTGCGCTTGGCGCCCCTCTTGGCAACCATTCTTTGCACGCCACGAGACTTACCGGCCGGGGGGTTCTTCGACCTGTCCGTAAAAGCGATTTTGAAAACTTCGTCCAAATGGGCTACAGGAACAAGTTCAATGCGTTTTTGCACATAATCGGGAATTTCCTGCAGGTCCTTTTCATTGCCCCTTGGAAATAGAACGGTTTTGATGCCCTGCCTGAGCGCGGCCAGAACCTTTTCTTTCAATCCGCCAATGGGCAGCACACGCCCTCTGAGAGTGATTTCACCTGTCATTGCCAGTGATGAGCGCACCGCTCGTTTGGAAACGGCCGAAAGCAAGGCTGTGGCAAGGGCAATACCGGCAGAAGGACCGTCTTTCGGAATCGCTCCTTCCGGTATGTGCACGTGAATATCGATCTCATCGTGGAAATTTTGATCCAGATTCAATTTGGCGGCATGGCTTCTCACGTAGCTGAAGGCGGCATGGGCAGACTCTTTCATTACATCGCCCAATTGTCCGGTCAACTGCAATTTGCCTTTGCCGGGCATGATATTTACTTCAACAGAAAGCGTTTCTCCACCTATCTCAGTCCAGGCCAAGCCAGTGACAATGCCTATCTGCGGGCCTCGCACTTCACCTTCGCGCACAACTTTCGGCGGTCCGAGGAAAACCGGCACCAGATTCGGTGTTACTTTGACAGTGGCGTTTTTGCTCTTCACTATTTGGGTGGCCACTTTCCTGCAAACCGTAGCGATATTGCGCTCG
>JBGAVL010000384.1:0-5035 GCA_044228145.1 Obscuribacteraceae bacterium (SeqCode)
AATAAGCACTATGTCAGCCTGCTTGATGCCGTCCGGGTTTTTGCCGTCATCAAATCTGATCGCGAAATCTACAGCCTCAATGCGTTTGAAATAACTCTCGTCCAATAAGTGCAGTCGACCAGGTTGAGAAAGTGGTGCCGTCTGCGTGATGCTGGCGATGCGAGAAATAAGCGGCCCAAGCAAATCGACGGTAGGAATACTGTACTTCGCAGCTTCAGCTTCCAGCGTCTCTCTGTACTCAGGCAATACGAGCGTGTATGCGATCACGGCGCGTCCGTTTGCACATTCTCGAACCAGTCCGGCCAGTTGCTGGCAGCTCTTCACTTGCGGCAAACGATAAATGGATGCGCGCCCGGGTGGAAACTGCACCAGGCAAGCCCTGCCCACAGCTTCGGCCGTCTCGCCTGAAGAATCGGAAAGGGTGAACACGACAAGCTCTCTGGCGTCTGCTGCCAGCGTCTTTACATTATCAACGGCCGCCGATTCACTATTTTCCAAGGAGCGCTCCAGGATGAAAGCTGCCAGCCAAGCGTGCCTAAGAGCCAACGCCCGGAGGTCAAACCCCTGAATTCCGGAAGTCGGGCGCAAGTAAAAGTTTGGCACGACCTTCAGGTTCAGCAGTCATTTGCATCTATATCTTTAAGGAATAGATTCACTCTTTGAAAGTGAGGACGGAGCGCCCAGACTGCGCAAAACATGCAAAAGATCGACGCCTGCGGAAGTCACCTTAATCAAGTTGCCCTGGTTGACTCTTTGCACGCTGATTGAAGGGCTGAACTCGATGGCGCCCAGATAATGGGTCTTGGCTCTGTTCGTGATAGCCAACTCGAGTTCGGATTTTGTCAGCTTGAGCTCGTTTTGGGAGCCAAACTCAGAAGTCTCAACAGTGCCAACACCTACCAGGCGGGCATCCCGGCTCTGCAGGTAAGTGGCTGCCAGCATAATCTTTTCAAGAGCCTCTCTATTGTGCTTGGCTATAAGAATGCAGGGCAAACCCAGATCACAGGCAAAATCGGCAGAATCTTTCCATGTGGAGGCCACAGTGCCGGCACTTGTTTGATCGTAAGCAAGAGGCGTGGCCGGAGAGCCGGGCATCTCGACAAAAGTCAGATGCTCTTTGGACGTCGTCATCATGGCCGCCTGTTGCCAGTTGCTTTCCTGCACGGCACTGGGCTTATCGATAATGACAATCGGGTAATTGACTGGTGTATGGGTGATTGAGCTTATGAAAGCCAATTCCGACTCAGCGTCCCGGCGTGTACCCAGAACAAACGGCTTGATGGCTCTTGTGGGAAACCCTTCATCGCGCAAGGCCGCAGACAGTCCGGTCATAAAGATGGTCTTGCCGCAACCGGCTTCCGTGCCTAAAACGACTACTCCATAGGCAAATTCGCGCTTGAACTTATCGGCGGATTCGTGTTCGCCGGTCCGCGTCGCTTGAATTTTGTCGGAATTTTTCTTTTCGGGCATGGCGCAACTATAGTACCTATTTTGCTCCCGGAAAAGCCACCTTCGGGTAGTCGATGCAGAAGCTTAAAATTACTGCCCTATAGCTACCGAGGCCGAATGGTTGACTTTCACCTTGAGCAGGTCGAATGCCGCCTTCAGCTGCTTATCCTTGAAATCTTCCGGCTGTCTCTTTACTTGAGGACCTTCCGGATCGTTCCACCAGCAGCCTTTACCGGCCTTCAAATCTTCTTCGCTCAATTCGACCACGGCATCAGGCGCAATGCCTTTCTTGTTGATGTCCGTATCAGCAGGAGTCAAGTATCTGGCAATCGTGATATTGACGCCGCTTCCGTCTTCAAGCCTGTTTATGCCCTGAACCAATCCTTTGCCGAAAGTCTTCTGACCGACAAGAGTGGCTCGGCCATTATCTTTCAATGCACCGGAAGTGATTTCGGAAGCGGAGGCGCTGCCCTTGTTGATCAAGATGGCGAGCGGTTTTTTGCACAACTGATTGCCGTCGGCCTTTTGTTCGTTCTTATAGCCATCGCGATCGACAGTGGAGACGATGTTGCCATGATCGAGAAACATATTGGCAATCTCGATGGCGTTAGTCAGCAAGCCGCCCGGATTTTCCCTTAAATCAAGAATCAATCCTTTGGCAGTAGACAACTTGCCGATTGCCTCCCGCATCTCGCGATTGGCTTGCTGCGAGATAAAACTGGACAGGCGGATATAACCAATGTCGCCATCGAGCATCTTGACCGTTTGTACAGCCTTGATCGGTATTTTTGCGCGGACGACTGCCACCTTAAAACGATGATGCTTTCTGGAAATGGTCAAACTTACTTTGGTATTGATTTCACCGCGAATGTGCTTGGCGGCTTCCTCGACTGTAAAATTTTGGGTCGACTTTCCATCGATCTCAAGAATCTCATCGGAGGACAAGAGACCTGCTTTCTGAGCCGGCGTGTCTTCAATCGGCGCAATGATAATGATGTGATTGACCTTATCCACACCAATCTGAATGCCTATTCCGCAGAGTTCGGCATGGATTTGGGAGTTCTCGTCGTCGAAGGCGTCGTTATCAAGAAAGCGCGTGTACCTGTCGCCCAGGCTTGCCAACATAGTCTCGATTGCTTTGTGCGCATCGTCTGTTGTCTTCAACTTGCCGTCGTAACGATGCCTCCAGACGTCCCAGTCTTGCCCGTTGTACTTGTCGTCAAAGAAGTCATCTTTAATGAGCTTCCAGACCTTGTGATAGATCTGGTCGGGATCGGGCTTTTCTTCCGATTTGACCCGCTCGAGCGTGCGACCTGGGCCAAACGGATAGGCGACTATTTGCCGGTCGGTGGCTGATGCCTGAAGTAACGGAAAAGAGCCAATTAACGCTAGTAAGGCGAATAAAGAGAGAAATAGAAAATGCTTCCGTACTGTTTCCATGACTTTGTTTTCCAGGTGCTAGTGCAATTTTTTTTGCGTTGTTGCCGGTGCCGGACCAGCAAAGCCTTGCTCAGGGGCACATTCAGCCTTCGTTATATACCCACTTGCGCTAATTTCTAGACTTTTTGCGAGATTCTGGCGCATTTCTAGAGCGATTAGCCGGGTGATACTATAGGCTACCTCGTCGAAATTCGACTTGCCATGTGGTTTCCCCTGGTTTGAGATTGGAGAAAAGACTCAAGTGACTGATAGGACTGACAGCATAGAAAAGATCGCAGACATCGGTGTTTTTGGTGGTTCCGGCTTTTACAAGCTCTTTGATAAGTACGAAGAAAGGGCAGTAGAGACGCCCTATGGCGCGCCTTCCGACAAACTCGTAATCGGCACCATGGCAGGCAAGAAGGTGGCATTTTTGCCAAGACACGGCGCCAGTCACCAGATACCGCCTCACAAGATCAATTTCCGAGCTAATCTGTATGCCATGAAGTCACTGGGCGTGACACGCATCATTTCACCTTGCGCCGCCGGATCGCTGCAAACCAACGTTGCCCCGGGCAGCTTCGTCGTCTGCGATCAATATGTAGACCGCACTTCCGGACGTATCGACACCTTTTACGATGGACCCATAGCCACACACGTCTCGGCAGCCGATCCTTACTGCCCGGAATTGCGCGAGCAAGCAATCGCTGCCGGGCGCAAAGCCGGCATCACTATGCACGAAAAAGGCACGGTTGTGGTCATTCAGGGACCGCGCTTTTCGTCCAAAGCCGAGTCGAGATGGTTTACCTCGATGGGCTGGGAAGTAATCAATATGACTCAGTATCCGGAAGCGCATCTGGCTCGCGAGCTGGAATTATGCGTCGTCAACATCGCCTTGATTACCGATTACGATTCCGGCTTGGTCGGGGACGTAGCACCGGTTTCGCACAGCGAAGTAGTGAAGGTCTTCGGCGAAAACATCACAAAATTGCAGGCTCTTCTGGTCAATCTGATTGGCGAAATCAAACCGGAAAGAAAAGGCTGCCAGTGCGCCGAAACGCTTTCGCACGCGCGAATTTAGGGTCTGCCGCCGCCTGCACTGGCTGGCTGCGTCCTCTTTTATTGAAAACTTTGCAATCCCGCCCCTTTTAAGGGTTGGGGAGCGCCCACCTGTTATGCTTGGCACTTGCGCTCTTTGTGAGGCGAACCCTCAAAAAAATGGCGCAGGCAGTAAAAGTAATAGTGGAAGTGATCGTAAAAGTAACCGCGAATGCCGACTCTTACAGTCAACCATCTGGTAGCCGTTTTGGCATTGATACTGTCGGCCGCGACGTATCTGATGATGAAGCGTTATGGCTTGCCGGAAAAGGTTTGTGTTGGGTCTGCAATACTTTCCATTCTGGTAGTTTCGATCTTTTGGACTTCTGTCCTGCTTGGAGCTGATGATGACGAAGATAGCTAATATCGCCTGTTTCAATCCTGTGAGATCAAGTCTTTCAATCATGCTTGGCTTGAGCCTTTTGTTAGGCGGGCAAACCGGCACGATGGCAGCTCAGGCAAAAGCCTCTGCAAAGACCAAGAAGACCACAGCGACCGCCAGATCAAAATCAGCCAAATCTCGCTCGAAGTACGCTTCGCGTTCCGCCACCACCGTTGCCGCCAAAGCACCGGCGACAGCCGACACGAAAAAACCGCTCATCCCCGTGCACGCAGACTTCAAATTAGAAAACGGCCTGAGAGTTGTCTTCTCTGAAGATCACTCCGTGCCCGTCGTAGCAGTAGCAATTCTCTACGATGTCGGTGCACGCAACGAAAAAAAGGGACGCTCCGGATTTGCTCATTTGTTCGAGCACATGATGTTTGAAGGCTCGGAAAACGTAGGCAAAACCGAGCATTTTAAATATATCGAGAGCGCCGGTGGCAGTCTGAACGGCTCTACTCACCCGGACTTCACCAATTATTTCGAAAAACTGCCGAGCAATCAGGCAGAACTTGCACTCTGGTTGGAATCAGATCGCATGCGCTCTCTCAAGTTGACGCCGGAGAATTTCCAGAATCAGCTGGAAACAGTCAAAGAAGAAAAACGGCTCAACTATGACAATCAACCTTATGTCCCAGCGTCCATCAAATTTGATGAAATGCTTTTCGACAACTGGGTGAATGGACA
>JBGAVL010000385.1:0-5027 GCA_044228145.1 Obscuribacteraceae bacterium (SeqCode)
GTGGCGCCGGCGGAAGTGGGTGTGCTCGCAGCGGCCGATGGAGCGGCTGCGGTCTCATAGGGAGCGTATGCGGCGGTTGCCGGTTCACCAACTGAACCAGGACTGCCTGCACGGGCAGCTTCTGCAGCTGATGTTGCGTCTGCAGCTGTAGTCGGCGCTGGATTGGCAGCCCCTGCCCCATCAGTTTTTGCCGCATCTCCGGAGGGCACCATCCATGAAGGTTTCGCTGTAGCTGCAGCCGGAGCCGCTGCTTGTGCAATTTTGCCTTCCAGCTCGGCAATCACTTTGTTGATGCTTTCTTCTTCAGCCGTTTTTTTCTGAGCTTTGTAGAGTTGCGACAGCAATTTCATGGTCTTCAAAACATGCACGTCTTGCGGGCCAAACTGCTGTGCTTCCTTCATTGCCAGCGTGATCTGCTTTTCGGCATCTTGCAATTCGCCGGATTTCAAAAGCCGGGTGCCCAGGTCATAGAAGGTTTCCCAGGCAAGAGAATTGCCCGCTGCCATTGCTTCAACTGCAGGCAATAATGTCAGGGTCAAGGCAACGAATATGTAAGTCGCGCAGCGTTTGTTTGTCCGTCGAGTAGAAATCACTGGCTGTCAAACCCCTCTGGTTCAGTGAGCCGAATCAGCATATTTTAGCCGGTGCGAACCTAGACTTCCAACGATCATGGCAGTTTTTGAAGCGGTTGCCGCTCGGTTGTTCGCCCGAATATGACACTGCGTGTGGTGTCACTATTTGATCTGCTGCTGAAAATTGTGTTGCGCGCTCTGGGTCTTCGGAAGCGGCTGGGGTTTTGCCTGGAATCAACAAGTTGCGAATTTTGATTGAACAAACGCTTGCCAGCATAACCAAAATGACTTGCATCGGGTATAAAAGAATCGATCATATATAAACAGCGACGCTCGGTTGTCAGGCGGAGGTCTTCGGGGAATCGCCGAAAGAGCAGGCGGGAGCTAGTTGTGGGAGGATTTATGGAGAAGAGGGTCTTTGGCAAAACCGGCATGAACGTCAGCGTCCTTGGCTTTGGAGGCGCTGAGATCGGTTTTGAGGGCGCCTCAGCGTCAACCGTGAAAGAGATTCTAAGTGCTGCTCTGGACGCCGGACTTAACGTGATCGACACCGCCGAGTGCTACATGGCCAGCGAGGAGTTGATTGGAGATGCTGTTTCATCCCGCCGAGACGACTATTACCTCTTTACTAAGTGTGGTCATAAATGGACTTACACCGAAGAAGCCTGGACGGCTGCCGACATTGCAGAGAGTTTGGAGCGCAGTTTGAAGCGCCTCAAGACTGAATACGTCGATCTTTTGCAGTTGCACAGCTGCAACAAGAAAGTTCTGCAAAAGGGTGAAGTAATAAAAGCCCTTGAAAAAGCCAAAGAAGAGGGCAAGGTTCGTGCCATCGGCTACAGCGGAGATGGTGACGACGCTTTGTTTGCGATCAAAACAGGCGCGTTTGATGTTTTGCAAACATCATGCAGCATCGCCGATCAAGAATCGATTGAAAAACTTTTGCCTCTGGCGACCGAAAAAGGCATGGGTGTGATTGCCAAACGTCCGATCGCCAATGCCGCCTGGCGCAACACAAGCCGCCCGCAAAATATTTACATTCAGCCTTACTGGGAGCGCTTGAAAGAATTGAAGTATGACTTCATCAACGGCAACCATGACACTGTCGGCGAGACAGCCCTGCGCTTTACGCTATCGTGCCCTGTCCACACTATGATTGTCGGCACTACAAAGCCGACCCGCTGGTTGGAGAATGCCAAAATCGTGGAGCAAGGAAATCTTTCCGAAGCCGAATTCGAAGCCATTCGCGCCAGGTGGAAAAAAGTCGCCCGCAAAGATTGGGTCGGTCAGGTGTAGCTAGGGAATGATTCCGTGTTCGCGCATTACTTTGTCCATGTTCTCGTCGATGACGTGATTGCCTTTCTTTTCTGCGATATCTGTTCCGTGCGGCAAAAGTGAAAGTCTAAGTTCGTTGAGGCGTTTGGCCGAATCGCTCTCTGAGCGCTCTGTGTATAGTTTTTCCTGTGCCTGAATTTCTTTTACCAACCGGTGTTTTGCCTTCTCGCTGGAGACTTCCAGAAGAGGAACAGAAACAAAAATCCAATTTTCTGCGCTCGAGAAGTCGTTGCTCTTTCTTGCCAGCTCGGCGAGCAAAAGGTACGTATTAAGCCGGTCTTCAGGCGTTATGCCAAAGCAATAATCTTGAATGTCGAGTATCTCTTGCAGATACGCGCCTGCTTCTTTCAGATCGTCCATCATCAAATTGCTGCGCACCATGCTGGATAGAGAGCGCACAGACTCCGGATGTTTGTAGCCGAATAGTCTTTCAGTCAAATCCATTTCTTGTTTGCGGAAGCGTATGGCATCAACATACTTACTTCTTTCTTCCAGAATGTCGGCAATTTGCAGTGACAATTCACGAAAGCGAATCGATTTGCGTGGTTCGAATTCTTCAATGTATTCAAACTCGCACATCAACACTTCTAGCTGATCGTCGCGCCCGCTCTTCGCCTTGTCTGCGCTTGCTGCGCCATTCAATTGATTGATGCGCGTGGTCAATTTCAGAATTTCGTGCGGAGCTTTTTCTTTGTTTTGTTCGAACAGTGATAGTGCTTTGTTCAATAGATCGATGGTTGCAGATGTTTGTCCCATTTGGGCATAAACTTCCGCGAGCCCTTCTAGAATGCTGATGGAAAGTGGGTTTTTGGTATTTGGTTCGCCTACTAAATTGAGTGCCCGCAGCAAAAGTACTTCCGCGTCATTGTATCTTTCCATTTTTCTCAGCAGGTCGCCGAGATCGAATAATGATTCCGCATGCGCCGGATGTTCTGATCCGAAAATTGTTTCCTTGTTCTTGAGCGCGCGTCTCATCAGTGTTTCGGCGACCGACAAATTGCCGAGCATGACTTCGGCTTTCGCCAGTTTCCACAAGAGATTGGCCATTGATGCGCTCTTCGCCTCGCTGCTTGCCTTGCGCAAAACAGCTGAGCGCGACAGAAAAATGGCGGCGCGATAGAATTCTTTGCGCTCCAGATAAACGCTGCCGAGCGCTTCGAGAATTGTACTTACGGCAAGATTATCGCGCGGCGATGCGCATTCAAGCGCATTGAGTATGCCAAACAAAATCGCTTCCGCTTCGGTAAATGCAGAGCGCTTCGACAAAAGCTCAGCCAGCCCCTTCGCCGCGCTTGCATGCGCTGCGTGCGCATTCTCGTCCTTCTTGCACTCTTCCAGAAAAGTGCGAAAAAGACGTTCTGCATCAGCCGTCTGACCTTGCGCCAGTGCCTCTTCTGCTGCCTGTTGAAAGTGCTGCCAACTCATCGAATGGGTTCGCCAACGTGATACCGGTTAGATTCGCTAAACTGAATGTTAACACGGCTTACAGCGTTGAGCCTGGTTACTTTGAAGAACTATTATTTCGTCTGCCCTTCGCCTATTGAAGCGCTTGAGAGTACGCACGGCCGCGGCATGAGGGCGGATCAACGCAGGGATTGGTGCGCAGCCCATTGCGCCCGATTCCATGAGCCGGGTCGTCCATCATCTGTCCGGCATAGAGGGTTGTCGGTGCAGCCTGTGTGAATACCTGGGTTTGCGGCATCTGGTCTGGCATCATTAGCGGCGTGCCGGTTTGAATGTAATTCACCTGCGGCGCTTGCATCATGCCGGGCGCTGCCTGCGGCATGGTTGGCTGCATGGCCTCTTGAGCGTAGGCTGGCTCCTGCTGAGGCGCCTGCACGGGGCCGGAATTGGGCAAGCTCTCCATAGCATTGGCTGCACCGGCTCCGCCGTCCACAACCGTGATATGCGGTCCTCTGCCGCCCATGCCGGAGAAGTAGCAGAAGGTGGCAGTGACTGCCGTGCCGATAAAAATCCCCAAAAGAAGCAAGATGATTTTGCTCAGGACTTCGCCGTTGTCTTCGACAGGTTGAAAGTATTCGCTCATGACTGACTTCCACTCAATATAAGGAGGACGATCTGTCCCAATTGTATGGACAGGGTTTTAAAGCGCTATGGTAGAAACCGCAACAGCGCCGAAAAAACGGACTTTGCGGCGGGCGGGCGGCTGGTCGTGAAGCCTGGAAAGACCCGGCAGGCAGTCGATTGCGGCGCTCGAACGACAGGATGGAAAGCTTGATTTTCTCTGCTTAAGTTTGTCTCAGCCGATAGTAAGCGGGCATTTCAGCAAAAATTGCGCAATGCTGGGCGTGTTCTGCATTGGTTTTGTCATCGCCTCCAGGGCGCTCAAAGAACCAGGAGATGCCAAATTAGCCTCTGCCGAACACTTAAAACTTGCGTCCATGGCCCCGGAGGCTAAATTGATCGCTCCATCACCGATGGAGGCTGCTATATCGCGCATTGGGCAAGGGACCTCAAATGCTCATGACAACAAACAGAGTACCAGCCCGTCCGGGCTTTTGCAGGTTAATTTTGGAGCGCCGCCATCCTGGCGGCATCGAAACCAGACAGCTCCCTGTCGAAGCCGGCATCTTGCCGGCGCTTCAGGGATCAATCGTTCCAATTTATGAGCGTCACGTCCACCGGCTCTCCGGCTGCCAGCTTTTCCAGGTTTTTGCCGAAATGCAGCATCACCTGGGCTTTGGCTAGCCCGCTCAGCATATGTGATTCCTGCCCCCGAGTTGGGACCGCCATAGTGTCGCCGTTTTCGCCTCGGGACAGCACTGCTCGGACGAAGTCCACGCGACCCGGGCGTTTCTTTAGCGGCGCTCCTGTCATAACCCGAAGGGTCGAATTGTCGGCGAAGCTGCCGCCCGCCATCTTTCTTACTGCAGGTTTAACGATCTGGTGAAAAGTGACGAGCACCGAGACGGGGTTGCCCGGAAGACCGAAAACATACTTGCGTCCGCCGTCTTTGCCATCGAGGATTCCGAAATACACGGGCTTGCCGGGCTTCATTGCGATGCGCCAGAAGACCGTTTTTACACCCAGAGCTTCCAGAGTTTCCTTCACATAATCGTGATCTCCGACAGAAACTCCACCGGAGGATATCACCAGGTC
>JBGAVL010000386.1:0-5004 GCA_044228145.1 Obscuribacteraceae bacterium (SeqCode)
GCATACTAGGAGCGCTGCCTGCGGCATCCGATGCTTCGAACGAGGATGCGAAGGTGATTGAAGGTATTTCATTTGAAATCGAGATCAGCGGCAAATCAGAGGCAGTGACTTCAAGCCGCGCAGAGAAAATGGCTCTTTATGCTCGAGCTTTTCTGTCTTCAGCTTGAAATTGGGCATGCGCTTTAGCATGGTGCCAATTGCAATTTGCGCCTCTGTCTCTGCCAACGAAGATCCCAAACAGTGGTGGATACCGTGTCCAAAAGCCAGGTGCTTGCCGGCGTTGGCGCGAGTGATATCCAGCTTGTCCGGCTCAGCAAACATTGACGGGTCACGATTGGCCGCACCGAGGGCCACAATCACATTTTGCTCGGGCATAACTTTCTGCTCGCCTATCTCCAGTTCGCAGTCTGCTATGCGCCGCACCATCTGCACGGGACTGTCATATCTCAAGAATTCCAGCACCGCACCTGGCATGAGGTCAGGATTTTGCCTGAGAGCATCCATTTGCTCGGGGTTGCGCAGCAAAGCCAAAATGCCGTTGCCGATCAAATTCGTCGTCGTCTCATGTCCGGCAATGAGCAGAAGCACCGTATTTGTACGCGTGTATTGTCTTAGCCACATTCATAACGCGAGGATTCGGCTCGAGCACTCCGACTAACGCATGCGACCAGCCTTTGAATCTGTCGCGATCTTGTGCCGGAACACCAAGCATTTCAGCAATGACAGTGGCAGGAAGCGGAAATGAGAAATCTGCGACAAGATCGAACTCTTTTTTGCTCTCGACCTTGTCGAGCAATTCATTGGCAATTGACTCGATGTGCGAACGCATCTTCGCAATCATTGATGGCGTAAATGCCTTGTTAACGAGTGAGCGCAACCGTGTGTGATCCGGCGGATTTTGATTGAGCATTGATTGTTGACGAAAGCAAAGCATTTCCTTATTCGGAATGAATTTGGCCAGCATGTCGAGCGCTTTAAATCGGCGCGCACCCTTTTCAAAATGGAGGTCACCGAGAATTTCTCTGGACAATTCGTAATTCGTCACCAGCCAATACTCGCCCTTCTCGCTCCAGAAGACGGGTGATTCGCTACGCAGCTTCGCAAATATCGGATAGGGGTCTTGATAAAACTCTTTGGTCGGCGAAACAAACGGATCAACCAGCGTGGATGAAGCCTTAGCCATGACTGCACACCTCAAATTGAAAAGATTGCATATTGTACATCCCGGATGCTCTCTTGGCATGTGTGCGGTTGCAAGGTCCCTTTCACTTTCCGCCATCAAGCATCAACATGAAATTACACAGATTCAACAAGGATTGGCAATGACGACTTCGAAGGTAGTACCCTCCTCGGGCTTACTGCGGCAGGAAATGGTTGCTTTGTGGGCATCCAGCAAAAGTTTGCTCAAAAACAGCCCCAGCCCTGAGGAACCCGCATGCCCCGGTCTGCGCTTCGCCAGCATGGCAGGATTGAAAAGGGTTTCAATCTCTGTTTCTGATAGACCCTTCCCAAAATCACAAACGGAAACTGCAATGCCGTCTTGCCTGCCCTTAAGTGTTACCTTCACGGATTGACCTGCTTGGCTGGACTTGATCGCGTTTTGAATTAGATTGAAAACCACATGCCTGAGGGCTGCAGGAACACCTTTTATGTGTGGAAGCCCTGCCTGAATCTCGGTCTCAATTTGTACTCCCTTAGTGGTGGCTTCCAATTTGTTCAAAAAGATCGCGACCTTGACGATTTGCTCGAGATCAGTATCGACAAGACTGCCGGAAGCAAGAACAAATTCGCTTCGATAAATTTCCATGAGCGAAGAAGCTAGTTCGAGATGATGCGTATTGCTCGCTTGCATTTTGGACAACAGGTCCAATACATTCTCCTCGACGCTGCCTGGAAGTTCCCTCAGCAGATGATCAAGTATGTGACGCATACCGACGAGGTGGTTTTTTATGTCATGAGTGACCAAAGAAGCCAGCCCATCTCTCTGGTGCTGCACGCGTTTTCGCTCTGATATGTCGTGAAAAATGGTAATAATTCCGCTGACATTTTGATTTTCATCGAATATCGGAGTGGCATGAGCTCTCATCCAAAGCCCTTCGGCAGGAATCGTTTCTCCTGTGACGTATCCTTCTTTTATGACAGATCTGTGTTCTTTCATAGCGACAGCAAATGGCTCTTCATCACTGCGCAGCTGCGGGCCGTCTTTATATGCGAAGAATGAACATTTTTGGGCGATTTCAGACTTATCAGAGTGTGCCAACTCAAATCCTGCCAAGCTACCTGCCGCCTTGTTCGCTAACACCACTTTGCCGGTGCAGTCATAGACGACAAGCCCATCACCTATGCAATCCAAAATCGTGCGAAGAAAATCCAGGTGATCGCTAAGTGCTTCCTCTGATTGCAGCAAGCGAGCGATATAGGCTTCGGTGAGGCGCTCGACTTCTCGGCGCATTGCTAGCAATTGTTCGGATTCAGCGCTGTGGTTTGATGTGTTCATAAAACTAGTTGGAACGCTAAGTAAGGACGTGATTCAGTAATTCGAATTGTGGCAGGTAATGCGGCTTAAGTATACAAAAGTTTTGCATTCGGATTTCAAGCCGGGCACATTCGCGTCAATACCAGATTTCTCGACAGCACCGCACGCAAATATTCATTCATTCCGTGCCGACTCTGACGCCTGGAAGCATTTTCTTCAGGTGCATCAAATCCTGAGCTGTCCATGACTCAACTGACAAAGTAAGACTTTTCAGATTCCGGAATCGTTTGAATTGGTTGATGCTAGCCGGCGTTATATTGCAGCCGTCCAACGCAAGTGATGAAAGCGAAGGGGGAAATAATTCCAAGCAGTCATCGCCCAACTTTGGGTTATCGCTAACGCACATGGAAAAGAGATTTTTGAGCGCGCTCAGCTTTCTAAGGTCTTCCCTATCCAAATTACAATTTTGCAGGTAAAGTCCATCAAGCGCTTCAAATTTGTGTGCTTGATTGATCAGCGGTTTGATGTTCTTCAGACCTTTGAGTTTCAGCCATTTGAGCTGTCCCAAGATTTTCAGCTTGGACAATTCAAGCGCTGTTACTTTTGTGTTGTTTAAGTGAAGTACGGTCAGATGCGGAAATTGATTGAGACAGCGGAGATTCTTGTCGCTGAGATTGGTATTGTCGAATCTCAAGGATTTCAATCTCTTCAGGTGGGTGATATATGGAAGTATTGCGTCGATATCGAAGTGCGTGTCTTCAAGCACTCTGTCAACCTTTGAGAGGCTTGTAAAATCTATACCCGTGAGATCGTCTCTCCTGAATTTGGTAAACAGGTGAGGATTACTTTTGAACTCTAGTGAAGGGATAAAAGTTATTGCGGTGTTTTTCGGAAGTTTTACCTCGCTCTTTGCTTCCCAACCATGGTTTCCATTTACCAATAGATTTCCAACAGCAAAATTTGGAAACGAGAAGACAATCTCCTTCCCGTCTTTGCTTAAGGTGGAGAACATTTTGTCGTCCCGAGCCAATTGAGCGAAATTAGCACGCTCTTCCTTGATTTGTGGTTCGGTTAGTCCTTCAACTGCTTTACTGAAGGGCACTGGTTCACCTTTCGGCAATGAAATCGCATTGCTCCCTTCCCGCGTTCTCTGCATCTGAGTATAGAAACAACCTGCTGCGAAGCCGGCTGCAAATATCAAAATAGCAATCAGTATCAATGCTGGTTCTCGCCAAATGGCTTTGACATCAGAAGCAGAGCTTGCTGTGATTGTCCGCTTAAGCGATTGAGTGCTCTCGCCGTCGGCAAGAGTCTTGGCAAAATCCACCAGCTCCTCAGTGAGGAGATTTGCAGACTGATATCTGGAGTCCGGATCTTTTTGAAGCAGCTTAGCTACGATTGCCTCGATTTGCTCGGGGAACTCAATTCCGAGGGATGCTTCTTTGAGAGAAACGGGTGTATCACTCTGATGCTTCATCATCGTTGAAAGGGCATTATCACCTAAAATTGGCGGTGCGCCCGTGAGTGACTCATAGATTACACAGCCTAGAGAATAAAGATCGGAGCGTCGATCAACGCCTGTCCCGAGGCACTGTTCAGGGCTCATATAAAGGGGACTGCCAAAGATTTCTCCGGTCTTGGTCAGGGTCTGTTGATTGAATTCGTCCTTGCCCGTAAGTTTTGCGATGCCGAAATCAACCAGCTTGACCGAGGACTCTGCGGTCTCCTGAGAGATTTTCTTCTCGATCATGATGTTGCTGGGTTTGATGTCGCGGTGAATAACACCATTTTCGTGTGCGTATGAGATTGCAAAGCCAACCTGAATGAATATCTTGAGCACCTGTGCGAGGGGCAAGCGTCCGCGCTTTTTTAATACGTCGGCCAGGGTCTCACCTTCAACCAGATCCATGATGAAAAACGGCTGTCCGCTGGGAAGCAAGCCTGAATCATAAACCTTAATGAGATTCGGATGATCCAGCTTGTTTGCGGCGCGGGCCTCGAGGTCGAATCGGCGCCATGTAGCATCATTGGTCTGCTGTTTGTCCAAGCATTTAAGGGCGTAATGAACATTCGTCTCAACATTTACGACACGATAAACACTGCCCATGCCGCCGCGACCAAGTAAGTCTTCGACTTTGAATAGTGAGTTAATCACCATTCCAGGAATCAGATTGGTCTTGGCAATAGGATCGGTGGCACTGTCGGCTAGTACCTCTGTAGCTGGTTCGCTTACTTTTAAGGTTTTGCTCTCGTCTAATCCCATCGCTGCTCGTTAAGATGTCCCACTGCGCCTCGTCCGATGCTGATTATGCGACGTGAAGGCTCAATTGTCTATTCAGAAAATCATTTAGACTGCTCGGAAATCATCCTTTTTGATGAGGGCGCATCTCCGGAAAGCGCTAAACTAATAGTGCAAGTTGAAATTGATTCGACAAGCAAAGACAAAAGATTTAAACAAAACGACAGCGCCAAGTTCTACTCCTAAGAGTATTTTTGTGGGACGCTGTCGTTTTGCATTTTCTTCTCTG
>JBGAVL010000387.1:0-4990 GCA_044228145.1 Obscuribacteraceae bacterium (SeqCode)
GCAATCTTCAATTCTCATTCAGTACCCATCACTTCCAGGCTGATTGTAGCAAATAGGCTTATGAATGGACATTGGGTATTAGGTACGAGATAATTCAGGTCAAGCAATTCACGTTAACTCGCTGGTAGAAAGCATGGTTTTTGATAGGGAAGCTGGGGAAACTTTCAGAACCGCCACTCTTCCAAATACCAATTCGCTTCCAGTACAGATTTTAGAAAACGGCTTTCCAAATCTACAGAAAATTAAAGCTGGCATTGTCTTTGTGCATGCTCGGTGGAGCGGCTACTCCGTGGTCTCTTTGCGCAGGTTGACTGCAGCTCTACGGGCTGAATCATTGAACTCCTTCGACCTTTACATTGTTTCAACGGATGCCATAGACTTCAAAGAGTTCAGCAAGTCTTTCGGAAAATTTCCTTCTGGAGGAGGAAGAGGAGAAGCCTTCTGGATCAAACAACATTCCGTTGTTTTTGCGGATGGCGGTTACTATATGCCCAATAGCGAAGAACTCCTGGCGAAACGAATAGCCCAGTTCTTCAGCAGTGAGAGTTGAAGCGCGCCACCCAAGTATCTACTAAATTTCGATTGTTCAGACAGGATACTGAATTTTCCCTTATCACTTAAATCGCACATCACAACTTCGTCTGTTTATCCATGTCTTGCAGCACTGAGCCCCATGTATCGTCGACGATTGACTTGGCATCTTTTCTGTCTTTTTTTGCGAGATCCAATCGTCCCATTTTTTCGTATGCATCGGCTCGCATGGTGAACAAGCGCTCCTGCAATTTCGGTGACTTCATTGAAATTGCCTCTGTGTAGTCGTCGATCGCTTTCTTATACTGCTTGATAGAAAAATACTGATTGCCGCGCAGCATCAACCCATGAGGAGTTCGATCAAGTGCCAATGACTGCGTCATATCAACGATAGCGAGATCGTATTTTCTCATGGACGAATGCATCTTCGCCTTTAGCTTTATGATCTCAGCTCGCTCGATCAAATTGGGAGAGAACTTTTCAGCACTCGTATAATCCTTGAGCGCATCATCAAGTTTTCCACGCTCGTAATTGAGCCGCGCTCGCCGTTTGTACGCCGGATAGTGCCTGGGCTCCAGCTGAATCGCTTTTGTAAAATCAGCGTATGCATCGTTCAGTTTATCGAGCTCAAGTAAGCAATCTCCACGCCTGAAATAAAATTCGCCGCAATTTGGATCGAGTTTTATCGCCTGATCCAATTCGACCAGAGCTTCTTTCATCTTCGCTTTTCTATACAGCCGCACCCCTTTATTGTAGTAATACATTGCCTGACGGTTGCGCGTCTTCGGACTATGCTGCCAAACCCCATTCACATGTTGCTGCTGAGGTTGGGCTTCACAATCGGGCGAAAAAATCACCGTCGATAAAAGCAGTACCAAAAATGCTTTGCAAAAAAATTTCGCGTCTGTCACAAAAAACATTTTCTCCCGCACTTAATCAATTTATCTAGATCGGAGACACCGTGGGTTTCTTCTGCAGCTCCGCTGCTTTCTTTAGATCCTTTTGAGCGAGATCCTTCTGTCCAAGTTTCTCATATGCTCTTGCGCGTGCGCGGTAGATTGTCTCGTTCGAACCAAAGCTTGTCTCCAGGGCTCGCGTGTAATCTTGAATTGCTTCCTTGTATTTGGCCATATCAAAATAGAGAGCAGCGCGCCTATTCCAAGCTTCGTCCTCTTGCGGATTTTGCTTAACAACAGCCGTCATTTCAGCAACAGCATCATTCATGCGACCCATCTTTTGCAGCGCTCGCGCAATGTAAAAGCGAAATTCATAATTGCCGCTCTTCTTAAATGCAGTCCGGTAATCGGCAATTGCTTTATCCATCTCATGGTTTTGCTCATAAGCAGTGCCCCTCCACGCGTATGCTCTGTACTTGTCGGGAGCCGCGTTGATAAATGCGGTCATATCTTCAATCGCCTTTGGATACTGTCTCTTCGCACTGTACATCATCGAGCGAAGATGAAACATATTCTTGTTCTGATTGCCTCTGCGATACTTTATTGACGCCGACGCTGCTTCGATTGCATTGTCGTATTGTTTCTGCATTGCATAGATG
The DNA here is from genome assembly GCA_044228145.1 of Obscuribacteraceae bacterium (SeqCode). Classification (GTDB taxonomy): domain Bacteria; phylum Cyanobacteriota; class Vampirovibrionia; order Obscuribacterales; family Obscuribacteraceae; genus QKMZ01. The sequence continues at coordinate 2,087 of JBGAVL010000387.1, forward strand.
TTGGCTTCGTCTCCATGGACCTCGCAATTGGTCGGATCAATTTTCTCGGCAGCCTTCAAGTCCTGGAGCGCTTCTTTATACTGATTTCCATCGACGAAACATCGCGACCTGTAGAGAAGCGCCAACGCCGAGCGCGGGTTGTTTTTTAGATACGCTTCCAGTGGAGCCTCAGCCTCCTTGTATCGTTTTTCCTTTATCAGCATGCGTATCTGGCTGAGCGCCGGGTCGATGGCAAACTGCGAGTCCGACACTCCCTCTCCGGCAAGAACAGAGTCACCAGCAGCTACAACCGCAAAGAAAAACGCGCTTACGATGCTCAATTTCAAAATACGCTGGTTGGTCAAAACCATTAAAATGCCATGCCGCTTCCTGTGTTCAAAATGTCGCAAGCTTCTACTGCAATTTTAGACTACTTGAGGTATGCCGGAAAAATCCCGCTCGTGTGATAATACTCAACCGCATCGATAAGAGGAAGAAGTCATGTCCAGCCGTCCGAAAATTCTTTGCCTAGCAGGCAGTCTGAGAAAAGACTCGTTGAACAAAAAGTTGGTAAAAGTGGCTATGGCGGCGGCGCAAGAAGCTGGAGCGGAGTGCACTTACATCGATCTCAAGGATTATCCGATGCCCATCTACGATGGTGACATCGAGGCAGAGAGCGGCATTCCGGAAAATGCCAGGAAGTTGAAGAAGTTGATGATGGAGCATCAGGCGTTCCTCATTGCGTCGCCCGAATACAACAGCTCTGTAAGCGGCGCTCTGAAGAATTTCATCGATTGGACGTCTCGGCCGGAGCAAGGCGAAAAGAACATTGCTGCTTTCATTGGCAAAGTAGCAGGCATCATGGCATGCTCGCCGGGCGCATTGGGTGGGCTTAGAGGACTGGTCACGCTGAGATCGATTTTGGGAAACATCAGAGTGCTGGTGGTTCCCGAGCAACATGCGGTATCGCAGGCTGGCGATGCATTTACTGAAGACGGCAAATTGAAGGACGAGAAACATCAGAAGGCGGTAGCCAATATCGGCAAGCGCGTTGCCCGCCTGACCGCTTCGATTCTTGAAGCAGAAGCCGTAGCCAAGTAGTAGCTCATTGCATGAGCCAGGAATTAAGCGTTCTCTGAAAAGGCACATGCAATACGCCTTTTCGGAAACCGGGCGCCGCATGGCGTCGCCCCTACAGGAAAAGCGCTCCTAATTCTTTTCAGTGTGCTGTTAAGAACATGGAGGTGGCAACATGCGAAAAATTATTGCGTTGGCTATTACAGCCCAAATCGGACTTTTGTGTTCTGGTGTTTACTTTGGTGCAACGAGTCAGAAGGCTCTGGCTGCCAGTGCGCAGAGTGAGGAAGCTTACGGTTATATTGACCGCAACGGCAAGATGGTGATTCCGCCCGGCTTTGATGAGGCCGGTCCGTTTTCGGAAGGGCTCGCCGCTGTGAAGGTTGGCGACAAATTCGGTTATGTGGATAAAACCGGCACGATGAAAATTGCGCCGCAATTCGAGAAGGCGGAGCCATTTAAAGAAGGATTGGCTGCCGTCACCGATGCGTCTGCGGAAAACAAGCTTTATGGATTCATTGATAAAGAAGGCAAGTTCGTTATCGAGCCTAAATTCGAGGACGCACATCATTTTGCAGAGGGAGTGGCGGCGGTTAAATTCCCTCGCAAAGAAGGCATGATCTTCGATGCTCAGTGGGGATACGTCGACAAAACCGGCAAGACATTGATCGAACCGAAATTCAGTGATGCTGCGGAGTTCAACAAAGGCCTGGCGATTGTCCAGGTAGGGCAGCATTACGGTGTAGTTGACCGAGACGGCACATATCTGGTCAAGCCGTCCTATCACCTGATATTGCCGAGCCCCGACAATACTATGACCTATCTCAAACTAAGCGGATCGGTGATGGGCCTGGTCGGCTTGGGACACAACTGGTTGGTGACGGGCGGGCTTTTCGGTTTTCTCGATGCCAATGGCAAACCCATCATAAAACCCGCCTACGACGGCGCCAGTTACTTTTCGGAAGGGCTCGCGTGTGTGGCGTCCGGAGCAAATGAGAAGGACGGCCAGCCGCGCCGGTGGACGTACATCGATCGCGCCGGCAACACGAGCATAGACGGCAAGTACAGCTTTGGGCTGCCATTCTCGGAAGGCCTGGCTCCTGTCGCTAAGGGCAGATGGCAGACGGGTATGAGTCCGTCACTGGTTGCCGCGAAATGGGGATTCATAGACAAGAAGGGAAAAGTTGTGGTGCCGCTCGCCTATGACGAAGCGCATCCATTTGCAGGTGGAATGGCTCGCGTCGTGTCGGACGACAAGACGGGCTTCCTCGACCACAACGGCAAAGTCGCTATCGAACCGAAATTTTCAGATGCCGATGATTTCTCCGAAGATCTCGCAGCTGTGAAAACGGATCGGGCGAAGAAGTAGGTCAGAGAAAACGGATAACGCGAAAAAGTAAGTTCGTGAAATCGAAAACCGGGCGACGCATGGCGTCGCCCCTACAAGAAAAAGTCGGGCATGAGTTTTTGTCCGGGCATGACGGCATAGGTTTCCAAATCTTTGACGCCGGAGTTTTTCAAAACTTCCGAGTCGATGAAGAAGTTGCCAGTGCATTCTGTAGATGGTTGCGTGAGGATCCAATACGCGGCATCAGCGACGATTTCCGGAGTGCGGCACATCTTCATAGCGTCGTCGCCGCCCAGGAGGTTTTTCACTGCAGCGGTAGCAATGCCTGTTTCCGGCCATAGGGAATTGACAGCAATGCGTTTTTTCTTCAACTCTTGCGACATTCCGAGCGTGCACATCGACATGCCGTATTTGGACATTGTGTATGCGACGTGAGGACCAAACCATTTGGGACTCATATTGAGTGGCGGCGAAAGATTGAGAATATGTGGGTTTGCAGA
>JBGAVL010000388.1:0-4933 GCA_044228145.1 Obscuribacteraceae bacterium (SeqCode)
AAACTGGTTGCTTTGCCGAAAAAGTCTTGTTCGTAGTCTACTTCCGTTGCGCCTTCGCCGTTCTTGGTTGGAACCTTCAGAAGGTCGAGCGTAGTGACGCGAAACATCTGCCCGGCGCCTTCGCAGTCGCTGGCAGTGATGATTGGCGAGTGGACATAAATGAATCCACGAGATTGAAAGAAGTTGTGAATCGATTTGCAAATTTCATTGCGCACACGAGCGACAGCACCGAACGTGTTTGTGCGAGGGCGCAGGTGAGCGATTGTACGCAGGTACTCGAAAGAAGTTCCTTTTTTCTGCAGAGGGAAAGTCGCCGCATCGGCATATCCAAGGACGCGAATCTCAGTCGCTTTCACTTCCGTCGCCTGCCCTTTGCCTGGCGATTCAACGATCTCGCCATGAACTTCCAAACTGCTGCCGATACTTGCCTTGAGAAGCTCAGACTCGTAGTTCGACAATTCCGCCGGAGCCAGAACTTGAACGCTCTTCATTGACGAACCATCATTGAGTTCGAAGAAAGAAAAACCGCCTTTGGAGTCGCGCCTTGTGCGCACCCAGCCGCACAGTTTTACTTTTTCCCCAATCATTTTTGCATCAAGTGCTTCAACCACTCTGGTGCGTTTCATCCGAAAATCCTCTCTTCAAATCTGCTTTGAACGTCTTTCAATTCCAACTTGCTAAATCCAAGTTGCAGGGGCGACATTCTTGTCGCCCCTGAGCCGGCTGGCAGCCGGCGCTCCCAGTGGCATCTACTTCTTCACAATGAAGTAAACACCGTCTCTAATCGTGAGCAATACTTTCTCAACGCGCGTATCTTTGCTGACCAACTCATTGAAAGCGTGAATTGCTTTGGCGTTTTCACTTTGCGGATCAAGCACTTCACCGCTGTACAAAACATTGTCAACGAGAATAATGCCGCCCTTTTTGAGCTTCGGCAGAATTGCTTCGTAGTAGTTGCTGTAATTGACTTTGTCGGCATCGATGAACACAAAATCGAATTCACCGGTCAACTGCTTGATCGAATCAAGACCCGCGCCCTTCATGATTTTGATTTTCTTGCCGTGCGGGCTGTTTTCAAAATAGCGATTAGCGAAGGCAATGGCTTTGTCGTTGATCTCAAGAGTAATCAACTCGCCGCCTTCCGGCAGCCCTTCAGCCATCGAAAGTGCCGAATAGCCCGTGTACATCCCGACTTCCAGGATGCGCTTGGCTCCCGAAATCATCACCATTTGTTTAAGAAAACGTCCTTCGAGAGGTCCGGTGAGCATTTCCGGCCACTCCATGGTTTCCTGCGTCTCTGTCGCCAGTTTTTCCAACAGGTCGCCATGAGACGCGGTTTTCTGCCGGGCATATTGCTCGATTTCCGGCTTCATCAAAGTAAGCATGACAATCTCCTCCGGTCCGCATATGAAGCCTTGATTTATACCAAAATTGGCAGCGGCACAGCTAGTTTTATTACCAAATACGCCTGAAAGGCTTTGTGATCTGCGACTAAGTAGACTGCTAAATCTTTGTTTTGTCCGGCTCATCGCACCAGAAATCCACAAACAAAGGCGACGTTTTTCCCAACTTAGTCAGCTCTGCCTCTGCTCTGGCTGCCTGGGCAGCTCGCTTCTGTTCTTTTAGTATCTCAATCTCAAGCTTTAATGCTTCAGCTTCCAGGGACAGTGCCACCACAGAGCGGGGGGCTGAGCGCAGCTTCTTGATCGTTGTGGCAACGGACTTGAGCGCCAAATCCGGCTCACCCATTGCCCTTTGATTTTTAGCAATGTCTAAGTCGCATATACGAGTATTGAGGACTCTTAGCTCGAGTGGCTTAGCCATCAAAATCTCTTTTGCTGTTTCAAGCAATGCCACGGATTTCTCATAGTTTCCTTCCGCACTCATAAAAATGGCAAGATCTCTGAGCGCCCGCGCATGGCGAACTTTAGGTTGTTTGTAATTTTTCAAGCCCTCAAAGGCTATAGGCGCAATCTCGCGAGCAAGCTCCGGGCGTCCAGTACGCAAGTAGACAAGGCAAAGATTCCCCAAAATCTCTGCGCACCTTGGATGCGAAATGCCGAATTCGACCTGGCGCTTGGCCAGCTGGTCTTTCAAAACGGACTCCAACTCTGCGTAATTGCAGCGAGCAAACAACGCGGACGCCAGCTTGCGGGAGATTATATCGTCTCCCTTTTCATAGCTTTTGGTAAATCGCGAGCTAACTTGCCGGGCGCGTTTATACAACTCAACAGCATCGTCATAATGGCCATTCATATAACAAGCTTCTGCCAGGCTTTCAATGGTCTGAGCGGTTCTAATATCTTCCGGACCGGCTTTCTTAAGTGCATCTACCGCAATTCGATATTGACTTTCAGCTCTGTTGTAGTCCCTGACGGCGACTGCCTGCTCCGCATTGTGAGTAGCCTCCTGCCAGGCTTTGCTGTCTATGATCCCAGCCAGGTTTCTGCCGCTGCCCGTCTCTTGCAATGTCACGGCCAGGTTTACTCTTACCTTGTGCGCCAACGATTCCGGGACGATGGTGGAGTTTGCCAGCGCGAGAGCGCGTTCGTAAAGAATGCGGGCATCTCTAAACTTTCTCACCTCGAAATTAGCAGTACCAAGCCCTGTCAGGGCTTCCACCATTTCCTTGGAAATAGTTCGATCGTTGCGGGATGCAGCGTTGGAAGCACTCAAAGTCTCTGCCATGGACAAAGCCCGATTGAAAAAAGGTACTGTAGAGCCTTTGGCACTATGTTTGATAAGTACTTCCCCGAGCCTGTTCAACGTGAAAATGAGATCTTCAGCCAACAATTGTCTCTCGACGGCGGCTCCGGGAGGGTAACTAACCCTGTCCAGAGCATTGAGAGCCTCCCTGTAGTAGGTCTCCGCACCCACCAGATCGCCGCCACCAGCACAAGCGGAGGCAAGATTGGCCAGGCTGACGCCCTGACGAAAGCTGTTCTTTTCCAGATGCGCGGCGTGATCGACAGCCTCCTGATACTTCCGGCGAGCGTTCTGATAATCACCGTCTATATACGCGGAATCGCCGTCAAAACGGCACTTCTCCCACAGCCGCAGGCGATATTCTTTTTCAAAACTGCATATTGCGTTTAAGTCAAACGTCACAAGTCCAGCCACAGCAATAGTGGCTGCCAATATGACTGCTGTGGAAAGTTTCAACCGCACTTATGACCTCAAGAATGCCGTCAGTCCAAGTCTATTCAGCCCATCCAAAATTCATCCAAAACGAATTCTTATATAATTGCCGCTGCCGCCGGGAAGTTAAGACATGGACGGCGATATCGGAATTGAGATGGCAAAAATTCTTCTGGTCGAAGATGACAATGATATGTGCGAGCAGATTGAAAGTTGGCTCAAGCACGAGCAGCACGCCGTCGAAATCGTCAAAGAGGGTCCTGAGGCGGCAGACCGGCTCAAGTTTTACAAATACGATGTGGTGATTCTCGACTGGCAGTTGCCGGGAATGAGCGGCGTCGATGTGCTCAAGCAATTTCGCAATCAGGGCGGCTCGACTCCTGTATTAATGCTCACAGGCAAGGGCAATATTGAGGAGAAAGAACAGGGACTGGACTCTGGTGCCGATGACTATCTAACCAAACCATTTCACTTCAAAGAACTTTCCGCGCGTCTCAGAGCCATGCTCAGGCGTCCGGCCGTAACAACCGGCAATCAACTAAAACTGCGCGGCATTGAATTGGACCTGGCGGCGCGCACGGTATCGCGCGAAGGAGAAGACGTTCACCTTTTGCCGAAAGAGTTTGCCTTGCTGGAATTTCTCCTGCGCCACCCCAACGAAGTTTTCAGCCCAGACGCGCTGCTGGACCGCGTTTGGCACAGCGAGTCCGATTCCAGCGTCGACACCGTATACACAACCATGCGCACGCTCAGAAAAAAAATATCAACGGAAAAAAGCGGTGCGCTGATTAAGACCGTGCACGGCGTCGGCTACACGATTGAGAACAAGTAATACGAAATGCTTGCGCAACCGCCTGAAAGTTCCCAACTTTGAATTTTCAGGAACATAATTTCAAATATATTGTCTTTTGACTCATCTTACTTGGGCGCCAGTGTGGGTGGAGCCCGCCAAATTCTAATAGTTTATCGCTCCGTTCACATTTTTTTGGAATCTCACATAAATGCAAAAAAAGTTTCTTCCGCTCGCCCTCGGAACACTTCTCGGCGCGTTTTTTGCTGCCAATTCTGCTCAAGCTGAGTTACTGAATTCAAACGAGCTGCAAGCCACCCGCGGCACACCCATTGCCTATGCAACGCGCATGGGTGATGCCTCCGGGAATTACATGGCCGAAGTCACTGAGATGGGTCACTTAATTTGGCCCTTAGAGAAAATGCCATTGAAGGTATTTATTGAAGACGGCTCAGGGACAGAAGGCTTTCGCCACTACTACCCGGACTTCATGCGAAAGGCCTTCAACGAATGGCAAAACACATCAAACGGCAAAATCAGCTGGCGGGAAGTCTCATCTCCTCAGCAAGCTGACATTGTTTGCACCTGGACTGCCAATGCAAAACCGAGAGGGCCTGGCGTTGAAGCCGGTGAAACGAAAAGCACCATCGGAGTCAACCGCTTTACGGGACAACAAAACATAATTCACGCCAGTATATCGGTGCTCACTTCGCTCCAGGGCCGCTCCTTCAGCGATACCGACACCTACAAGACTTGCTTGCATGAAGTCGGACATGCCATCGGCATGGAAGGGCACTCCAATACACCAAGTGACATCATGTATCCGGTTTTGAATGGAGCTCAAACACCGTATCTGAAAGACAGAGACATCAACACCATTGCAGCTCTCTATGCGGATTCCGATCAGTCCAGATACGTCGCACAAGCACAGAGGTTTCAACAACAGTACGGAGGAAACTTCACGCCAGGGCGCCATTATCGGCAACCATGGCAAGGTGCTCAGAT
>JBGAVL010000389.1:0-4927 GCA_044228145.1 Obscuribacteraceae bacterium (SeqCode)
TCTTGTTTGGGCAATATTTTTGCCATTAAAGCTAGATTGTAGATTAGTTCTTCTGGAATGAGTATGTCCGGGCGTCTAAGTTGTGCCACTTCTTCATGCCCGCGAGCGTTGGCAATAGTTCTTCGAATCACCTCGCCGTTTGACATAAAGAGCGTGGCTTCGCCGGATTCTTCGGAGAACATGAAAGCTTCGCCTTCCTTGAGTGACGAAGTGCCGTGCTCTGCTAGATACTTTAACCTTTCATCAATCGGGTCTACAGGCTTTTCCAGCGCCTTTTCCGCCGCCGTCGTTTTATTTGTGTCATGGCTGAAAGATGCGAGCAAGGCAGCCACCAGGGAGATGCGCTGCGAAATGGCCGGCGGCATGGTCAGGCTGAACGAACCTGCTTCCGCCGGTGTATCGGCGCTCTCTTTGGAGCTCGCATTCTTGAATGAGTCGGCGGGGGTGACAGCGGACTCTTCTCTAGTGAATGTGAGAGCCGCTGTTTTAGAAGTGACGACCAGGTCGCTTTCATTTTCTCTGGCAACTTCCTGAACGACAGGCTCGGACTTTACCAATTGCGGCTCTGCTTGTTCCTGTTTCGGTTTTTGCGCGTTTTCAGTTTCTTGCAGGACACTGTCTGCCGTAGGCTTAACATCATCGCTCTGCGTGAGAGCCAGTCGTCTTTCAAGCCAACCGCGGCGCTTTCTTTTCTCTTTCGGTCTTTCCTCTTCTTCTGTTTTGAGAGCGACTTTGCGTTTTGGTTCTCGCCAGTGAACTTTCCTTACGCGTTTTTCTTTCTTCTTGTTCTTGCTTGTCTTTTCCCCGTCCTGGGATATGCGAGCAGTACCAAGGATGGAAAGTGGGTTGAACAAATAATCTTTCAGCCCTGTCAGTCCCTCTTTGATGAGTTCGGAGACGGTGGCATCGGCTGCGTTTTCATTTATTGTAGGATCGCTCCACGCCTCAGCAATTACCTTTTCATCGCATTGAGCAGTGGGTTGGACTGCCGGCGCTTCCTGGCTTGAGGAGTGTTCCTTCTGCTCCTCGATTTTAGGATGCAACGACTGCAGGATTGTGGTTGGCGCATTAGAATCCGCTGCAGAATTGTCCGGCGAACTGCCGGTAATTGAATTCGAATTGGTTGGCGGCACATTCAGAGCGATACCCAATGAGCGTCCCAGCTCTTCGGCCGCGCTTCCTACATTGCCCTGCTCGAGACGGATGGTGGCAAGCAGCAGTCGAATGCGATTGAGGTCGTTGACGTTAAACGATTTTCTCTTCGGGTTTTTTGAAGAAGATTTGGCGATGCGCAGCGCTTGTTCGAGCGAAGAATCGGCCAGCTTCAAATAGCCCTGTTGCCTGAAGATCAGAGCCTGTTCGTAAAAGGCGTTAATTTGACGAGGGTTCTTCTGAGTAGCTTTGAGAAATTCGACGAGGGCTCTTCCGGAGTTACCTTTGGCTTTCAGGGCCAGACCGATGCGAAAGTGATCGGTAGGTGCGATTTTTCTTTTCCCTTTGGTCGCTGGCCGTTTCCCTGCCGGCAAAACGGTCTTTGCCCTTACCTGGGAGACAGGCGCGGCGGGAATCAGATTGGGGCGAAATGGTTGCAGTTGAGAGAGTGTGATAACCGGCTCAGTCTTTTGAATCTGACCGCCCGGTTTTGCCACTGCACAAGGTGACAGGGTCGATGAAAGCGCAATGGAGACAGACATGAATAAAACAAGAGACGTACGACTCTTGTATATCTGCTGCATAGACACCTGAAACCCTCACTATGACTTGCTTCAAGCTAACCCAATCGGATCAATTTTGCAAGCTCTGTGGGTGTTTTATCACCTGCCGATCAATCTTCGCTCCAGATTTCTGATGCTCGTTTTCCAGGACGGTTCTTTGATTGTGCGCAATATTTTGACAAGCACGGTTTTTGCGCCGCTTCTTTTTCCGCCCCAAATGTCAGTGAGCGGGCGATCGCCAATCACCGCTACTTGTTCGGGCGGCAGATCCAACATTTCGAGCGCCTGACGAAATCCGCGCCGGCTTGGCTTTCTTGCGTATCCGATCACAGGCATTTCCAGTACTGTCTTTACTTTTTCCAGATAAACAGGGTTTTTGTTATTGCTCAAGGTGACCATCTTAAAATGCGGTCTGGCCTTAATTAGCCAGGCATTCACCTCATCGGTCAAGCGAGCGGTTTTCGATTCGATGAGAGTGCTGTCCAGATCGAAAATCAATCCCTTCACGCCGTCCGCCACAAGTGCATCAATGATGATGTCCGTGACGTCTCCGTCGATGTTGTAGGTCGGCTTGATGAATGGCATAGGCTATATTTTGGACTAAGTTTCTGCTGCTTGCAATTCTTCCGACCCTTCCACGCCCTGCTTTTCCGCCTTGCGCCAGTAGAAAAAGGCACAAGCATAAAGCACGATGGCGACAAGATTGAGGGCGGAAATTCCAAGAATCATCGACGAATACTCGAGAGCGCCGCCGATCAGTGTGCCGAGAAGATTCATACCAAGGGCGCTGTGTCCATCTTTGACTCGCGAAAATGAAATGGCAAAAATCATCGATGCAAAAACAAATGGCAGGCAGAGAACCAGCGAACCCAGGGCCAGTCGCTCAACAATCGGCAGGGCGTTCAGTGCCGACAAGGGCGTGAAATAGCTGACCAAAAGCGATACCAGAAGCAGCCCGTACAGGACTGTGACATTTTTCAGCTGGAGCTTCATCTGGATCAGGTTGGCGACAAGAATCATCAGCAAAATCGATGCAATCACGATCGAATTGACGATCCAGGTGGTACCGGCAAGAAGTCCCATTTGAGAAACGCTCTTCACTTCCATGAGCATGAATGCTGCTCCCAGAAAGAGCATCGTCTTGCCGGTCGGATTGACGAAATAGCTGCCGAAGCAACGTCTCACCAGTCTCCAGCCAATGCAAATGGTGAAGATCAGTCCGGCGGCATAGGTGAAAGTCATTTCCCGCTGTCGTAAAAATAGGAACGGCCAGTCGTCCGTGGTCGGATTGATGCGATCCCAGCTTGCCATTTCGACGGCGTTGAGTTTTTTCTGTTCTTCCTTATCGAAGAGTTTAAAACCCTTTTTCTTTATTGCTTCGCGATCCACGCCCGGTCCGACCAGGAAAGTCAAAGCGTGATCTGAATGGATGCCGATTGGCTCCTCTCCAAGCGCTTCGGTGATTGTCTTGAAGATGCGAGTCATCTGCCATGACGTGGTCGGGTAGAAAGTCACAGCCATGATCCCGTCCGGCTTCATCAGCTTTGCCGCGCTGCGGAAACTTTCCACAGTGTAGATGTAATTGTCCAGGCGAATCGATGACATCGACGAAAAGGCGCTGTGGCTGTCGAGATAGGCAAAGTCGACCAGGTCATATTGTTTTTTGCAGCGAGAAAGAAATGCGCGTGCGTCGTCGACGTGCACAGTAACTTTCGGATTGTCGTAAGGCTTTTCAGGATGAAGTTTTTTGCCCAGTTGGACAATGACTGGATCAATCTCGAGGGCATCAATTTCGGTGGCGCCGTGTCTGAGAGCGGCGGCCAGATCGTTGCCGGCTCCAGATGCCAGAACGAGCATTGAACGCGGTTTGTCTCCGATCAGCTCGTACAAATAATCGTAGTATTCAAGCAGCTGCTTCTTTTGCTTTGGTGAAGCTTTGGCGATGGTGGCGGGGCTGTTGTCGTAAGCACCTTCGATACCGTCGTAATTGACGGTGATCTGGTGCCCATACATAAGTGGCGGGCTATTGCCATCTGCTTCTATGACGACCGGTGCCGTGCTCACCCGGTAGTACGGCGACCAGATCACTCCCGGCGCGCTAGTAAAGAATGCAATCGCTACACAGGCAACCAGGGCAGCGGCCTGCAGTGGTTTGTAATAAAAACGCAGGCACAAGGCGCAGCCGACAAGCAGCCAGTGCTCGGGTTTCAATGACAAATAAGAAAGACCGGAAAACAGCAAGATACCGAGCAGACTCGCTCCCACATTGATGCTGTAAGCAGGAAGTGGGGGGAATTTGTCGAATGTCTGCCCGAGCTTTTGTCCGAGGCAAGCAAATGTAAATGCCATCAGGTAGAAAACAATGACGAGCACAGCCAGACCCGGCAGGATCATTCCGACTTTGTCCAAGTAGCTGACTTCGCCTGTGAAGCGCATCCAGGCTTCGCCCAGGATGTAGTGTTCGGCCGGGTTGATACAAGAAACGTGCACTAAATGGAGCGGCGAAGCAAAAGAAATGATTGTGCAGAGCGCCAGAAGGCCATAAGGCCAATAGCTTGAAAAGACGCGCTTATGGTTGGAAAGACCAAGCCCCAGTCCAAGTCCGAATACGCACGCCATGAGCGGGATGTTTTTGAAATAAGCAAATATGCGAATCTCAGAGGATAACCAACGAATGATCAGCAGCTCGAAGTAAAGCGATATCAGGCTGATAAGGAATAAGTCGAGGACATCCTTCAGCTTTTCTCGGTTCATAAAATCCTGTGTTCCCGCAGCTCTCGTTGAGTTTAGTGATTATATCAGTGTGTCCGTGAGGAATTCTTTATGTTTTCAGCCCACTGAACTGAGAGCCGGTAAAATTGCCAGCAAGTGCACGAAAAGATGCATCCGTAAACTCTTTCCATGGGTCCACCGTTGAAAGCGTCAAAACCAGAGCCTGTCACCACTGATAGTCAATCGGTGCCGGCAATAACAACTTCGACGTTGCCGCTCAAGCACGTTGCCATCATCATGGACGGCAACAGGCGCTGGGCGGATCAGCGCAAATTGCCGCGCCTTTCCGGCCACAAAGAGGGTGTCAAGTCGCTGAAAAGACTGGTCCGGCACGCCGGCGCCATTGGGCTGGAATATCTGACCGTGTATGCCTTTTCAAGCGAAAACTGGCAGCGCAGCCGTGAAGAAGTGCGTTATTTGTTCGAGTTATTCAGCAATGT
>JBGAVL010000038.1:0-27955 GCA_044228145.1 Obscuribacteraceae bacterium (SeqCode)
CATCGAACTCGTAGAAATCGAAGTACGCGAATTGCTGACGACTTATAAATTCCCCGGTGACAAGATCCCGGTCATCAAAGGTTCCGCTCTCGGTGCCCTCAATGGCGAAGCCAAGTGGGTTGAGAAAGTGGAAGAACTGATGAAGGCGGTTGACGAGTACATCCCCCTCCCTGTTCGCGCGGTGGACAAGGATTTCCTCATGCCGGTTGAAGACGTGTTCTCCATCACCGGTCGCGGTACCGTAGCCACCGGCCGGGTCGAGCGCGGCAAAGTGAAAATCGGCGATGAAGTAGAAATCGTTGGTTTGCACGAAACCAAAAAGACCACCGTCACCGGTATCGAAATGTACCAGAAGACGTTGGAAGAAGGCATCGCAGGCGACAACGTCGGCGTACTCCTTCGCGGTATCGACAAGACCATGATCGAACGCGGACAAGTTATTGCTAAGCCGGGTTCTATCAAGCCGCACACCAAGTTCAAAGCCGAGGTTTATATCCTCTCGAAGGAAGAAGGTGGACGTCACACTCCATTTTTCCCCGGCTACAGACCGCAGTTCTACATCCGCACAACTGACGTCACCGGCTCCATCACATTGCCTACCGGCGTTGAGATGGTCATGCCCGGCGACAACGTTGCCATGGACGTCGAACTCATCCAACCGGTAGCAATCGAACAGGGAATGCGCTTCGCCATCCGCGAAGGCGGCAGAACCGTCGGCGCCGGAGTTGTTGCTTCGATTACTGAGTAATCGAAGTACGACTCAATGAAGTATCAAAAGGGCGATGCTATGCGTCGCCCTTTTTGATGCTTTACCGAGTGCTCAAGGTATTCTCACTCCAACTTCATTCGTGCGGCCTTGTCTTCGAATACCTTCACGGATTGACGACTCAAGAGACTGATCGCTTTACCATAGTCCGAACTATCGAATTCTGGTTTGTGCAGCTTTAAGCCTGCTTCAACGGTTCGGGAATCAAGACTGACGGCCAGGTCCGACGACATGATGACGGCCCCGCTGCTATGTTTAACGAGTTGTATGGATAGAGAAACTCGTACCGGAATCTCGGGCGAAGCGTTGAATGCAATCAGGTTGGCTCCTATGTGGTATGGAACGTCATGATACTTATTCGGCTGCGGTGAATTTTCGCGATTGACGATGCGAAAAATCTTTCCTTTATCGAAAGATTCCAGTACTACGTCGTGCATTAGCCTTCGCGGCTCGCTACTGTTGTGTTCCTTCATGCTTTCATCCGTATGGAGGACGGCATCTACTTTTGCATTTGCAAAAACCGGCAATTGCAATAAGACAACACCTATCAAAACAGAGAGGCAACAACTGGCGATGCGACTTACAGCACTGCCAGGCGATCTTGGAATCAACGAGAACATTTTGAAACTCCTGTTGGCTATTTTCCTGGAAGAAGGGGATGGCTATTCACCATCCCCTCTCCTTAGTTTTGTCCTAGCTGAGTCTAACCTTTTTTATTTTGGCTTTGCTCCCATTTACGAGCGCAAGTCCTATCTTGTCAGAGTTACAAGCGAACGAGCGATATCCGAAAATGCTCGGTTGAGCGCTGCTGCTTGTCCTGTACCTGGTGGAATAACGTAGAGTTTTCCTCCAGAGTTGTTGGCAATTGCTCCTAGTGTGGTGTTCATGGATGGAACAAGAGAAGCGACTTGAGCAAGTCCGATGCAATAAATAGGGATGTTGCATTGACCGGCTTGTGTTGCTGTTGTCGCGCCACTTGAGCCATTTAACGGACCAGTGTTTGCAGTGGGCAATCCGTCAGTGAACAGTACGATTGCACGCCTGGCGCCTACACGAGCTCTGTTCTGGTTGGTTGGCCAGTAGGACGGGTCGGCGTAGGTCGACGGAGTGTTTCTGGTGAGCATGTTCATTGCCTGGTTGAGTGCACCATTTATGTCGGTGGAACCATAGGCAGTCAGTTGTGGGTTGACAGTAGCCGGCAGGGTCGGAGGTAGCGGCAATTTTGCGCTGATGGCGCCGAAATTACTGCCTGCAGAGCCTGGAGTCGGATCGAGCTGAATATATGGGATCGGGCAAGTGACGTTTCCGGATGTAGGGATCGTGCCAGCAGCGGGCGGCACCGGGAAAGAATGAACGGCTCCGCTTTCAATTGCCGGTTGACTGTATGACGTGTTTTCGTCAGAGGAGAATCCGACCAGTCCCAGGTGTGCATTTGTAGAGTTGTTGATGATCTGGAAGAAGTTGGCTGATGACGCTTGCGCATCGTATAGAGGATGCCTGTGTATCTGCGCTTGTTCCCAGTAGGTGCGGTAGTATCCGCTCTGAGGTGTTATTCCCCAGCCGCCGTATGGGACGCTGGCGTTAGTGGCTACAGCTATGCTCTCCAAATTTCCTCTGGCCGCCTCTACGAGAGTACCAATGTTAGGGAAGGAAAGCCCTCCGAAGTTACCTCCTGCAAAAGTGTCGTTCTCATCAAGATTTACAACTACATCGGTGAAAGTCTGACCACCGGCTGCAGAGGTGAAGGGCGCTCTCTGGTTTTGTGTTTGGCCGCGCCTCGTATTACTGTAGGTGCCATACGATGCTGCGTTCATGGCGAATGGATACAGAGCATTGAAGCCTGTACCAGTAGGACTTGTCTCGGCTGTCGCCGTGTACAGTGTCCCCTGGGCTACGTTGCGATAGATGGTGTTGCCTACGGCTGGAGAATAGCGCTCGACCATGGTGATTTTTGTCGAGTCGTCGATCGAGCCGGACAAGTCGAAGCAGAGCACGACGTCGAGCATGGTGCCGCCGCCGTTGCCGATTGCAACAACTGCAGCTAGAGTCGAATTGCCCAGTCCTATCCAGCTGCCCACCATAGGCGGGTAGGCGTAGGCTCCGGACACGCGGAACACCTTCTGGTCACCGGCGACACCAGTCGGAGCGCCTGTTTCAGGGTCGACCCATGTGAATGCCATGCTGGCCCTGTTAGGTGTAGCCGGCATGGTAGGAATACTGGTGCCGGCAGTCCAGGTGGTCTGTCCGGAAAGTGACTTATCCAGAATGTAATTCTGCTCCATCATCCACTGAGCAGTTGAAATAGCAGCGGTCTGCGCCACTGACTGATCTGTCGTCTGAGCTGACGCCAGTCCTGCAGCGCCACCCAGTGCGGCAATATCCACGCAATGTTGAAATTGCTGACAGCAGAGGCTGTAGCGCGCAAATTCAAAGGCGGCCATGCCGAGCAGAAGGATAAAGAAGACGAGCAGGAAGACAATCAAAACAATCATTGACTGTCCCTTTGGTTTTCGGCGATACGTTTTTTTCAACATGACTTTTTCCACTTGAATTAGGGTTTATGAGAGTTGGGAAAATTCCCGGGAGACCGCATGACTAGGGAGGAGGCAAATTCACAATCGGCATTGAATAACTACGCTGAAATACCAGACCTGAACTTCCCATGGATTTACCCATAAAGATCGGCATTGGTAGATTGACATTGAGCGAGCTTTGTACTCGAACATATGGTGTTTGTGGAATTGCAGGCATCGGCCCGCCGTTGGATGCGCCATAGTCCTGCCAGACGAATCCACCTGGAACAAAAGTGGGATTGCCTATGTAAGGGCGAGGAACTGAGTGTAGTTGCAGCATGCGTGTTGCTGCGTTCTGCGCGGCTGTCTTGTAGGCAGTCACTGTGTTGGTGGTGCTTGATGCCTGTGCTGCCGCTCTGCAAGCATCCCGGCAGGCGAGGTCATTGAGCATGAACGCCTGTACCCAGACGTACATATCGATCGCCATGAAAACGATAACAGCCATAGCGACTGACGCTATGCCTACCTCAATGAATGAGGTTCCATTTTCGTCGCGCATTGGTTTTTGAACGTGTTTAGTCAGCCGCATGATCATTCCTGTCTCGTTGGTCGGGGTAGTGAATTATTTAGTTGTTGAGAAAAGTGCTACTGCTTCAGTCCTTCGGGTTTTTCAACCATGGCGGCACTGATAATCCTGACCGGAAATGGTTTTGTCAGTCCGGGTACACCTGCGGCGCCGCCGAACCAACCGGCACCATTGCCTGCTGCTTCAAACAACGGCCTGACTTCAGCGTCTACTTGAACAGTGTAGTTATAGACGTTGGTGGCAGGATTTATTACAACTGCTGCCGGAACCGGAGATGTGGGACCGTATCTGGCAGTAGTGCCAGTGCCTATGTTGATGGAATCTACA
The DNA here is from genome assembly GCA_044228145.1 of Obscuribacteraceae bacterium (SeqCode). Taxonomy (GTDB): domain Bacteria; phylum Cyanobacteriota; class Vampirovibrionia; order Obscuribacterales; family Obscuribacteraceae; genus QKMZ01. Next base: position 4,193 of record JBGAVL010000038.1, read on the forward strand.
TATGTGTTGCAGGCTATCAGCTTCAGTCCATTTGCTCCAGTGGTGTTGGAAAACAGATTTATTACCTCAGTTGCACGATTTTTTGCCGATTTTTGCAGTGCACTTTGATTGTTTATGAACTGCGACGATTTTGCCGCTTCACGTGCAGCCTGACGTACAGCGTAGAACATGAGCGTGTAGCGAATGCCCAAACTGGCCAAGCATGCCACCGGGAGTACCATGATCAACAAGACCATAAATAGAGCCGGTCCCAATTCGGCAATTGAGTGACCCTTCTTCTGTCTAGACTTCATTCTTTGCATTTATCAATCAGCTCCCAACATTCGAATTAGAAAAGCGCTAATTAGCTATATACCCGTGCCGTTGCTGATTTCAGCCGATTTGTTTAGTACGGGGTTCGAGCGAGGAAGAAATCTACACTCGAGCTTGTTCCAAATGTCACCAAGACAACATCACCTTAATGGGCGATAGAGTCGTGAACATTACCAACATAGCCGCGCCGTTACGATCTCGTCAAGAGCCCACAGGCTGGCAAAATTGCTCTTCGCTGAAAAAGTACAAAGCTGAAAACTGCTATTGGGTATGCCTTTTGGGGATCGTGGCTTGATTTGCAGCAAAAACCACACGTAAACCACACGTATAACTAATCTCCCCGTAGCTGCAAACGCCCAGCCTGTGACAATTCTCGCAAACATGAATGACCCGAAAATAGCACACGTTCACTTCATTTTCGGCCCGATTCATGTTTCTCGCCCCAAAGGGTGACTTCGCACATATAAGGATTAGATCTGCAAGTGCACTTTTTTCCGTGCCAATGTGTTTAATAATGTGTACAAATCCAAAACTAAAGGTTTTGTGTAGATGCCAAGCGCCTGGCGACTTTGTTTTCAGCGCGAAAGGGGCAACCGGTCGGCTTCCCCGCAAATTAATCAGAGCGGGCAAAATACTCGAAACCCTCAATATCGGCTCTATATCTGCTTGCTGATCATTATTGTGAAATAAATTTTTAGAATCAGCGCTGCATCTATTAGTAAAATGTGTGGTTCGTCCGCTGGATCGGTCACTCTGTGACGCATTCGAATATAAGACGGGGCTAATGAGCGCCGGGCTTTTGAGAATGCCGGTCGGAAAGGCTACCCAATCCAAACAATGGGTTTTGCGCTTTTCGCCGCCAGAGAGCCTTCTCGGCTGACTGTCGCTCTGGCTTGGCCGCCTTCGGTCTCAACCTAAATATAGGTCTGGCCCGAAAGGACTTCTTCCTTGAAGTCAAAGGACTTCAGGTTCGAGTCCTGACCAGCGTCCGAAAGCAGAGAGATAGAGCCTCGAAAACAGGCTGTCCGAACGAGCCCGAAATAAATTGATCTCTAAGGGGTAATTGAGCAAATGGCACGCGCCACCAAACAAAAGAATGACAATGCTTCCGGAGCCTCCAAGGTTCAGAGAATTCGCATTCGCCTGAAGTCTTATGACCACAGGCTGCTCGATAAGTCTTCCGAGCAAATTGTCGAGACGGCTAAACGCACAGGCGCTTCCATCATCGGACCAGTGCCCTTGCCGACCAGAAAGCGTATCTATTGCGTATTGCGCTCTCCCCACGTCGACAAAAAATCACGCGAACATTTTGAAATCCGCATTCACAAGCGGCTCATCGATATAAACGATCCCACCCCTACCACAGCCGATGCTCTGATGAGACTCGACCTGCCGGCAGGGGTTGATATTGAAGTCAAACTTTAGGTCTTAAAGGAAGAAAGCAATGAAAGCCGGAGAGAACAAATTAGGCTTATTGGGCAAAAAAGTTGGCATGACTCAAGTCTTCGACGACAAGGGTCTGTCCGTTCCCGTGACCGTGGTCAAATTGGGCGCCAACGTGATTACTGGTAAGCGCACCAAAGAGAAAAACGGTTATGAAGCCGTTCAAATCGGTGGTTTTGAAACTTACGAAAACCGCCTGAACAAGCCGCAAGCTGGATTGTTCAAAAAGAACAACCTGCCTCTGCTAAAAGTTCTCAAAGAGTTCAGAGTGCATGACGCGTCAGGCTTCAATGTCGGCGACAAACTGAACGCAGCTGAAATGTTGCCGGAAGGAAGCAAGATTGATGTGCGCGGCACTTCAATCGGAAAAGGCTTCCAGGGCACTATCAAGAAATACAATCACGGTCGTGGACCGATGAGCCACGGCTCCAAGTTCCACCGCTCGATGGGCTCGATCGGCGCCGGCACCACTCCCGGTCGCGTTTTCCGCGGTCTGGCCATGCCCGGTCAAATGGGAAATATCACCGTCACCGTCCGCAAACTGACTGTCGTCAAAGTGGACGTTGAAAAATCTCTTCTGTTAATCAAAGGCGCTGTTCCCGGTGCCGAAGGCGGTCTTCTCGAGATCACCGCATCGCGTACGAAGTGGAACTCTAATTAGATATGTAGGGGCGATGCTATGCATCGCCCGGGCGACGCATGGCGTCGCCCCTACAGGCAGAACAACTCCAAGTAGAGAGAACGAAAAATGACATCCGCTCAAGTCATAGATCACAAAGGCAATAAGGTTCGCGAAATCGAACTGGACAAAGACGTCTTTGGATTGACCCCCAATAAGGGTTTGATGCACACGGCATTGCTTCGCCAGCTCGCCAACGCGCGTGCCGGCTCCGCCAATACCAAGACACGCTCTGAAGTAAGAGGCGGCGGCAAGAAGCCATGGCGTCAAAAAGGTACCGGTCGCGCTCGCGCCGGCTCCATCCGTTCGCCACTCTGGGAAGGCGGCGGTGTCACATTCGGTCCCAAGCCGCGCGACTATTCCTCAAGGTTGAACAAGAAGATGCGCGTGCTTGCAGTCAAGTCGGCTCTCTCGGCCAGAAGCAATAACCTCGTTATCGTCGACAACTTCGACGCCATCAAAGACGGCAAAACCAAAGAGTTCGCTCAAGTTTTGAAGTCAGCAAAAATCGAAGAGAAGAAAGTTCTCCTGATCATGGAATATTCAAACGACCACTCCATCCTGGTCGAGCGCGCCGCTCGCAACATGGAAATGGTGAAAGTTGTTCATGTAAGCAACTTGAATGTCAAAGATCTGATCGAAGCAGAAATTGTTCTGCTTTCCGAAAAGGGCTTGGACGTAGTCAATAAGCGCTTCCAAAAGGATTACAAAGGCGAAGCTCAAACACCAGCCAAGCCGAAAGCAACCAAAGACAAAGTGGCAAAAGCCAAAAAGGCTCCTGCCGAAAAGAAAGCCAAAGCTGCAAAACCAGCCAAAGAAGCTAAGCCCGAAGTGAAGGACGAGGCTCCCAAGGCTAAAAAGACAAGCAAGAAATCTGAGTCCTAGTTCCAAGCAAGAGTATTAGCAATGAACATTCGCCACACGCAAATTATTCTTCGTCCGATCGTCACCGAGAAATCGGCTCAGATGAGCATGCTTAATCAATACGTTTTTGAAGTGACCAAGGACGCCAACAAGATCGAAATCGCTCAGGCAGTTGAGCAGTTGATCAAGGATATCTATCCAAAGAGCAAATCCAAGGTAACCGCGGTTAATACGTCCGCTATTCGTGGACGTTTCCGCAGCCGCAAGCGGCACGGAGCCCATCCTAAGGACTCCAAAAAAGCGATCGTCACCATCTCAGGCGATCCGCTCGATATCTATCAAACTGCTGAAAGCTAGATATCAATTGATTCTGAACCGGAATAGATCGACAGAACAAGAAGGATACGAGTAATGCCTCCCCGTAAAGTAAATCCAACCTCCGCAGGTCGCCGCAATATGTCGGTGCACGACTTCTCTGATATCACAGAGAAGAAACCGGAGCGCTCGCTTTTGGCACCGCTCAGAAAAACTGGCGGACGCAACAATCAAGGTCGCCTGACCAGCCGTCATAAAGGTGGCGGTCACAAACAGACTTATCGCATCGTCGATTTCAAACGCAATAAGCACGATATTCCCTGCGTTGTAAAAACCATCGAATACGATCCCAATCGCAATACGCGTATTTGCCTGGTCCAATACGCAGACGGCGAAAAGCGCTATATCCTCGGACCTTTGAATATCAAGGTTGGCGAAAAACTGATGTCCGGACCGAATGCGGACATCAAAAACGGCAACGCTCTGCCGCTTCGCAACATCCCCCTGGGCACCATGGTGCACAACGTCGAAATGACCCCCGGCAAGGGCGGTCAGCTCGGACGCTCAGCCGGCACCCAAATCCAGGTCTTGGCTAAAGAAGGTGCCATGTGCACATTGCGTCTGCCTTCAGGCGAAATGCGCATGGTGCGTCTCGAGTGTCTGGCCACGGTCGGACAATTGGGCAACCCTGATTTCAAAAACGTGCGTATCGGGAAAGCCGGTCGCACCCGCTGGATGGGCATCAAGCCTACCAACCGCGGTGTAGCTATGAACGCTGTCGATCACCCGCACGGCGGCGGCGAAGGCAAATCGCCAATCGGCGGCAAGCCGCAAACACCTTGGGGCAAGCCGGCAATGGGTTACAAGACCCGCCGGGGCAACAAGCCGTCCGACCGTTATATCGTCAAGCGTCGTACCAAATAGGAGGTATTTGATCCGTGTCTCGTTCGCTAAAAAAAGGCCCGTTCGTTCATGCCAGCCTCAGTAAAAAAATCGAGGACATGAACAAAAAAGGCGAGAAGAAAGTGATCAAGTGCTGGTCGCGCGCTTCCATGATCATTCCCGACATGATCGGCCACACCATTGCCATCTACAACGGCAAGAAGCATGTACCGGTCTACGTGACAGAACAAATGATCGGTCACAGACTGGGAGAATTCGCTCCGACAAGAATGTTCAAAGGACACGCCGGCGGCGACAAGACTGCCAAACGCGGTTAATCCAAAAACTAGAATCGGCGGGAACCGCCGGCAAAAATAGGAACAAAGTCATGCAGAGTAAAGCACATACAAAATGGTTGAGAATGTCACCGCGGAAGGTGCGCCGCGTCGTGGATGAAATCCGCGGCAAATCGGCAGCTGACGCTGTGACCATCCTTCGCTTCATGCCGTACTCCGCCGCTCGCGAAGTGGAAAAGGTACTGAAGTCGGCTATGTACAACCGCGTGCATGCCGCCAGACAACCGATTTCGGAAGACGAAGCCGGCGATCTCAAAATCGTAGAAGTTTATGCAGACCAGGGACCCACTCTGAAGCGTATTCAGCCCAGAGCCAGAGGCCGCTGGTATCCAATCCTCAAGCGTTCGAGCCATATCACGCTCGTTCTCTCGGATGTTTAAGAACTCAATTCAAAGGAGCTAGGACATTGGGTCAGAAAGTCAATCCTAACGGTTTCCGCCTCGGCATCCACAGAGGATGGCGCGCCAATTGGTTCGTCACTAAGAAAGATGTGCCGTTCTTGATCGAGGAAGACCACCGCATTCGCACTTACTTGAAAAAAGAGTTGACCAATGCCGGCGTCTCCAAAGTTGAGATTTCCAGAAAAGCCGATCATATCGAGCTGGATATCTACACTGCCCGTCCCGGCGTCGTCGTCGGCAAGGGCGGACAGGGCATCGAGACTCTGCACCAGAAGGTGAAAGGTCTTTTGAACCGCCCCGGTCTCAATATCAAAATCAATATTTTGGAAGTCAACCGCGTCGATCTCGAATCGCAATTGGTGGCAGAGTCAATCGGCCAACAATTGGAAAAACGCGTTGCTTTCAGACGAGCCATGAAGCAAGCCATTCAGCGCTGCATGCGCGCCGGCGCCATCGGCGTCAAAGTAATGGTGGCAGGCCGCCTGGGCGGTGCTGAAATCGCTCGTACGGAATGGTCCAAAGAAGGACGTATTCCACTGCAGACTCTTCGCGCCGACATCGATTACGGCTTGGCTGAAGCCAATACCGTCATGGGTATCATCGGCATCAAAGTTTGGATATTCAGAGGTGAGTTGGAAATGGGCCAATGGTCCCCACCCAACATCAAAACCTCCAGTGATCGTAGCAAAGGGGAGCAACCTGGCGAAAGACCAGGTCAGAGATCTGGTCGCAGACCAAGGAAGGCAGGTTAGTCATCATGCTGTTGCCAAAGAGAACAAAATTCAGAAAGCATCACAGAGGTCGCATGACCGGTTGTGAAACACGCGGCGTAGAAGTTCAGTTCGGCGAGTTCGGACTGCAAGCTCTGGAGCCGGCATGGATCACATCCAGACAGATTGAAGCGGCCAGAAAAGCCATGACCAGAAGCGTCAAACGCGGCGGTCAAATGTGGATCAGAATTTTCCCGGATAAATCAGTCTCTAAAAAAGCGGCTGAAACCCGTATGGGTTCCGGAAAAGGCAACCCGGAATTCTGGGTGGCTGTGACCAAGCCAGGTCGCATCATGTTTGAGATGTCCGGCATCGCAGAAAAGGAAGCGCATCACGCGCTCGAATTGGCTGCACAAAAGTTGCCCATCAAGTGCCGTGTTGTTTCAAGACATCCGTAGGAAGGGATTGGCGTAAGTGCCGATCAAATAGAATCGGCGCGAAGCGCCGGCAAATATGGGAAATGGCCATGAGAACCAAAGAAATTAGAGAACTTTCCGCCGAAGATATCAAAACGCATATTGTTGAAACTCGCAAAGAGATTGTCGAATTGCGCTTTCAACTGGCGATCAGAAAGTTGGAGAGTCCAGCCAAATTGAGAACTGCGCGCAAAAAACTTGCTCGTTTGCTCACAATCGAAAGCGAAAAAGAAACCATGAAGACTGCGTAAGCAGGCGGTTTAGAATCGGCGCTCAGCGCCGGAATATAAAAAGTGTCGATAGGACGGAGCGCTAAAAAATGCCGAGAAAGGAACTGGTAGGAAAAGTAGTCTCGAACAAGATGGACAAGACAGTTGTCGTCGCAGTCGAGAACCGCTTTCCGCATCCTAAATACGAAAAGCAGATAGCCAGAACCCACAAGTTCAAAGCACATGATGCCGAGAACAAGTGCAGTATCGGCGACAAGGTGCGCATTCAAGAATGCCGCCCATTGTCCAGAGAAAAGCGCTGGCTGGTTGTGGAAATTACCGAAAAATCCATTTCGGCCTTGATCAAGCCAAGTGAGGGTTAACGATAATGATTCAGCAAGAAACACGTTTGAATTGCGCCGATAACACAGGCGCCCGCGAGCTTCTCTGCATTCGCGTACTGGGCGGCGGCAACCGTCGTTACGCTTCGGTCGGCGACGTCATTGTAGCTACCGTCAAAGATGCTCTGCCCAATATGCCGGTCAAAAAATCGGAAGTAGTTAGAGCTGTAGTAGTGCGTGTGCGCAATCACGTCAAGCGCGCAGACGGCTCCACGATTCGTTTCGACGACAATGCCGCCGTCATCATCAACAAAGACGGCAACCCCAAAGGCACGCGCGTTTTCGGACCGATTGCCCGCGAACTTCGGGACAAGGCATTCACCAAAATAATCTCTCTGGCACCCGAGGTAATGTGAGATGGCAGGCCAATCGAGAACTAGCGTTCGTTATTCCAACAGTCCCGTATCCAAGAAAATCAAGATGGGCGGCACCACCGTTCTGTCACGCGCTCTTGTGAAGCCGGGCGCCACCAATTTGACGCCGAAGATCCACGTGAAGCGCGGCGACATGGTGATGCTGATATCCGGACCGAAAAAGAAAGATCCTAAGCGCGACGCCAAAGTGACGAAGCGTTTGGATGAGCGTAATGCCTATAAAGGAACGACCGGCAAAGTTGTTGCTGTTTTTCCTGAGCAAGGCAAAGTGCTGGTAGAAGGCGTCAACATGCTTTCCACCGTAATCAAGCCGAAAATGGGCGCCGGCAAGTCCACCCTGGTAAGACAGGAAGCCCCGATTTTCGCCTCCAAATGCATGCTTTATTCAGCACAATCGAAAAAACCGGTGCGTGCTGAATTCAGAAAACGCGAAGGCTTAGAGTAAAAGTGTAGGGGCGACGCCATGCGTCGCCCGGGACAAGTTAGATGGCGTTGGACGCCCTGGATAAACCAGCGAAACGTCCACAAATAGAGACAAGGGGTTAGTGAGCAATGGCTACGATTGACATAAAGGAACACTACAAAACAAATGTAGTGCCCAAGCTCAAGAAGCAATTCAATTACACAAACGAACTGCAGGTTCCGCGCCTGGAGAAAGTCGTTGTGAATATGGGTCTTGGTGAAGCGACAGCAAACGCCAAGGCGATCGAGAACGGCGTCAAAGATTTGGCCACCGTTACCGGTCAAAAGCCCATCATCAATCGTGCCCGCAAATCAATTGCTACTTTCAAAGTTAGAAAGGGCATGGCGGTCGGCACTTCGGTGACGCTGCGCGGCAAGAGAATGCACGATTTTCTGGCCAAGTTGATTCACATATCGCTTCCTCGCATTCGCGACTTCCGCGGTCTGTCCAACAAATCGTTCGACGGAAGAGGCAATTATTCTTTGGGCATCAAAGAGCAATTGATCTTCCCTGAAATCAATTATGAAAACGTTGACGCCATCCGCGGGATGGACGTAGCAATCGTTACGACCGCGCGCACTGACCAGGAAGGTCTGGCGTTGCTAACAGAACTAGGAATGCCATTCAGGAGGTAGTAGTGGCTAAGACTTCACTTATCGATAAAGAGCACAAACGCAGGGTGCTTGTCTCCAAAGGCAAATATCCTCAAGTGCGGCTCCACAACCGCTGCAAAATTTGCGGACGGCCCAGGGGCTACTATCGCGACTTCGGCCTCTGCCGTTGCTGTCTTCGCAAGATGGCCCATGAAGGGCTCATTCCTGGTCTCACTAAGTCGAGCTGGTAGGAGATTATAAATGCCGGTCACAGATCCGATTTCAGACATGTTCACGCGCATCAGAAATGCTTCGCGCGTTCATTCACAAGCAGTAGAAATGCCTGCTTCCAAGCAGAAAGTGGCACTTGCCGAACTGCTGCGCAATGAAGGGTTTATCTCTTCATTCGAGACCAAAGGTCTCGGCTCTCCCGAGCAAAAAATGCGCATCGTACTCAAGTACGGTCCGAAGGGAGAACAGGTTATACAGGGCATCTCGCGTATTTCGAAGCCCGGTTTGAGAGTCTATCGCGCTGCAAAGAAATTGCCGCGTGTATACGGTGGACTTGGTCTGGCAATCGTCAGCACCCCGTCCGGTCTCATGACCGACAGACAGGCACGCAAGAGCAATGCCGGTGGTGAAGTAGTCGCTTACGTCTGGTAAGTGTGTATCAAGGGGAAGAAAGATGTCTCGTATTGGGAAAGCACCAATAACCGTACCTAAAGGTGTGACCGTCGACCTGAAAGGCAACGACGTCAAAGTCAAAGGACCGAAAGGTGAGCTCTCGCGCACCATTCGCCCTGAGATTGCCATCAAGATGGAAGATGACAAAGTTGTTCTCTCCACCATAAAAGACGACAGAATCTCCCGCTCCCTTCATGGTTTGAGCCGGACGCTCGTCGCCAATATGGTCAAAGGCGTCTCCGATGGTTTTGACAAAGTTCTGGAAATGACCGGCGTCGGCTATCGTGCCACCATGGACGGCAGAAAGCTGGTGATGGCGCTGGGCTATTCGCACCCGGTCGAAATCGAGCCGCCGCAGGGGCTGGAAATCGCAGTCGGCAAAGGTAACGTCATTACCGTCACCGGCATCGACAAACAAGCCGTCGGCGACCTCGCTTCTTTCATTCGCGAAAAGAGACCGCCGGAAGTCTACAAAGGCAAGGGCGTTCGCTATAAGGGCGAAGTGATCAGACGTAAAGCCGGTAAGGCCGCTGGTAAGAAGAAATAGTTTTTGATTTTTTAAAGCGTTTTAAGTGATACCAATGCCGGTGACAAAGAAATCGGCGAGAATCGGCGGAAACGCCGGTAAATAGAACAAAAGTTGGAGACGGGCAATGATTCAGAAACCAGACAGAAAAGAATTGAGGGCTAGGCGCCATATGCGCATTCGCCGTCGCCTCACGGGCACGCAAGAACGTCCGAGGCTTTGCGTCTACAGATCCAACAAGCATATCTACGCGCAAATTGTTGATGATGCCTCACAAAAAACTCTCGTATCGGCCTCTACGCTCGATCCCGAGATGAAGGGCAAGAAGAGCTGGGACACAGAGTCGGCCCGCACGGTCGGCAAATTGGTGGCCGATAAAGCCAAAGCCAAAGGCATAAGCGCTGTCGTTTTTGACAGAGGCGGATACATCTATCACGGTCGCGTGGCAGCAGTTGCCGATGCCGCTCGTGAAGCCGGTTTAGATTTCTAACTACGTAACCACTCATTAAGGAAAGAAGAGGACAATTTCTCAAATGGCTATAGATGACAAAAATCCCAACGCTCCGCAGGATGAATCCGGCGCACCGGAAGGCGGTCAACGTCGTGGTCGTCGCGGTGGTCGTGAGGGCGGTCGCAAGCCTCCGGAAGATAATCGCCGCGAGCAATCCGAGTGGGAAGAAAAGATCATTCAAGTTCGCCGCGTAACTAAAGTAGTTAAGGGCGGTAAGAAATTGAGTTTCCGTGCAGTCGTCGCCGTCGGCAACGGCAAGGGTCAAGTCGGCATCGGTGTCGGCAAGGCTTCGGAAGTAATCAGTGCCATTCAAAAAGGCGTTGTCGATGCTAAAAAGAGCCTCGTGAAAGTGCCCATGGTCGGAACCACCGTTCCTCACCAAATCATCGGCCGTCAGGGCTCCAGCCGCATCATGCTCAAGCCGGCAGCTAAAGGTACTGGCGTCATCGCTGGTGGTGCCGCTCGTGCGATTCTGGAATTGGCAGGCATCGGCGACATTCTCTCCAAGTCACTCGGTTCGCGCGCTCCACTCAATGTAGCCCGCGCCACCGTAGATGGTTTGAAGAATCTGAGAACCTTCGAAGAAGCAGCTCGCCTGCGCGGCATCACCATCAAGCAGATGCTAGCGTAGTTCTGAACTTACAAAATCGAAACCAAAATAATCAGGTAAGGAAAAATGCTCAAGATCACTCTCACCCGCGGAATGGTGGGCAAGAAAGAAACCCAGAAAAAGGTTGTACAAGCCCTCGGACTTGGCAAATACGGCTCCACAGTCGTGCATGCCGACAGCCCGACGATCCGCGGCATGGTGACCAAAATCAGCCACCTCGTCACGGTTGAAACCGTTGAAGGCGGCGAACACAAGGCTAAAGCTGCAAAAGCCAAAAAGCCAGCAGCCAAGCCAGCCGCTAAAGCGCCTGCCGCTAAAGCGAAAAAAGAAGAAGCTAAGTAGAAAACACACTGCCGAGTCGTAATGTCCATTGAGACAACGGCGCAAGGCTGAGGAGAACCAATGGCTAAGGTCAAACCAATAGAAGAAATCAAGGATCTGGGTGATCTTCAACCCACTCCTGGTTCGAGAAGAAAACTCAGACGTGTCGGTCGCGGTCGTGGCTCGGGTCACGGAAAGACCTCCACTCGCGGTCACAACGGACAAGGTCAGCGCTCAGGCGAAGCCAAGCGTTTCGGCTTTGAAGGCGGTCAAACTCCCCTTTTCCGCAGACTGCCCAAAATCCATAATTTCGATCAAGTAATCAACAGAAAGTGGGTGGAAGTAAACGTCGGCGCGCTCAATTCAGCGAAGTCCGGCTCGGATGTCACCCCGCTCACTCTTGTAGAGCTCGGTCTGATGCGTAAGGTGTCGGACAGTGTCCGCATTCTCGGCAACGGCGAATTGAAAGTGGCGCTCAAAGTGAAAGCGCACCACTTCTCCAAAGGTGCTCAAGCAAAAATTGAAGCGGCTGGCGGATCGATTGAAGTAATTCAGCCGGAGCCAAGAAAGCCAGGCAAGCGCGCACCCAAGCCGGTCAAGATCAAGGTAGCTCCAACGCCGCCTGTGAAGAAGCCGAAAGGTGAAGCTGCTGAAGGCGAAGAAGGTCCTAAAAAGGCCAAGAAGGAAAAGAAAGCCGACGTGCCAATCACCGGCAGCCAAACTTCCTCTAAGAAGCCAGCCGGCAAACCTGGTCAAAAGCCCGGTGCCAAGCCTCCCAAGAAGAAGTAGGGTCAATTGCCTGTCCAAAAACAGAACTGAGATGAACCGGCCGGGGCGGAATTTTTGCTAAAGGCCGGTTATTCTTTGGAATTGTTGAGTTAACATCCGCTTAGGAAGCCGCGAAAAAATGCGGTCGCCAGCACTACCAGAAGAGGAACGAACTACATGGATTCACAATCCAGACGCGGCGCAAAAATCGGCGGTCCGGAAGATCTGATCAAAATGCTCTCGGCTGCGGGCCTTAAAGAGCGCATTTTCTTCACGCTCATGGTGATTGCCATTTACCGCATCGGGGTTCATATTCCTATCCCAGGCGTCGATCCTTCTGCCTTTACCAAGCACCCGGAATTGGCGCAGAACTTGCTCGGCATGATCGACTTGTTCACAGGCGGCGCTCTCAACAAACTTTCCATATTCTCGATGGGGATCGGACCATATATCACCGCTTCGATCATTATGCAGTTGATGTCGGTCGTAGTTCCAAAACTGGAAGAATTGCAGAAGCATTCAGGCGAGCAGGGACGCAAGCAGTTGGCGCAATACACGCGGATCGCTTGTGTGGGACTGGCCGTTTTTCAATCCTTGATGTTGGCAAATCTGCTCACCAAAATTCAAAACCCGCCGGTTGTTCTCACACCCGGACCGCTCTTCATGGTTTCCACAACCATTATTCTTTCCGCCTGTGCGGTCTTTGTCATGTGGATGGGCGAAATCATTACCGAGCGTGGTGTCGGAAATGGTGCCTCGCTTTTGATCTTCCTGGGTATCGCATCCCGGTTGCCTGTGATGGTCAAAAACACTTACGAAGCGGTTCAAACCGGTCAGTCACCGGTCTGGGGCGTGGTCGTTTTGTGCGCTGTTTTTCTTGCCTTGATTGCACTCATCGTTTGCCTGCAGCAAGGTGTGAGAAAAGTGCAAGTATTGGGTGCGCGTAGAAACGTCGGCCGCCAGGTCTTCAACGCGCCGGAAGACTCGATTTATCTGCCCGTCAATCCGTCAGGTGTGATGGCTATCATCTTCGCGTCTTCGCTTTTGATGTTCCCATCTACGGTTATGTCTTTTGCCGCCCAGAGCGGGAAAAATCCCTTTCAAATTGTCTATGAGTTGATGACGCCCATACCTGGCTTCGTCAATTTCTGCAAAGAGGCCTGGGTGCAGAACGTCTGGAGCTTCCTTTCGGTTGAGTTCTCCAATGCTTTCTCCTACTACCACTGGGAGCATTCGGTTCTCTACTTCATGCTGATTTTGTTCTTTGCATTCTTCTATGCCTCGATTGTGATTCCTGTGCGCGATATTGCCGAAAACTTGAGGCGAAGTGGCCGGGCCATCCACGGCGTCAGACCGGGAAGACCGACCTCCGAGTTTCTAGAGAAAACTTTGAGCCGGCTCATTTTTATCGGTGCCTCCGCCGTCGGTATCATCGCCATCCTGCCCATTCATGTGGAGCAGGCTACATATGTGCAAACTTTGCAAGGCCTGGGTTCTACCTCTCTGATCATTCTTGTCGGTGTAGCCATCGACACGCAAAGGCAGATCAAAACCCATGCTCTCTCTGCGCGTTACCAAGCGCAGGGACTCTTCCCATCTGGCAATAAGGAAATTTAGTTATGAGAATTCTTTTTCTTGGCGCTCCCGGTGCCGGTAAAGGCACGCAGTGCAAGCGCTTGTCTGCAAAACTCAATTTGCCGCATCTGTCTTCTGGCGATCTGCTCAGAGAAGCAGTCAAGGCCGGCACGCCTGCTGGCGTCGAAGCTAAAGAGTACATGGACAAAGGCGTTCTGGTTCCGGACCCGGTTTTGATCAAAATGTTTGGCGAAAAGCTGAGCTCGCCTGCATGCAAGAACGGATTCATTCTCGACGGTTTTCCGCGCAATCTGGCACAGGCAGAGAGTCTCGACGAGCTGCTCAGTGGACTGAAGAGCAATCTGACCACCGTCATCAATCTTGAAGTAGATGACAGCCTTCTCACAGAGCGCATCTGCGGCCGCTGGACTTGCAGCAATAAAGCCTGTGCGGCTGTCTATCACGTCAAATTCGCACCGCCCAAAGTGGAAGGCAAATGCGACACTTGCGGCTCCGATTTGAGCCAGCGTGCCGATGACAAAGAAGAACTGGTCAAGGCGAGACTGAATACTTACCGCGAGCAGACTCAACCTTTGATTGAGTATTACACTGAGAAAAAACTGCTCAAGACTGTGAAGGGCGAAGGCGATCAGGAAAGCATCTTCGAGGATGTTCTCAAGTCGACGAAAGTGACGGCCTAAACGCTTGTAGGGGCGATGCCGTGCATCGCCCGGGCGACGCAATGCGTCGCCCCTACAGTTAACAAACCAAGGAGTAATTGGAGTTTCGACCGCATGATTGTGACCACTGACATTCAAATCGAAAGTTTTAAAAGAGCAGGCAAGCTGGCCGGTCAGGTTCTCGAGCATATTTCCAAGTTGGTTGCACCCGGTATCACGACCGGAGAACTGGACGAAATTGCCGAAAAAATGATCCGCGACGCTGGTGCCCTACCCACCTTCAAGGGCTATCGCAAGTTTCCAGCTACGATCTGCGCTTCCATAAACGAGGAAGTCGTTCACGGTATTCCTAATCGCAACCGGGCGCTGAAAGAAGGCGATGTCATAAGCATGGACCTGGGCGCAACATTTCAAGTCGGAGAAAACGGCAAAACAATGGACTATATCGGCGACACGGCATTGACCGTGCCTGTCGGCGAAATCAATCCGCGTTTGCAACAATTGCTTGACGACACTCAAAAGTCTCTCTACGCAGGCATTAAGGTCTGCAAGGCCGGGGCTACTCTCGACGACATCGGCGGAGCAATCGAAGACATTGCTAAGCAAGGTATGTACGGGATCGTTCGCGATTACGGCGGACACGGCATCGGTCCCAACTATCATGAAGACCCGCTCATCTTCAACTATCGAACCGGTAGCAAGGTGAAGTTGAAACCTGGTATGGTTATAGCGATTGAACCTATGTTCAATCAGGGCGGCGACCGCGTCCGTCTCAAACAAGATGGCTGGACAGTTGTTACGCAAGATTACAAGCCATCTGCGCATTTTGAACATTCGATCCTGGTGACAGAAGGCGAGCCATATGTGCTCACACAACGTCCCAGTGAGGTAATTTGATGACGAAACAAGGTGTAATTGAATTCGAAGGCATAATCCGGGAATCCCTTCCCAATGCCATGTTTCGGGTCGAATTAGACAACGGTCATAAGGTCTTGGCCCACATATCGGGCAAGATTCGCAAAAATTTTATTAAGATACTTCCAGGCGATCGAGTGCGCGTAGAGCTCACCCCATACGACTTAACGCGCGGAAGAATCACATACAGAATCAAAGATTGATGTACAATCTGTCGTTTGTATCCGTAGCTCTCGCGGTTTGACGCAACTCGCTTTCGGGTTTATCAACCGTTGCTCGGAAACTAGAATCTATGCGCGACCGAAATCGCCCATAGGCTCGGTCATCACTTCGATAATCCAAAGCGAGACTCTCATGAAAGTTAGAGCTTCTGTCAAAAAAATCTGTGACAAATGCAAGGTCATCCGCCGCAAAGGCAGAGTGGCAGTCATTTGCGAAAACCCCAAGCACAAGCAACGCCAGGGTTAAGCCCAGGTACTAAAGAGATTTGATTCTGGAGGACAAATGGCCCGCATCGCCGGTATAGATCTGCCGAAAGGCAAGAGAACACACATCGCGCTTACTTACATCTATGGCATCGGTCACACGACTGCCCATAAGCTCACGCAGAAAGTAGGCATTCCCGACGATCGCCGGGTTAACGACTTGACTGAAGATGAAGTCAGCCGCCTTCGTGAAGAGATTGAAAAGGGTGGATTGCAAGTCGAAGGAGACCTGAGACGTGTGGAAGGTCTCAACGTCAAGCGTTTGATTGAAATCAACTGCTATCGCGGCCAGCGCCACAGAAGAGGTCTCCCGACCCGTGGCCAGCGCACCAAGACCAATGCTCGTACCCGCCGCGGTCGCAAGCGCGTCACCGTAGCCGGCAAGAAGCAAGCCGCCGCCAAGTAAATAAAGGCTGACAACAAAGTTGTCTCCCAACCCATAACTGACGATTCAAAAATTTCGAAAAGAGAGAAAAGAAGCCATGGCAAAGTCGCCCAAAGCAAGGACAAAGAAAAAAGAGAGACGTTACGTGTTGCAGGGTGTCGTGCACATCCAGAGCACATTCAACAACACGATCATCTGCTCTACCGACCCGCAAGGCCAGGTAATTGCCTGGGCATCGGCCGGCACCGTCGGTTTCAAAGGCGCCAAAAAAGGCACTCCGTTTGCCGCTCAGCAAGCAGCAGAATCAGTGGCTAAGCGCTCGATGGACCAGGGCATGAGACAAGTGGAAGTATTGGTCAAAGGACCGGGCGCCGGACGCGAAACCGCTATCCGCGCACTGCAAGCTTCCGGCTTGGAAATCACGCTCATCAAAGACGTCACTCCAATTCCTCACAACGGCTGCAGACCGCCCAAGCGTCGCCGCGTCTAATATTTTTCAATCTGGGTGCCCAATACCCGGTGTTTATCAAGCGTGTAAACATCAGCGCGTGAGGGAAACCGCCCAAATCTGGTCCGAGCCTACGCTTCTAAAAGGCAGTGTGTAATGGAGAAATTAATGGAACCGCTCAAGATCAAGTGTCTCGAAAACAAAACGGGCGCTGACGGATCTATCTACGGTAAATTCGTTATCGAGCCCCTGGAAAGAGGTTATGGAACCACTCTCGGCAACTCGCTTCGCCGGGTCTTGCTTTCGTCACTGGACGGCTCGGCGGTCAGTGCGGTCAGAATCGAAGGAATCACTCACGAGTTCACCACTATCCCTGGTGTGGTTGAAGACGTTATCGACGTCATGCTCAATCTCAAAGGCCTCGTAGTTAAGACCTTCAGCAATGATCCTCAATATCTTCATCTCGATGTCGAGCGCACCGGTGCTGTCACCGGCCGCGATATCATCTGCCCGGCTGATGCCACCATCATCAACCCCGATTGGCAGCTTTGCACACTGGCAGAAGGCGGCAGAATCCGCGCTGAAATCACTGTCGAGCGCGGCCGTGGTTATGTGCCTGCCGATTCGCACAGCCACTACAAACAAGCTATCGACGTTCTGCCGATCGACGCAGTATTCATGCCGGTAAGAAAAGTCAGCTACCTTGTTGAACCAACCCGCGTCGGCGAGTCGACAGACTTCGACAAATTGACGATGGAAATCTGGTCCAACGGTTCTATCGACGCAACAGAAGCAATTTCTCAAGCTTCGCGTCAAATCATCGAGCACCTGGTGCCGATTGCAGAACTCTCGGGCAAGCCCATGGTTCCTGCAGCGACCCAGCCCACACAGCAAGACGGAAAGCACAGCTCCATCTCTATCGAAGAGCTCGAGTTGTCCGTCCGCGCTTACAATTGCCTCAAGCGGGCCAACATCAACTCACTGGGCGAGCTCCTGAAGCTGACCTACGACGATCTGATGAACATCAAAAACTTCGGTAAGAAGTCTGCCGATGAAGTCATCGAGCGTCTGCGCCAGTTCGGACTCACCCTTGCCGACACTCCCAAAGACAAATAGTCTTTAGGAAAACAGGAAATTCATAAATAAGGACTTGGAACAATGCGTCACCGTCTACCTGGAAATCGTTTAGGCCGTCCAGCCGATCAAAGAAAAGCAATCTTGCGCTCACTGGCGACCGAACTTTTGCGCCATGACGAGATCATCACAACTCTCGCCAAAGCAAAGGCGGTACGTCCTGAAGTCGAAAAACTGATCACCAAGGGCAAGAAGGGCATTATCGCCGACCACAAAACTCTGTCTGAAAAGGCAAAGAAAGGCGATGCAGCAGCCGCTAAAGAGATTGCGCGTGCAGTTCACCTGCGCCGCCAAGTTGCTTCCTTCATCTATGATGGTGAAGTCGTGAAGCGCGTCTTCGAAGAAGTCGCACCGCGCTACGCGACGCGTCCGGGCGGTTATACACGCATTCTCAAAGCCGGCATTCGCCGCGGAGACGCAACTCCAATGGCGATCATTCAGCTTGTGTAATTGACTCGCGTCGCGCTCTTAATCGAGTATTCGGGAAGACTCTTCCACGGCTCACAATTCCAGGTTGGTGTCCGCACCGTTCAGGAAGAGCTCGAGAAGGGTCTTACTGTTTTGTGCAGGCGTCCCATGAAGGTGATCTTCTCGGGGCGCACCGATACGGGTGTTCATGCCAGAGGACAGGTCGCCCATTTCGACATCGATGATTTCGACGGCGATTTCTACCGTTTTCTCTGGGCTCTAAACGGCATTCTGCCCGATGATTTATCAGCCTATGAAGGCGCCATCGTGCCTGGCGATTTCCACGCTCGATACAGTGCTAAGGAACGTATCTATGTTTACAGAATTCTAAACCGTGAGCAAAGATCGCCTACGCTGGCTCACAATCATTACTTGGTTCGCCAGCCTCTTGATGTGGAGGCGATGGTAAGCGCCGCCGGCTGCCTCTTAGGGACGCATGACTTTACTTCCTTCCGCGCCTCCAATGGTGACGAGACATCGCCCCTGTGCTCCGTTCAGCGTGTTCAAATGTTGAAATTAGATGAAGGACAGCTTGAATTCTGGATTGGCGCCAATCACTTCGTGTACAATATGGTGCGCATAATCGTCGGAACGCTTGTGGAAATCGGGCTCGGCAAGAGAGCGCCTGAGAGCCTCAGCCAGGCTCTGTCCGGACGAGATCGCAATCTGTCCGGGACTACCGCGCCAGCGCATGGCTTGACCATGCAAATGGTCAGATACCCCGAGAGCCTCAGGCTCTTTGAGAAAAGCGCTGAAAAGTGCAAACTGCCCTTGTAAGGCAGACCCGGAAAAGCCCAAGAAAGAATGTGGAGAAGCCGCTCGTGAAGACATATATCGCCAAAGACGGCGAAGTTGCGGAAAAATGGTTTGTAGTAGACGCTGAAGGCAAAACCCTGGGCCGTCTCGCCACCAGAGTCGCCGATATCTTGAGAGGCAAAAACAAGCCTCAATTCACGCCCCACGTTGACACGGGTGACTTCGTCATCATCGTCAATGCCGAGAAGATCAAAGTCTCAGGCAAGAAAGAAACCCAAAAGCTTTATTCGAGACATTCCGGCTTCCCGCATGGCTTCAAACAAGAAACCTTGAAGTCCTTGAGAGAAAGACGTCCGACGGCAATCGTCGAGCGTGCAGTAAAAGGAATGCTCCCCCACACCAGACTCGGCGCCAGACAATTCACGAAATTGAAAGTCTACGCCGGCGTCGAGCATCCGCATGCAGCACAGCAACCGGAAGCATTGACCTGGAGCGACTAATTACCGACTAATTCAGGGCGATGCCATGCACCGCCCCTACAAGACAGGCACCAGAGACTAAGCGGTTAGGAAAAAAACAGATGACAAGCGTTATTCAGTACTACGGCACCGGCAGAAGAAAATCAGCTTCGGCAAGAGTTCGTCTTATTCCCGGTACGGGTCAGGTGGCCATCAACGGTCGCACTTTGGAAGACTATGTAGGTGGTCGTCCCGGGCTGAAAAAAGAGTTTCAATCGCCGATTGTTGCCGCTGATGCAGCAGGCCGTTTCGACATGATCGTCACGGTTAGAGGCGGCGGAATTATCGGTCAAGTCGGCGCTATCCGTCACGGCATCGCCCGGGCGCTCGCCGAAGCCGCACCGCAGAATCGTCCTGCATTGCGCGTCGAAGGTCTGTTAACCCGCGACCCACGAGTCAAAGAGCGCAAGAAATACGGACGCAAAAAAGCTCGCAAACGTTTCCAATTCTCGAAGCGCTAATTGGTCAGGCGCATTACCTGCGCCTTTGCAGAATATAGAAATTGTCGAAAGGCGGTGCATTGCAGCACCGCCCTTTTCGTATGCTCGTGGCGCTTTCGTCTCTATTTGAATTTCGATATTGCCTGCGGCGTTAATGCTTGAAGCAATTCCGTCCAGCGTAAAAGGCGCAGGCAAACAGCAACTCTGCTGAAATTTGCAGACGCCTGAATCAATGACGGAAAGGCACCATCACTGGTGCCCTACCGCTGCCGTGCCGAGCAGAATTTCGTAAGAGAGGTGCTCGTACCCCAGCCTACAATCAAAGTATCCAGCGAAAAGCTGCGCAGCAAAATTGAATGCTGCCGCCCACGCAGATTTGTCTTCGAATCCGTTCTCTCTTGAGAAAGGAATTCAGTCAGTTAAAACAACTATGCTTCTTGATTTTGTTTTGCAGCGCGTTTGTCCTTCAAGTTCTTCCATGATTTTGCAAGTGCGATTATCACTACTGGCATGATCAATACAGGAACCAATACCCACGGATTTTGAAATACTTCCATTTTTAATATCCTCGCCTTTGCTTACAATCCTAATAGTAATTTGCCCAGTATTTGAAAAATAGCAAGCCCGAGGCCAAATCGCAAATTGCGAACGACACGCCAAATCTCAGGGGACACATTCAGTTTAGTCTAAATAGTACTTGTCAAGCATGGCAAAAGCGTATACAAACGTACCGGAAAGCACATAATTTTTGTTGCATAAAAATCCTCAATTCCAGTGGTCCACTGGTTTTCAAGGAATTTTGCCGAAATTGTTCTTACGAAAATAACGCTTTGCGACAAAATGTTTTCAAATTGAAAGACTTGACCGATTTTTTGATGGGTCAGCGCACAGAAGTGACTGCTTTTTCAGGCTCTGCAGTCTCAGACGCCGCATCCACCTGCCCGCGCTCGAGGTTTTGCTCTTTTTCGGCATCAATCAGGAGCTCTCCCGGGTGGGCTGCTTCTTCCCGCCCAACCATTCCCTTAACGCGGTAGTTATTTTGAAATCGAATCAAGGCCACAAAGGCGCTGATAATAATCGTGAAAGCCACCGCCAGAAATGCATAGCCGGGGCTCTTGTCCTCGGTGTAGAGGACCATATACATGCCGCCGGCTGAGATAACGCAGGCGACAAACAGAGAAAGCGGAATATAAAGGGCTTTGACTGCCTGTATGAGGGCTGCCCGCTCGGCTTTGATCAACTCTTGACTCACGCTAAACCGCCTCTTGCGCCGACGTCCAATTTTATCACTCTATCTGTTATGAGCCTTGTCATTTGTTTTTCAGGCTGCGGCTAATTCTCGTATACCCTCGCGTATTTTGGCATACAGGCTATATGGCTTGGTGCGATCGTAATGTATATAACCGCAATCTTTGCATCGCGGAAACCGGCACGGTTAGCCGCCTGGCGACAACAACAGCCAGTTATTGCAGAGTGCTAAACTTGAGCGGACCGCTAATGCAGGGTGTCGCGCAAGTCAAGTGGGGTTGACGATTTGGTAAAGCTGGCTGCAGCTTCTTCCGAAATTGAACAATGTGAGATACGAGCGACATTGCTTAGTGACTCATTTGGGGCCGACGCTTTTTCGACGTCCTCCTCTTCCCCTTCCTCTCAACTGGTTTTGCATTGTCCGGTATGCGATGCAGAGACGTTTTTGGGCGATCAATTCTGTCAGGAATGCGGCAGCATGCAGCCGGCTTTCGAAAGCAAGCCAAGTTTTTCACCTGAGTCCGTAAAGCAATTAGTGGACTTCAATCGAAAGCATCTGATCGGACTTTGTTCTACCGCACTTGCACTGGTCGTAATTGCTGTTGTGGTGTCAGTGATAAGATTGCCTGACGAGCTCGATAAAGCTATTTCCGCCAATCGATTGAATGACGCTGCCGACCTGGCGGAGAGATTGTTCGTTTTACGATTTGGCGCTTTGAATGGACGCGATGCCGAGTCATATAGCGAAGCGTTCTACAAGAGAGCGCAAGTTTTTGCGAAAAATCGCAATTTCAAACTCGCTCTGGTCGATCTGTTGAAAGTCTTGCCGAGTTTTTCCAGGAGCGCTGAAGCAGCTCAACTGAAAGCTTCCTATCAGCTTTTTTTGACACAGGCAAATCCTTCTTCTGAAACGAACGCCGCTTCTGTGATTGAAACGCAATTGGCAGCACGTCCAACCAAATCGAAAGACGTCGGCGAGCAAAACGTTAGCAGAGCGCCGGTCAATATTAAGACCAAAGCTGCAGGTTCCACATCCATAGCCAGTGACGCCGCAATCGATGCAACGGAAGTTGAGGCACAAGCAGCTGATTCAGCCAATAGCGAAAAAGACGAAGTAAACTCAGAAGAGGCGGATATGGCGGCGTACAATCGGCATTTGGCTGAGTATTTTTCGCACAGAGAGTCCAACGATACAAAAGGTGCCATAGATTCCCAAGTCCTGACGGTGAAGGATCCGCCGTCTTTCAGTGAATGGGTTCAAGCAGGCAAAGCGGATTTTTAGTGGTGGTGCAATGACTTTCGGCAACACAATTCAAGGTGAGAGCAAAGGCAACGAGAACGAATTGCCGCTCATTATTCCTGAGGGCATACGTTACAACTGTCAGGGTTGCGGCCGTTGCTGCTCCGGTTGGGCAGTCGGTCTGACGGATGAAGACTATGACCGGGTCAAAGATGTGAATTGGGGCGAGCTGAAAGAGGAGCTCAAAGGGCAGGAGCTTTTCGTCGACCGGCGCAAGGAATTTGAAGCCGGCTATTCCATGTACCCTTACTTCACCAAATCGCGCCCGGATGGCACTTGCCCGTTTCTCTTCGACAATCTCTGTTTTATCCACGCCGCAAGAGGCGAAGATCAGAAGCCGGAGATGTGCAAGCTGTTTCCCTATACATTCGTGCCCACTCCCTCAGGGATTTTTGTCAGCGTCGTGTCAAACAGCATGGCGTCAGTGCGCAATCTTGGAGAGCTTCTGACGAACCAGCGCAAGATGCTGGCAGAGATCTGGCAGCAAACAGTCGATCATGAGCGTGCTCAGGGACGAAGCACCAAGCAGGTTTCCGATGTCGCATCGACGATTACCGCGGAAACCCTGAAAGGTGTAAAGTACGACGTCAATCTGGTGCCTGGTGTGGCGCTTACCTGGGATGAGTACATGCACATCGATGCTCGCTTGATTGAACTGATTAATTCCGAAGAGCACCAAAATATTTTTGATACTTTGATAGCGGCTGGAGAGCTGCTTTTGGAAGCGTTGAAAATCAAAAACAAGGGCGAGAACCTGGCGCAATTGTCCGAGCTTGCCGTCAGTCCGGAAACGGTGGACAGGTACAAACAAGAACCGCCGACAACATTTGAAAATTTGCTCTTCAATCTTCAATGTTTCCGCAGTTTTGAATGGCCTCTTTTGCGCAAGCAGTATGCGGCCAATTGGGCCGCTGCTAACAAGAGTCCGCTCATGGAGCCGAAAGTACTCAAAGCAGGCATACGCTCCGTAATGGGCGGAAAGATTGAATTTCCCGACACGGGCGTGGTCAGCATTCCTGCCGTGCGCAAGTATAAGGTCGAGCCTTTTTCACCTGAGATCAATCAGTTTCTTCGCCGCTATCTTTATATGAAAGTCTTCAGCAAGGGCTTCTGCGGTCCTTCAATGAGCGGGCTTTCGGTTGTTGCCGGCTACAACAATATTGTCGCCAATTTCTTGACGGCGGTAATTTATGTAAAGGCGCGGGCTATGACGAAGAAAGAAACCGAAGTTAAAATCGCAGATTTTTACGAGGCATATTTCCTTCTCGATAAGGAAGTTGTACAAGTCAGTCAGTTGCCGAAAGACAAAGCCCAGTTTTTTGATTCCGGATTTGCGTCGCCGCGGTTATTCAGCCGCTTGCTCGGGCGAATGGCAAGGGAGATTGGATAAAACAATGAGTAAAGGGAAAAATAATAAACAGAAGCCGGCGCAAGAAAAACCGATGAAAAACGCTAATGAGACCGCGCATGACACCGCAGCAGAGGCTGTTTCTGAGGCTGCGGAAGAAAAGAA
>JBGAVL010000390.1:0-4810 GCA_044228145.1 Obscuribacteraceae bacterium (SeqCode)
AGTTTGGCTTCTTCTACGATTTCTTCTTTTACATAACCTTCTCTTATCAGTCCTTCGACATGCAGATTGGGAAACCTTTTACCCAGGCGATCTGTCACTAAAACTAACAAATCTTCTGCTTCCTTGCGGTATTCATCGCTTGGCCATGCATACACTGCTTCTTTAGGTTCGATCACGTGTAATACTTTGAGGGCCGGACCTTCACCAGTCGTATTAAGCTGCGAGACGAAGGTTTCGATTGCGTCGATAAAATAGAGATCTTCAATAGCTATTAGAATTTTCGAAATCATCTTGCCCTGCCTTTGTTACTTCCCTGGTTGCAATGTGTGATCTCCTTTTCCGTTGGTTCTCACGCAGATACATCCTCTCATCTATTGTTCTCTCAAACATGGGCACGTGCATCCTTCATTAGAACTATTGGAGATAACCAACTTCCAGGACTAAACATCAGCATGATAGTTCTCAGGTATGAACGGCTATCATTCCAATTGACCATGCGCTCGAATCCTGGTTGGTTCAAAATGTATAAAGTCGAAGTAGCAAATCTCAACTTATTTGCGAAATGAATTGTGGAGGATTCTAGAATGACTATTAATGTCGACCGGGCTCCCGATCTTGGCTTTCAAACCAGATCAGAGCGCCTGGACAAATTATTCGAAGAGGCTGCAATATCTCTGGCAAACCTGGTCGTTGACACACATACGATCTTGCGCAAAGAGACAAAGAAAATTGAACTAACCGGCGCTTCGACTAACGAACTTTTGCACGCCTGGCTTGCTGAAGTAACATTCTTGCTTGATTACGAGCATTTTTTGCCCGGTGAGCTTGTAGTTGAAATATTTCACGATGAAGCAGGCGAACTGCGTTTGACGGCGACAGTCTGTGGCGAACAGATTGATGAAAAACGACATGTGCTGCGCAACCGGATCAAAACCGTCTTGGTAAAGGACGAGAAGCTTGTCGAGTGCGAAGATGGCACATGGATGGCAAACGTGCTGGTGATCTTCTACTCCTAAAATAAGCATCCAGGGCAAACCCTAACCTTCGCAAATATGACTGCGTGGATAAGTAGCACAGCTTCCGTCCTTCTCCATTAAAGAGAGGACTTCAGCTGCGATTTGTTTGGCGGCGTTTGGCTTAGCCAGCCGCAAAGCATTCGAACGCATCGCTTGCAAACGCTCCGTATTGCCGAAGAGTTGCTCAATTTTGAATGACAAAACAGGCAAATTGTTGCATCTAATAGCAGCGCCTTCCTCTAAAAGATGGTCGGCATTCCTCTCCTCCTGACCTGGCACAGGCGAGACAATCACAAATACCAATCCCTTAGCCAAAACTTCGGAGGAAGTCAATCCACCGGGTTTGCCCAAAATAAGATCGGATGCCGACATATATTCGTCCATCTCGTCCGTATAGCCGACCACTTTGACCAGATTGCCGTCGACCCGTGATACCTTCCTGGCGAATGTGTCAGCACTGCTTTTGAGCTCGCAATTAGATCCACATATGGTGACAATCTGATTCTTTCCCGGCAATTTCATAAGCTCGCAAAGCAATTCTTCAACAGGTCCCATGCCCAGTCCGCCGGCAGAAATCAAAATGGTCCTGCGATCGGGATCGAGGTCATGCTTGATGCGCATTTGCCTTTTATCCTTCGTTTGTGCAAACACCGGATCAATCGGAATTCCAGTGACAATAACACGCTCCCTTTCAAGGCCCAGAGCGACCAAATGCTCTTTGGTTTCCTCAAGCGGAACAAAGTAGCGAGAGTAATGATGGCAGAGCCAAACGGGGTGGACATCAAAATCCGTTAGAACAACAGCATGCTTACAAGAGATCTTTTTCTTGCACAAAAGCCATGAAATCATATCGGCTGGAAGAGAGTGTGTAGATATGACAACGTCCGGACTAAAACCCTCAACCATACCAACCAACTTTTGAATGTTCAGACGCTCAAACGCCATCCCATGATGAAGATTTTTCCACTCTTTGTCCGAGTACTCATAGGCAAAACCCAGCAACTCAGGAGCATTGGCGACCAGATCAAAATATGCCTTGCGATACAAATTGCGAAATGGTGCATTGGCAAAGTTAAGCGCATCCTCATGGCGAACACTTCCAATAATGTTGCGCATTTCTTTTTCTATGGCGTCGCCGGCACGCACATGTCCCATTCCAATTGAGGCAGATAAAATGAGCACTCTCAACTTCAATGGCATCCTCTTTCTCTAAAGATATGTGGTGAACCAACCGGCAGCCAGTTCCGAAACACTTTCGAGAGTACCCGGTTCTTCAAAAAGATGCGTGGCGCCGGGAACAATAGCTAAAGATTTAACGGTGCCCTCAGGCAGAAGGCCCATAGCTTGCTTGTTCAAGTCGAGCACTTCCGGGTCATTTTGACCGACAATGAATAGGCTGGGGCATTCCACTGATTCCAGCAAATAGCTGGCTAAATCCGGTCTTCCTCCTCTAGAGACAACAGCTTTTACTAACGTAGGATTCTGCGCCGCGCTGGCTAGTGCAGCTGCCGCACCGGTGCTCGCTCCGAAATAACCAATTGGCAGATGACCGAGCAACTTGTGGTGTTGCACCCATTTTGCAATCTGATTCACCCGCTTGGACAGAAAGTCAATGTCAAAGCGAAGTTGCGCTGTGCAAGTATCGACGCGCTCTTCCTCAGGCGTGAGGAGGTCAAACAGAAGTGTCGCCATCCCTTCCTTATTGAGCGCTTTGGCTACCTGCCGATTTCTCGGACTGAACCTGCTGCTACCGCTACCATGCACGAACAAGACTAGGCCTTTCGGCTCCGGAGGAACGCTTAAGATGCCTTCCAATTGCTTGTGGTCTAAATGAATAGTGACGTCCGTGGAAAAACCCATTTTACCGGCGAAATTCGCATGCATAAAAATTCTCTCTCTGCGTAGCCTCTTGAGTGCATCTTGCAACAAAATGAATATGCATACATGAACCGCTAGAATGATTCTAGCTAGAATCATTCGAAGCCCTAATACTTGTAGTTCTTTTGGCCAAAACTGATCTGAACTGCTCCATCGAGCAAAACAACCTTACTGATTTGGCTGGCAATCATCCTTTAGTTCCATTTGAAAATCGTTCCTCGAGACAATGACGGAATTTGTCAAATCGTCGATGATTGAACTGTTTGTGAGGAGCAACCAAAATGAAAACAAAAGAACCAATTCAAAAAGTATTAGCAGGCGTCTGGCACAATCAACACAATTCTCAGATGCATCTCGAAATTGACGAAGCCGGTAAGATCTCCGGATACTTTACTACCGGTGTTAATGTGGCAGGAGATCCGTCTGACAGTTATCCACTGATCGGATTTGCACGCGGTGATGTATTTGCCTTTTGCGTTGACTTTTCCAACCACGGCACAATGACTACCTGGGTCGGGCAAATCATTGATCCCGAAAAGAGAAACTTTCAAGCGATGTGGCAGATGGTTGCCGATGTCAATCGAGACAAGAAAAAATCCTGGAAATCCATCTGGACCGGTCAAGACACCTTCGAGTTAGGACCGCGTGAAAGTGAAGTCTGTCTGCGTCCTGCGGACGCATCGCATCCGACATACTGCAGCTTGATTTAGAAAAGCCAAAGCCAAACGAGCCGCTCTATACCCGGCAAAGATGGAATATGTAATTTGGCAACGGAGAACAGGCAAATGACTAAAAATTCCAATGAGAAAGAAGATTACCCCTGGAAAAATCAGCGCACTGTACTTCGCGATGTGGATTTACGCAGTTTTGGCGCAAGACCAGTTAATCTCAAACTTTCGTCACTCTGGAAAACCGGAGGACAGGAGGTGATTGCCATTTTGCGAGCAGAGATGCAAAAGGCGCGCAATATGGAATCGAAGAAAGAAGCTGATTCTTAAAGACGCAATGAAAACAAGACGCCAGGTCTAACTGGCGTCTTCAGGCTCGAAGTTTGACTCGGTTGCCTGCTGCCCTCGGGGAGTCTTAAATGCTCCTCCTCGGGTTTCTCTTGTACTTAAAGTGTAGCCTCTCTCAAGCTCGGCGACATCATCTTAAAGAACTATGTGGACCGTCTCTGCTGTCTCGCTAAGTGCCCCGGTCTGTGCAATTCCCATACCGACAAATCCGTCCGCTACGCCTCTATCGTTCGCTGGAAGGAGGCTGCCTTGCACCATCAATTGTAACCTGAGTGCAGGTTCGTCGAGGGAAATAAAATGAAACGACTGATTAGCACCCTCTCTTTACTGGCTTTTCTAGTCGCCTCAGGCGGACAGTCCGCATATTCTTTTGTCTCTTCTGAGAAAAACAGCTGGGCACAAATGTATGAAAAGGGCGACCGAGCATGGCAACAAATGCACTACAAGGAAGCGGAGACAGCCTTTAAGTCCGCCCTCTCGTTGGCCGATACCGACATCAATAAACAATTGCTGACACTGGAAGCTCTGGCGGAAGTCTACCACGAAGCGAAAAAATTGCCGGAAGAAGAGCGGACGCTGATTTCATTAACGCAACTGCTGCAGAAGAAAGATCAATTTCCCTCCATTGCTCTTGCTGCCACTTATCTAAGACTGTCTTGCATCGAATTTTTCCTGGGCAGCTTAGAAAAAGCCGAACAGTATGCAAAAACAGCAACCACCTTATTCACGGAAGCATGCGAACCTCGCTGCTCCAATGTTGCTCTTGCGCTCAATAATCTGGCCTGGATCGAATACAAGATGAACAAAATGGAAGCCGCTGAAGCGCACTTCCTTAAGTCCTTGTTCACCTTGGGTCAAACCCAGGGAGACAAGAGTCTCACATATGGGTTGATTGCCGAG
>JBGAVL010000391.1:0-4770 GCA_044228145.1 Obscuribacteraceae bacterium (SeqCode)
ATCTATCAAATAAAAACGATCGGGATTCGAGCGTGCTTGAGCAAACAAATGATCGAGCGTGAGAGATGAGGGGTTTGCCAATTGCTGCGGCGCAAGAATACAGGCGGCCGGTGACAACAACTGATCTAAAGTATTCAACTCGCTTAGATCGTCATTGCCCAAAATTACTTTCAATCCAAGCTTCTCGAGAGTCGGGCGATACACAGACTCGAGCGACGAAGAAAGCAAAACCGACGAATCGGCAGGAAGTATTGCTTTAAGAACGAGCGCCAAAAGCTGAGAACGCTCTGGTCCGACAAACAATGCTTCCGGCTTGGTCGGATACTGGCAATAGTTGGAAAGGAAACGCGAAAGTGCCGTTCGCAAGCCGATGTCTCCGCATTCATGTGGATAGGGAAGCGTTTTATGGATCAGCAATTCGCTGGAAAAGCGATTGAGAAAACTGACCATCTCTTCGGAAATCCGGGAGAAATCCAATTCTTTTCTCAGACGGTCAAGCCCGAGATCATGCAAGTTCCTGACAAAGCCAACGGTCGGATTTTCGTATCGCGTCTCCGCCTGATAGACGAGGAGATCGTGATAAATAGGCTGGTCTTTGCCGAGAACCGTAACAGCTGTCTCTGCCGTCACGGCATTTTGCGAATCGCGCGACAAAAAGAAGTTGAACCGTATCTGGTGCGTCCGTTCAATTTCCACCAGTGATACCAGATCTGTATCATCGGCTTGTTGAATGCGCCGGCTCCAGATCAAAGTCGGTTCCCAACCACGCCTGCGAAACATCTGATCGATAGCTTGCGGCCCCGGTCTTCCTCCCAAAACAAGCGTCAATCGACCGCCCGGGTTCAGGCAGAGTTGCGCTTCCTCAAGGGCCCGCGCGATCAGGGGAAGACCAAAGCGATCTTCTAGAATGCCCTGCTGAAAGCAGTAATTGCTGAGGTCATACAAATCTTTGTGCGAACGCTCACCGGAATCGTCGTGTCCTTTGCGCGGATCAGGATGCAAAACCTGCGGAATGCAACCGATGATATGATCGAATTTCGCCTTGCGCGAAAGCGGCTCACCAAGCAAGTCCGACTCTCTGGCAAGAAACGCTTGAGCAAACGGAAGACCAAATTGCGAATTGATTACATCGCCATCGCCAGTGGTGCCATTCAACCATGAGTTCAGTCTGGCGATCGAAACAGCTATCGGATTGATGTCCAGACCAAGAATGGCAGCCGCCTGCGTACGCATCAGCATCAAGAGGCTGATCCAGCCGGATCCTGTTCCCAATTCGACTAGTGTTTTGCCGCGAAACAGGTCTGGATTTTTCAACAAACCTTCCGCAAAAGTTTTCGCCCATTCCTCCGGTGAAAAGACAGCCGTATGAAGCAGCAGTTTTAGCGGCAACGGCGAACCAGGAATGGCAATCACCTTCAAGTTGAGCATCTGAGCCAGGGGGTCGCTTGCTATTTTGGCTTTGTCGCCGGTTTTGGAACTCTTGGAAATCCCGGCAATAGGTACCCTGGTCGCAAGGTAGTCGGCAATTGCATGCAGATGCCTGAGCGCCTCAACCCTGGTCGATTCGCTTTCGATCGCCTCAACCAGTTTGTTCAGTTCGCTAAAATCGCTCATTTTTCTCGACGCCAAGGCCGGGCGGGTTTACAAATGACTGCCGTGCGGTGATGTTACCGCATTAGACGCGCACGTTGATCGCCTGACAGCCGCTTTTAGAGGATTATCAACACCTTATCCGCCGGGTATAAACCGTAGGGGCGATGCTAGGCGCCGCCCGGTTCCAAAAAAAGGCAACGGCACGTCGCCTGATTCCAACCGCAGGGGCTACGCCATGCGTCGCCCGGTCTCCAGGAAAAAATGAGCACAGACTGGGAGCACTTAAAATCGGACGCCGAACACGCGAAAACCTACGGCAATTATGCCGAAGCCGAGGTTTTGTGGCGTCGCGCCCTCAAGGTTGCCGAAACCTTCCCGAAGGGCGACACGCGCCTGGCTCTGACGCTCGATCGACTTGGCGATCTCTGCTTTCAGGAAAAGCGCTTTGCCGAAGCGGAACCGCTCTTCCGTCGCTCACTCTCGCTCAGGGAGTCGACACTTGGCTTCGAGCACCCGGATGTCGCTACCAGTCTCACGCACCTGTTTACGCTCTGCTATGTGCAGGGCAAGTTCGAAGACGCAGAACCTCTGTGCCGGCGGGTTTTGACTCTTTATCAGAAGGCTTTCGGTGAGAAGCACGAGTATGTTGCCGCCTGCCTGCACAATCTCGCCAAGTTGGAGCATGCGCGTAGAAATTTCACCGAGGCCGAGCCCCTATTTATTCAGTCGTTGGCGATGACTGAGCAAACCCTGGGCGCGGATAGCCCTGAAGCGGGCAGCATTCTCAATGACAAAGCGGTATTTTGCATAGATCTCAATCGCCTGGAAGAGGCAGAGGTTCTTTTCCGCCGCGCCCTCCAGGTGAGAGAAGCAGCGCTTGGACCGGCGCACCCGGACGTGGTCAACACGCTCTCCAATTTGGGCTCTCTGTATCGAGAAATGGGTCGCACTTCTGAAGCCGAGCCTATCTATCGGCGACTCTTAAACATCGCAGAAAAAGCGCTGGGCGCAAACCACCCGGACATGGCGATCAATATTCTCAATCTCGCCAAAACGCTGCAGGCAGAGCGCAAGTATCTCGAGGCAGCGCCCCTCTTTCAGCGCTATCTCACCATTCAAGAAAAACATCACGCAAAAGATGATCCGGCATTAGTTGAAACTTTGCAAAATCTGGCACAGGCATATCTGGAAGAGAAGAATTTTGTGCTTTCGGAGCCGCTTTTGAAACGCGCGCTTGCCATTCAAGAGCAACATTTCGGACCCAAAAATCCTGTCGTCGGAACGCAGCTCAACCACCTTGCCGCCCTGTATTACGAAACAGGAAGGCACGAAGAAGCAGAAGTACTGTTGCTTCGAGCCATTGCCAACCTGAGCAAATTGAAAGAAGGAAAAGATCCGGCGTATGAGAAAACACTGGTCGATTACCTCAAACATTTGGAGGCGGTTTTCAGAGCGCAAAACAAATTAGCGGAAGCTGAAGAGTGTTTGGCCAATTTGATCACGGCGCAAGAACGCATTCTGGGCGAGTATCATCCCGACGTTGCCGAAAGCCTGACAAACCTGGCTCTGGTATTTCAATCTCAAGCACACTATGAACAAGCGCAAAAATTGCTGCAGCGTGCGCTCACAATCAGCGAGCATTCATATGGTGCAGAACACCCGGAAATAGGACAGCCTCTAAGCAAGTTGGCGGAAGTCTTGCTGCTGCAAAATCGCCACGATGAGGCTTTGCCGCTCTGGCAAAGGCTTGTTTCAGTGTACGAAAGAGCGCTGGGCCCAAAGCATCCGGATGTTGCCGGTGTTCTCGACAAACTTGTCCACTTGCACAGACACAACAATGATTACCCGCAAGCAGAGAGTCTCGCCACACGTGCCCTGGCTATTCGAGAAAGCGCATACGGACCGGAGCATCAAGACGTTGGTCTGACACTGAATGAGCTGGCTATGCTCAATTTCGAGCAAAAGAAATACAAAAAGGCGGTGCCTCTATTCGAGAGGGCAGCTGAAAATCTTAAAGCATCACTGGGTCACAGACATAGTCAGGTGGCATTGACTTTGAACCGGCTGGCGACTCTCCACTATCGCCTCGGCAACTATGAGGCAGCAGAGCCATTGTTCAAGGAAACGCTGGCAATCTACGAAAGAAAGGAAGACGCCGTCAATCCGAATATGGCTACTGCTTTCGAAAACCTCATCTCTATGTATCGGGATCAAGGAAAGATTGCAGAAGCCGAAGGTGCCAGCAAGCGTTATCTGGCATTTCGCATTAAAGCCCTTGGTCCGGATCATCCCAGAATTGCTGTATGTCTCAAGACACTAGCGGACATTTACTGTGCGCAAGGCAAGTTTGAACTGGCAGAGCCACTCTACAGGCAAGCGGTCGACATACAAACCAAGAGCGATCAGGACAACCTGGACCTCGCCGAAACTCTCCATCAATATTCGTTGGTCTTGCGCAAGCTTGGCAAAAAAGCGCCGGCAATCAGTATGGAAGACCGTGCTTCAGAAATCAGAAAGAAGGAAAGACTCAACCGTTAGTCGACGCCCCTAGAGTCCGACGCGTGGTTCTATAGGTGGTGCAGAGATAATTATGTCACTGCCCTGCCACTTGCTCTTCAAGACTGGCGTCTGAAGCACTCCACGTGCACGCAAGACTTCGTTTTGCACTTTGTCCTTCATGAAATTAAACGCTTCGCCAAGTGTGGTTTTATCACCCTTGTATTTCAAACCGTCTATGAGGTAGCGAGTAAAAACAGAGTTAGCCACTTCTTTCGATTCCCATGAAACCTGGCTGGGCGTGCTCGAAGAAATAACCAATTGTCCTGTGCCTTGCGCAATTGCTTCGGCATCGACGTTCTTCACTCTCACCAGACCTTTGGCTTCCGGCTCTGCGGCGCCACTATGGCATGCGTCAAGAATGAGTACGACTCTGTCGGAGTGAACGCGTCCTTTGATAACGCGCGTCAAATCTTGCATCGCCAACCCGGAGGCGAATAGTTGATCGGGCTCGCTGTCGTGGGCGAGTAGGTAATTGACGCCGCCGACATCCATATCGGATGAACTTCCGTGGCTGGAGAAATAAATCAAAACCAGATCGTCGGGCGCGGCCATTCTGGGCAGCCACCTGTCGCCAAGTTCTGAGAGAATATTTCCTCTTGTGGCCTGGTCGTCCAAAAG
>JBGAVL010000392.1:0-4709 GCA_044228145.1 Obscuribacteraceae bacterium (SeqCode)
ACTTCTTGCCAGGCGTATCAATCCGGACGACGCGCTCAGACTTGCCTCTTACATTATGAAGCCGGAAGATGCCGTGCAGGTAAAAACGCGCGACCTGAGCGGCTTGTTCGACGTCACCATTAAAGGAGACGGGACCCTGGACAAAGGCATCAAGCTGGCCGCCAACATGCAGGCCGAAGGTCTTGTCCTCAATGACCCGCAGCTCGGCACGATCAAGACCGCCAATGCTACATCGGAAGGGCGAGTCATAATCGACAAACAAAAGATTGCCTGGGAAGAATTTTCTCTCAAATTGCCGGGCATGCACTTAACGTCCAATGGTCATTTCAACCGTTTAGACGGCAAGAAAGGCGACTACAAAACATCACTGACCGGAAAAGTCGAAGATCTTCAGGTCTTAAATAAGTTGCTGAGCGCCCCTTCAGGTCAGGGAAAGTCGGCGCAGTCGCCGCTTATGATGCTGGACGGTATCAATCCGGAAAGGCTGACGGGTAAAGCCGAAGTGATCGTGACCGTCGAGAATATCGGCAATCACACTGAAATCGAAAGTAAGTTCAATGCAGGCGGGTTGCTGCTGCGCGACATACTAGAAGAGGCGGCGCCCGACAATGCCCGCTTTGCCGTTATTGCCGGTGTTCCTGTGACCTCGTTTTTGAAAGGGGACATTCACGTTATACCGGGAGAGAAGCTGGAAGTGCGCTCCGCCCAGACCGATATTGTCGGCGGCAAAGTGACAATCACAGGCGACACCGTACTGAAGAGCAGAGTTTCGAACTATGTTCTGGAAGGAAACTCGATTGATTTAAGCGAAGTTTCCGCCAATATGAATTCCTCGCCAAGTGCGCTCAAGGAATTGGCAACTCGTATTACCGTTCCGTCGAAAACACGTTTGCATTTGCGTGGTCAGGCAGATCTCAAAGCCAAACTTGAACGGCGTGGATCGGCAACCAGACAAGATATCGACCTGATTCTGCACAACGCCGATTTCTACTTGAGCGACGGTTCGCTCAATATCAATAAATTGAACGGTAAGATTGGCGTCACCGATCGTGAGTTTGTTTTTGACAACGTAACAGGCACCATAGACGGTGGTCCGTTCACTATGAGCGGGCGAGTTCCTTTTAAAGGCACAGGCATGAATCTTGCCGTTGCCGGCTCGAAAGTCGATTTGGGCAAATTGACGCTTGCACTGCAGACTTTTAAAATGCAAATTCCACAGATGGCCGGAATCACGGCCACCGAAAAAGTAAAGCAGGCCCAGCTCAAGCTCACAGGCGCCCTTTCCAAACCGATCGTTGCCGGCACTGCCATCCCTGAAGATGTGCGCCTGGAATTGTCCGATGCCAAAAGATTTATTCGTGCCACCGGGGGCTCGCTCAATTTAACAGGTGAGGTGCTCACTCTCAATGACATGACTTTGACGACCAGGGGCGGCTCGGCGCAAGTCACAGCACGCATCGCCGGAGTTCCTGGAGAGGCTAAATTTTTGGATGGAAGAATCAAGTCTCAGGGTCTCGACCTGGCTGATTTCGATGCCTGGATACACACAAAAGTAGTTCCCGAGCAGGTGCGCAAGGACTACGACAATATGTTGGACACCTATTCCGTCGCCAAAGTGCATGGAAAAGTTTATGGAGACATTTTGCTCAAAGACGATCCGACCAGTGCATTGCCGCGCTTCGACGGGGTCATCGGTCTTATGGATGTGGGTTTCCGTGTAGAAAACGAGAAAATCGGGGTAAACAGGCTGAGCGGAGTTTTGGCCACATCAGGAGACGACTTGCTATTGCAAGACATAGCCGGCTGGATGAATGGTAGTCAATTTCAGTCAGACGGTTATGTCAGAAAGTTCCGCTCGCCGGCTCCGGAATTGAGCTGCGACATACGAGGTTCGCTGAATTCAGCCGAAATCAATCAATTGATTTCTACTTTCTCTCCGGCTAAGAAAGCCAGTCAGTTGAAGTTCACCTGCCAGGGACCTCTGGATGTTCGCCTCAAGGCAAACGGCACCAGAGAAGAGATGAATGTCAGTTTTTCAGGGCGCGCCAGTCAAAAAAGCAGTGTGAAACTCTACGGCCCATTCGGCGTGTTGCACCAACCATCCGGCGAAGTCATGTCATTGGATGGCGCCGTCACCATCCACCCGAAGGGTGTAACTGTCAACGATGCTCACCTATTTTGCAGCGAGTCGGTGCTCAATTTCAAAGGCGAGATCAAAGTCAAAGATGACAACAACGCCAATTTACTCAACGAACAAGTAATCAACCTGGCCATCCTCACTCCTAATCCGCTGCCGGCCAGGCGGCTTCTGGCCGGGCTGGCGCCTCAATTGTCTGAAGAACAGGTATCCGGAACAATTAAGGTGGACGGAGCGATTGCCGGTCCGATGTCCAATCCGAAAATCAACGGAAATTTCGATCTTGTCGATGTTACCATCCCGAAAGTCCATCTTTCCCATGCCACAGGACGCATGCTCAGCCGCGATCCGTACGATCCGCGCTCCCAGGCCTCTCCTATCAATGCGCACGTCGAAATGAGCGAGTTGCAAGTGAAAGACATAAAAGTGACAAATGTGTCCGGTGAGATGAGTTTCAAACCATCCTCCGGGGAAGACAAACTGCCCAAGATCCGCCTCGCCAATATGAAAGTAAAAGCCGGCGGCGGCAACATCAATTTCAATGCATGGCTCGATCCTGACACTGAAAAATTCGGCGCTAAATCCGATTTCAAAGGTGTAGATCTCAGTGTGATTGCTACCGGATTGTTCGGACACGCGGGTGAATTAACCGGCACCGCGGATGGTGACCTGCTTTTGAAATCTCAGGGTTCTGACAAAGACGAAATGATTCGCAATTTGAACGGCTCCGGAAAGTTCCACATCACAAACGGCGTCCTTGCCCGTTTCGGACGCCTGCAGACCAGGCTGACGCAAGCCAATGTTCTGAAATCGGGCGTGTTAGGTTTCAATCTAAACAATCTTTTGCAGAGTGTGGTGCCTGTAAGAACCGGAGAGTTTAAAGAGTTAATCGGCAGCTATGCCATTGCCAAAGGCATGCTGGCGTTCACAGAATTGAAATACAACGGCGAAGACATGCGGCTCTGGGGTGGGGGCACGGCCAACCTGGTTGACGGCAAAGTAAATATGGAAATTGCCGGCACATTACCTCGCGTCACATCCAGTGTGTTGCGCGGTCCACTGGGACATGTCTCGCGCGGTATAACGATTCAAAAATTCCTCAATGCGGTCACCTTCAATAAGCTTGAAAAGCTTCCCTCGCTGCCTGTATTGGGCGATCTGGCCGGTGACAAGCCACGCACTTTCACCTTCAAGATGTCGGCCCCTCTTGACGAGCCTAATGTGCTCGCCCAGTCGATTGAGAAATCCTTTCGATGGCTGCCCAACAAACCCCTGCAATCCGCACACCCGGTGCCAGGTATAGACGCCAAACTTTTGGAAGCAAAAGCCAACTGATTTGCACCTCATCTGGTGGCGCCGCTTAAATTTATTCGCCACCTGATTCAGTGGCACCGTCCGATAAAATTTATGCCACCTGATATGGTGGCAAATCCGGTGCATTTGCTTGACTCTTAAAGAAGCAAGAGTATGATATACCTCAGACATACGATCTCCACTAACACATATCCGGCAATTCGAATATTCGAATTGCCCTTTCCATCCACGTCAAAAGGTGATGAAGCACGATGCATGCGGCGCCACCACATTTGGTGCCACCTGGCACGCCCGAAGATAGGCGTATCAACGCCTGTCTGAATTCATACATAGATTTTGTGCGCTCAGAAAAATCTTTGTCGGTCAATACGCAAATGGCTTACCAGCGCGATTTGCTGGCGTTCGTCAACTGGCAAAGGCAACGCCGATCAAATAAAGATTCGAGTCCTTTATCAATTGCGACCAGCCGCCAGGATGTACAACAGTACGTCGGTTACTTGAGACAAAGCGGTCAAAAAACCAGTTCGATCATCAGGGCCATAGCCAGCCTGAGAGGCTGGTTTGCCTGGCAAAAGACCTTAGGTCTGGTCAAAGAAGACCCCTTAGAGGCCATGCACAATCCGGTGCGTTCGAAAAAATTGCCGGCTGTTCTGAGCAAGGACGAAGTGATTAAGATGATCGAATCGTCTCAAACATTGCGCGACAGGCTGATGGTAGAACTGCTCTACGGAGCCGGTCTGAGAGTTTCAGAACTGGTTGGACTGGATGTGAAAGACGTCAATTTGTCGCAGAGCTATGTGCGATGCCTGGGCAAAGGCTCAAAAGAAAGAATCGTTCCGATCGGACGCCAGGCTCTCGAATCACTTCATTCATACTTGAATGAATGGGAAGATGACGCATCATGCGCGGATAAAACAGCTGCAGCCGCCGACACAAAAGCTGCAAAAGCAAAGTCGATGCAGCAATACAAGCCGGTTGTCCGCCCGCTTTTCCGCGATCGAACCGGCAATCGCCTGTCGCGCCTGGTAGTGTGGCATGTTGTTAAGCGACTTGCCAAAAGGGCCGGCGTGGAAAAAACGCTCTCGCCGCACACGCTCAGGCACAGCTTTGCCACCCATTTGATAGAAAACGGAGCCGACCTCAGATCTGTGCAAGAACTGCTTGGACACGCCAATATCGTCACCACGCAGCTCTATACGCATGTCAGCCGCGGACATCTTCGCAAAGCCTACAACCTGGCTCAAGGCGCATTTGTCAG
>JBGAVL010000393.1:0-259 GCA_044228145.1 Obscuribacteraceae bacterium (SeqCode)
CGAAGCCCTTAAGCCTGTCCTCAGCCCATTCAGCTCCGTAGAGCTTGATCAGATCTTTCAGCAAAGTGTCGCTCTCGAACAGGTTGTAGTCGATAAGCGGCTTTGCCTGGTTTAACACAGCATGAGTTGCCATTTGAGGTTTCCTCATTGACTTTTTTTCAGCCGAAAATAAAAGCTATAGAATCCTCTCTTCTCCCAACTTGCAGAGCTTCCCAGCTTCAAACGTGCAGATCTCTGACACCGGAGTGCCTTTCCAACT
>JBGAVL010000393.1:269-4692 GCA_044228145.1 Obscuribacteraceae bacterium (SeqCode)
TAAGCGTGCTGACGCTCTTTTGTGGGGATTGAACTACGCAGAGAAGATAGGGATGGAGAGGCTTATTTGTTAGCGTATTAGGAGAATAAACTGCCATGAAGAGGTGTTACGAAGCGCATCGTAATAGATCTCAATTAAAGAAAATACGGAATTGGAAACGCTTGGTGCTTGAGCGCTTTTGAAGTTTTTACCAGGCATTTCCGACGGCCATCGAGTCGATAAAGAAGCGTTTTCTGTGCGGCAGTTTATCTGTCAAGCATCGTGCGAACTCCGCATCCGTTGTGCCTGGACTGATGTCAAGCGAAAGAAGTGGACTGGCGTTTTTTCTATTCAGCAGGTGGAAGACAGGAGAGTTATCGACCGCTAAATTTGCGAATTTTTCTCCGGAAGTTATTGCGGCTCCGATGAGAGCAGGTCGATAACCAGTTTGAAATAAGCCTCGAGGTCCTGGCGAGAGATGGCGTCCGGCATGGAATGTTCGCCTTCATCGACAGTGTCTGCTATGTTGTCGCAATTTGCCAGCAGGAATTCTATGAAGTTTTTCTCCCTGGCATTCGTTCCCGGTTTGGTAAGAGCAATCTCCAACTCGCTGTACTCCAGATATCCGTTGCCGTTGCGATCGATTGTGTCGAACGTGCGGTAGGCGAATTCTTTGATTTTGGAAAGCTCATACGACGGTGACCCCACTTCAGTGGATGCAAACCACGAATTATTGTGATTGTCCGCCATGGAAAACTCCCGCGCGATGCCCAATGTAGAAATATGCTCTAATCATACAGAGCTTTGAGTCGATCTGGCTCGCCTCTCCGTTTTCAATTCGTCGTGCCTAAGTACTCTTGGCTTTCGGGTGTGGAGGCGTATTCAAACGGCGAGGCTCTCGTTTTCGTCCTTGCTCAGCCAAGTGTGCAGTTTTTCCTGCAGTTCCTTCAAGCTGTATGGCTTGCTCAAAAAATCATCCATTCCAGCCGAAAGGCACTTCTCTCGATCTCCTTTCATTGCACCGGCTGTCATGGCAATTATTGGCACTCTGGTCTTTTGCAGCTCCAGTTCTCGAGCGCGAATAACGCTTGTTGCCTCAATTCCATCCATCATTGGCAAATGGCAGTCCATAAGAATCAAGTCATAGTCAATATCGCCTAACTTCGAAAGTGCTTCCTCGGCACTGCCCGTAATGTCACATTCCAAGCCTAGGTTGAGCATTTGATTTCGGGCCAGGGATTGCATGACAAGCTGATCTTCAACAACAAGAATTCGCTTTCCTCGTGCCAGCTCAATTACTCTATTCGGGCTGTCCGTCGCAAGCAATAATTGCTTGGAGTGTTCGAAGGGAATTGAAAACCAGAAGGTAGAACCTGCTTGTGGAGAACTTTCAAGGCCCATTTGACCGTGCATCAATTCGACCAGGCGTTTACTGATCGTCAATCCCAAGCCAGTGCCACCATAATTTTTTCTCGTCTTAATTTGTGAGAATGGTTGAAATAGCTTGCTCTGCTGATCTTCGGCAATTCCTATGCCCGTGTCGACAACTGAGAATCTGATCACTGTTGTTTGAGCCATCTGCGCTTGCACAGTCACAGACAAAGCGACCTTGCCCGCATCCGTAAACTTGATGGCGTTGCCCAGGAGGTTGAGAATTATCTGCTGAATACGTGATGGGTCACCGAGGACGCAATCGGGTATATCGTTTGCCAATTCAAGGTGAATCTCCAGCCCTTTACTGGCAGCGGTTGCTTTTAACAAGTAAACTGATTCGCCGGCAATTGCCGCAGGATTGAACTGGCGCAGATCAAGAGACATTTTGCCGGCCTCAATTTTCGAAAGGTCCAAAACGTCGTTCACGAGCGCCAGCAAGGCCTTACCGGCATCGTGGATGACTTTAGAGAACTCTTTATACTCGTCAGTTAAGTCATCACCATCCAACATCAATTCGCTTATTCCTAGAATGGCACCCAGCGGAGTGCGCAGTTCGTGGCTGACACTGGCTATGAATGCTGACTTGACTTGCGAAGCAATGATCGCGTCATCACGAGTAATCTGCAATTCTTTATTGAGTTCTTCCAGTTCCTGGCTGCGTTCTTGCAGTTCTTTTCCTCTCGAGAAAATCTCCGCTTCCATCTTCTGAAACTGTTCTTTGAATTGTTCTGTGGTTTTACTGAACTGAAGCTCTTCTTGTTTGAGTCGGACATACTCGGTGACGTCTTCGGCTCGATGGATTATGTAGATGACCTCGTTATCCGGACCGATTACGGGAGAATTTACCGGGCTCCAGTATTTTGCTTCAAAAGTACCGCCCTCTTTGTTAGGACGGCGAACGTCGTACTTTTGTACCGCCATTGTATGTGGTGCCCGGGTGGCGATGACACTATTTAGAGAAGCGCTCAGGTTGCGGACTCCTGTGGCTTCAGGATCGTCCGGATTGTCCGGAAAGACATCAAATAGATTGCGTCCCAAAATTTCTTCACGCGAAGTCATCGTTGCCTTCAGATATGCATCGCTGACCGCTACGATTGTGAAATCCGGTTTGAGAACCAGGTATAGACCGGGCGCCGACTCAAAAAGAACACGAAAATCTACATCCATTTGCGAAAGCTTCTAACCTGCTGTGAAAGGCAAACCAAGAGACTTGTTACAAAAATACCACGCAACCGCCAGGGACAACGAATCGTGGTATTCCTGATCCCCCCTGTCTGCGGTTCAGCCACTGTGGAATCCAGCAAGAAGACGACCAGTTTAATGACAATTGAAGACAATTTGGATTAGCGAAGAGTTTGCAAGGCGCTGGCAAAGCGGCGGGATCTATACTTTTGTGCAATCACCTGTGGTATCACCGACGATATTTAAAACCTTGATTGATTCAAAAGAAGCCGGGCGTATGAAAAAAGCGGCCTGCATGGGTACATCTAAGTAGATGAACCGGCATGGGTGTATCGGTTCAGGAGAAGGAAGGTGCGCTGGGATACAAAGCTAAAGTCCAATAGCCGGCAAAAAGCGCTCGTATTGGCGCTGGTGTTTGCCTTTTGCGCAAGCGAGTGCGGAGCGCAAATGGTGCAGGACTTCGTCCAGCGCGGAATTCAAGCCTATAACGCCAGGCAGTATGCATCGGCTGTCAATAATCTCCAGTCCGCAATCAATCGCGATCCTGAAAACGATACTGCTCACTATTTCCTTGGCAATTCCTATATGGCAATCGGTCACAAGCAGCACGCTTTGCAGGAATATTCGCGTGCATTTCAGTATTCGATGGATGGAGAGATGCTGGACAATTGTGCCCGCGTCCTGGAAGCATACAGGCAACCACTGCCGCGCCGCACGCCGCGGGCCAGAAAAAGCGCACCGGGCCTGAATCCTTACAGCGTGGGTTCGGTTAAGGAAATGAACAGGCTGGCCGAAACCCGTGTTTCTCAAGCGAGCCGTTCGATGGAGAGTCATTCCGGCTCGCTTGACGTGTTTAAAGCCGCTCCCGAGAGCAAAGACGGGATGAATAGAGCCTGGGACGATTGGATTCTCAAGTATCGCTATGCTTTCAATAATGTGCTCAAAACCTACACGGGTTTACGCA
This sequence comes from Obscuribacteraceae bacterium (SeqCode), assembly GCA_044228145.1. Taxonomy (GTDB): domain Bacteria; phylum Cyanobacteriota; class Vampirovibrionia; order Obscuribacterales; family Obscuribacteraceae; genus QKMZ01. The sequence goes on from JBGAVL010000393.1 coordinate 3,829, forward strand.
AGCGCTCCGGAAAAACGCGCATGGTCTTCAGTGTCAGTCAAAGCGGAAAATTGAGAGGCCGCATCGTCGATACGGATGCTCCCGTTTTTCTCACGGACGCCATGCTTGCTACCACGCGCAAGCTCGATGGAGATTCAGGTTTGAGCTTTCCTTCCGGATCGCAGATTGCCGGTTTCAATTTCACCATGACTTATGACTATGGCGCTCCTGAGCCTGAGCCGACGACGACGGCAACGCTCAGAACCACCAGCACGAGTGCGGCATTGCGCACACCGACTGGCCGCAGTGCAGTGGCAGGAAAGCTGACCGGTACGCAAGTGGGTGCAAACTTGAGTTCGACCAATACTTCGGCAACCCTGGCCACAAGAGGCACCAATGCCGGTTTGAAATTGCCTGAGGGCGCCCACGCCTCGGCGGCTGGAACTCTTGCCGGAACTGATGTTTCCGGGAAAATCGGAGTCGGATCTACCAACGCCGGATTGTCCGCATCAATGGCTGAAGGTAACCTTGGAAATTCGGATGGGGCACTGCCTACGGTGAGCACCGATGTTTCCGGTTTGCTTTTGCCCAAGCCCAAGCTCCCCGAGCTAAAAGCTTCTCCTGCCAAGCTTTTGCAAGGCAAAGGCTGGTCTGATAGAGTCCTTACAAACAAATCCGGCAAGGGTTCAAGAAAGAAGTAAACAGGTAGTCATGGATCTTTCTTTTCTGAAACAAACCGAAGGGCGCAGCGGCGGATCGCGCGGACTTTCATCGGCCATCGCCGACGCTATTGATGAAGGGCGGCTGGTCGTGGGAGATCGCATGCCTTCCTCTCGTGATCTTGCTCTCTTTCTTGGTATTGCCCGCGCCACCGTTGTTGCTGCT
>JBGAVL010000394.1:0-4651 GCA_044228145.1 Obscuribacteraceae bacterium (SeqCode)
AAAGATGGGACGCTTGAGTTTGACATTGTGGGACAGGCCAATCACGGAGTCTGTGCCGTTGCCATGGATCCCTGGGCTGCGTACGAGCACATCGAGCGACTTGATCACATCTGCGAGATTGTCCTGAAGAGTGGCGTAAGAGCGCAACGAATACCCGTTTAATGGGCTTCCAGTGAAGCGAAAGAAGAACAGGCAGATCTGTCGTTATTCTGATGAGGGTGGCAACTTGCCTGACAGTTTATAGTAAAAAAAGAAGCGTTGGCTCCCCGGGCAGGACTCGAACCTGCGACCAGCCGGTTAACAGCCGGCTGCTCTACCAACTGAGCTACCGGGGAACGAGGATGTGGTTAACAAGCGTCGGTATTCTAGCAAAACTGAAGAGCGAAGGGGGAGACTTTTTTAGATGCCAAAATCATCAGTTTCGTCTTCGTCCGATGATGCATCTGTATTGCCTTCCGCCTGTGCGGCGAAATGTTTTGCCCATGTGAGATAGAGATTCCCGCTGTCCCGCATCGTGTCTGCAGCTTTGACAAGCTTTTCTGCTAATTCAGGGTCCTTCCCGCTCGCGTGTATGACAGAAGCTCGCCGCTCAATAGCCTTGGGATATTCGTTCAACAGGGCGGCTATGTTTCGGAGGAGTTCATCGAGTACGTTGTCTTCTTCCATTGGATCTCCCCAGGTGCGCATCTCAAGAAAAAACCCCATAGCGCAGGACGCTATGGGGTTTGTGAGACGAAGTGCTTGCTTACCCTTGGTAGGCTTGCCCGAGGCCTGCGGACTCGCCCTTGTGGCTCATCAGCTGCCCCGTGGCGCTGACGGCTTGCATTTCAATCGCTTCGTGTTTGGCCGCATTGCAGACGACGACGCAAAGCTCGCAACCTTTACAGCGATCAATCGTGACTTCTGCGACCATCTTGGTGACGTTGAGATCCAAGCAGTTGGCCTCAGGGCAATACATGATGCACAGTCGACAGCCCTTCTTGGCCACGCACTTCTCGTCGATAACTTGCGCTACGTTATACATGCGACGTGGTTCCTTCTCTCTCGTTAAGCCGCAACGGCAGGATTACCGACCCGCAACTCGACCTTATTTTTTTCGGCCCATTCGCTTGCGATCTCGTATGCTCGCTTGACCGTCGCCAAATTTTTGACCAGCAGCATTTCTTTTTTGGCGAACTTTTTCTTGATGGCTTCGTCCAATGAGGCCGTTCCGCCGGATGCGACAAATTTCTTTCCAAACCGTTCCTGCAAAGCACCGTCGAGAGCTTCCATCGAGACGCATTTGGTGATGCCCGCCACCGACCCGATCATCGACATGTTTGTGGAAAGTTCGGTCCCTGCAACTTCAATCGCAAGCTCGGTCCCCGCGATATAAAACAGGGATACGTTCAAATCTTTGAGCCGAGTAATGTCTTCTTCTGAGAGAAGGGGTTGTGCGGAGTTGATAATTACGACTCCACCTTCTTTTACGCCGGAATAGAAGGGCATTGTATAACTTTTGCCCATCGTAATGACCTGAGGATGAAATACTTCGATGACATCCGGAAATACCAGTTCTCCTCGATCGTAAATCCGCTCAATCCCGATCCGGCAATAGCTTTCCGCCGGTGCCATACGTTTTTCGGCGCCAAAGAAGGGATTTGAAATAGAGAATTTTCCATCCTTATTGGCGGCCATGGCCATCACATGGGCGGCCGTCACGGCTCCCTGACCACCTAATCCGGACATACGAATGTTCAGTCTTTTCTTAATCATGAACGACCTCCGGTTCCTTAGGCTTTTCCCGCGAGCTGCTTTGCAGCAGCTTTGCGTTCCTTGTCCTTTGCGGCCAACTCTGCCAGGAACTGCTTTGCCGGCTCGCTGACATACTCTTTGTAGGCAAATCGCTCGGTTGGCTTTTCAGAGTCACGCATTTCCTGAAGGCCTTCCATGCTGTTCTTGCCGATTTCGAGAATGCACGGTGTATAGAGCTGGATATACGTTGGGCCGATTTCACGTGCGATCAAAACAGAGTTCCGTATGACTTTTTCCACCAGTGACGGCTTGCTCACGGTGCAGTTCACCACGTAATGACAACCAGACTCCCGTGCTATTTCAGGCAGACGGACCTTGTCAAACAGTTTGCCAACTGGGGCCATTTTGGCGACGAATCCTTTTTGCATCAAGCCGCTTTCCTGGCCGCCAGTATTGGCATAGAGCTCGTTGTCAAAGCAGATGGTGGTGAATTTTTCCTGGCGGAACCAGGCCTGCAAGGTCATGTCGAGGCCGATGTCAACTGTGGCGCCATCGCCAGCAAGCACAACCACATCCTTCACACGATCCGGAAAGCGCACGCTGAGCGCCCGCTTCAGGCCGGATGCAATCGCATTCTGGTTACCAAAGAGAGAATGAATGTTGTGTACAGCCACCATGGGAAACACCAGGCTGGTGCAGCCCGTAGAGCCAACCATCACTGTATCTTCAGGATTAGGCAGGGACGCCAAAATATAGCGGAATGCCATGGATTCAGGGCAGCCGGCGCACAAGGAATGTTGTTCAATCAATTCTTTTGAAGTACCAATATCCTTCCAACCGCGGTCTTCTTTGCCATAGGTCGCGCTCTGGACCAAATCCTGATAGTCCGATGGCATGATGTCATATAGATCCGGCGAAATTTTGATTCGCTCTTTGCTCATGTATGCCTCCTCAAGGCTTAACGATCTCGAATTTGATGGCTCAGGTCACTGCGTAATTACAGGGGACAATGTCAGCTGCCTCTGCCCGCTAGCGACTCAGACCGCAGGCCAAGGGCTGTCTTAATCTCTGAGACGATAATTTCCGGTGGCATGGTCATTCCGCCGCAGACGTGCGGACCGGCATGGACACGATCACTATTGGGAATAGTGGCCTTAATTTCCTTTGCCAGCCATCCCGTTACATTAAACTCAGGCACAAAGATATGTTTTGCATTCTTCGTCGCTTCGCGAATCTCTTCTCCGGGCCAAGGGCGGAGCGATTTCACCTTGATTAAACCGCAACGCACACCTTCGTCTTCCAGCAGGCGGATCGCTTCTCGCCCTTGGGACACGGCGGTACCCGAGGCAACAATGACCACCTCTGCATCGGTGTTTTCAGTGTCGATTAGACCGTTGATCCACTTGATCGTGTGTTTGCGCGACCGCTCAATTGCTGCCCAAATTTCTTGTTGCCAAGAAGCATGAGTGGCATAACTGATGTAGTTGCTCTTCATAATGAAAGGATCGCGCATCATGCGGACGGGCGGGCACTCCATGTCCATGCAAGGCACAGGGGAACGGTATGGATCATAGGGGGGAAGGCACATGTCAGCCGGTGTCAGATTGACGACGTCTTTGGTGTGGGTCACGAAGAAACCATCGCAACACAAGGCTAGCGGCAAATGTACTTCCGGTTCTTCAGAGACCATGAAGCCTTTGAGGATCCAATCAAAGAAGTCTTGGGCCGTCTCTGCATGCCAAACCAGCATGCCGGTGTTTAGGAGGTACGAAATTTCAATAGTATCCGGCTGAATCGACAGTGGCGAGTTGATGCCGCGGCAGGTGACGATCATTTGAATAGGAAGGCGCGCACCAGCCCACATGGGAAAGTTTTCCATGGCGCGCATTGTGCCCGGTCCGGCTGTGGTCGTGAAAACTCGCGCCCCTCCGAATGCCGCTCCGGCGCATTGCGACATGACGGCGAACTCGCTCTCTCCTCTGAAGTAATCACCGATATACCCTTCAGCAAATAACTCGCCGATAAGGGCCGCAGCTTCGCTCTGAGGGGTGATGGGGTAAGCAATCATCACATCGCAGCTTGCCCGTCTCAAGGCTTCTTTGATGACCTCGCTACCGGTATAAAAAGACGGATTGCGAGGGGCTTCATGCATCATTTTCCATGCATCTGTGTAAGTCTGGCCCTTTTTATTCTGTGTCCCGATGTGGGATTTTGTTTCCGCCATGGACTCGGCCTCCTTTCAATCGTTAGAAGTGCTCCAAACCAGCTAGTTGGAAGCGCTCGTCTTAGCTGATGTCAGCCGTGGTTTAACGGTGCCTTTCAGTTTGCGAATCCACTCACCCAGCTTCAGGATTTTTTCCACTGAGGCGTCCCTGAAGGAGAGCATGGCGTCTTCATGTCCTGCTTGTGCGCACATCGCGACGGTATAGCATGACGTTCCGCCGCGTATAATCTTGAGGGATAAATTTGCCTGGTGGCAGTGCACGCCGATGAACATGCAGCAGTCGATCTTGTTGTGCCAGATCGTGAGATTTGGATGGTTAGGATTAATTTCGACTTCCGGATTGATCTTCGGGTATTTGGGGCGATAATCCGGCATTGGAATCAGCATCGGCTTTTGTCCGGGCTGCACGCACTCTTTCAATGTTTCGTAGAGTTTTCGGACGGCCGCGGCCTTCTTGGCCGCTTTTTCATTCCAGGCCCAGAGAACCAGGGGGCCTGGGAAAATGGTGGGCACCTGGGCCATGAGAAATTGACGTGCAGCTTCCTCGTAGGCTTTTTCTTCCGGAACGATGACGCCGTTGATATGTGCCTCGCCTGGATTTGGGAGATAAATCCCCATTGAGGCTGCGGCCGGTGGCAGGAAGTGTTCTGGGCCTGGTAACACGCGATACTGAGTCATTCGAACCTGCTCTCT
>JBGAVL010000395.1:0-261 GCA_044228145.1 Obscuribacteraceae bacterium (SeqCode)
CGAGCATCGTTGCGAGATTGGCAAACTTCGCGCTGAATATTAAAGACAATAGCAACCGCAAATACATCATTTGCGCGCGCGGTATTTACAATTTCCTTACTGTCTTCGGGCCGCACACTTGTCGCATCTATGACGCAGAGCTTGCGCGCTGCCAGACGCTTGTCGGCAATGAAACGCACCACATCGAAGGCATCTTTGGTGGCACTTTGATCGTTTTCATCATCAGACACCAGGGCGCGGCAGAAGTCGGACGAGATTACT
>JBGAVL010000395.1:277-4612 GCA_044228145.1 Obscuribacteraceae bacterium (SeqCode)
GACAAGGCACAATTCAGGTATTTGTATCTTCATAGTGTGAAAACCCCCATTTGCGTTGGCGGGCCCAACTCCGCATCTTCATCTCCGATCGCAAGAAATTGAACACTGTATCCGTGGCGTGCGCAGACCTCGTGAGCCCAACCTTGAAACTCAGCCCGCGTCCATTCAAATCGATGATCTCGATGACGCAGTTTACCGGCCGGCAAGGCTTCAAACTTTACGTTGTACTCGACATTCGGCGTAGTGAGAATTACTGTTTTCGGTCGCGCAAACTCAAATATGACGCGCTCGAAAGCAGACAAGCGGGGCGGATCGAGATGTTCTATCACCTCGATGCACGTCGCCGCATCGTAGCCGGACATTCTCTTATCTCGATATGTGAGTGACCCTTGAATTAAGGTGATTCTATTTTTTTGACGATCGGGCATTTTATCGTAATGCAATCGAGACTTAGCAACTTCCAGTGCTCTGTAAGATACATCTACGCCGGCAATTTCCGAAAAGTCCTTATCGGCTAGCAAGCGCTCCAGAAGCCGAGCCTCTCCACATCCCAGATCGATCACCCGGCGCGCTGCTGCTTTTTTCAAAACAGACAAAACACTGCCGATTCTTCGTTCGTTCAAACTGAGTGGACGCTCAACCGCCTCTTCTTCCTGTGCATGCGACTCATCGGTAGCATCCGGATCGGAATCTTCATCAGCAGTTAGTCTTTCAAGAGCGAGTCTAGTCAGTTTTTTCTTGCGCTGCAAATATCTGTCCACTATGTAGCCGCGGTCAGGGTGATTAGTGAGCCAATCCTCGCCGTGCCTGAGAAGTTTGTTCACTTCATCTTCTCCGACCCAATAATGCTTTTCATTGTCGAGCACCGGAATCAGCACATAAGCATGCGTCAAAATATCATGCACTGTCGTAGTCGCTCGCAAGGTAATCGAATAATATCTGCTTTCTCCCCAGTCCGGGAACGCTTCATCCAGAGGATGGCGTTGAATCTCCATCTCATAGCCGAGTGGCTCGAATACCCGCTTCAAGGTGGTCTCACCGCCGCTGCAATCGACACAATGAATAGTCAACTCGAGAGGTATCGCTGTTTGTGCGAGCTCCGGCCGCTCTCGGCTCTTTCCTGACAGCGCACTGCCGAATACTTGCGCGATCGCAACGCTCAAGAATGACGACGCCACATAAGGGCGATCATTTACATATTGATCGAGTGCTCCTTCACCTTTTCCGGCACCGCCTCGCACCAGGCGCACGGGATCAACATCCAGCAGCAGCGCAACGCGACAGATGTCGTTGGAAGCTTCCGGATAAAACACATGCGCTTTTCCGAAAGGCAAGTCAAACGACTGAACAGCACCCGGATTCTTGTAGAGCAAATATCCTATGTCGGTGGCCGGTTGATATGTAGTAGCAAGCGTCAACAGCATAGTCTCACCTATTGGATCGAAACAGTAATTGCAAAATGAGGCAGCCTGGACGAACTTCGTGCGCGTATAGAAAAGCACAGAGCAGCACGCCGGTGTGCTAATCGAAAAATCAAGAAATCAAATATTGACCGCAGGCATCCGCAAGTCTTAAGACTTGGGTTTTGGCTTCTTCTTAGCTTTTGGCTTAGACTGCCCTTTCGGCTCATTTGGCTTCGTATTCCTTTTCTTTGCAGGCGCTTTCTTCTTTTGCGCCGTCGGTCTTTTTGCTTTGGAAATCTTGGTGACTTTCCTGCTTTGCGGTTTTGATTTAGCGCCCGTCCTGGGCTTTCTATCGTCATCTAAGCTTTCATCGTCGGCAGACTTAGACGCTGGAGCCGGTTTTACCGAGCTGAGGTGCGATGGTTTAGCCGTCGCTTGACTCTCTGCATTTTTCTTCTCACCTGCCGGTTTCTCGTCCGCGCTTTTCCCGTCCGCGCCTTTCCCGTCCGCGTTTTTCTCGCCCGCAGACTTTCCAGCCGCTGGTTTTTCGCTCGGTTTTGTCGACGCTGGAGTTGCCGGTTCGCTCTTGCGAGGTTTTAAACCAAGAAGGTCTTCGGCAAGATTTTTATACTCTTCGGCGACTTTCTTTACCTCGCTGGAAATATCAGCGAATGGATCGGCGGCTCTATCGACTGCTTTTTGCGCCCGCTTTTCACTTTCCGATTTTACGACCGTCGGTTTTACTCCACGCGGAACAATCTCCGGCATCTCTTCGCCGCAACGCGGGCAAAACTTCATTTTTTTCTCGGTGGACCACTTGCATCCGCAACCGGGGCAGAAGATATCCTGAACAACCTTACCGCCGCAGTCGGCACAGAAAGTAGAGACAGGATTGCTGACACCACAATGCGGGCAAACTCTCGGAGCATCAACCGCTTCAGCCGGCTCCTTCGTCCTGCTTCCGGATTCTTTGCGTCTTTCTTCAGCCTTTAAAGCAGCCTTTTCAGCCTCGGTCAAGGGCGCACACCCCTGGCATAGATTTGCTCTGGGGTTATAACAAGATTTTGGGCAGACCCATTTCAGGCAACGCGCGCAGTGTTTGAAATACTTCTGCGCTTCCTCGACCGCGTTTGTATAGGCTTCTATCCAGGCTTTGCCCTTCAAGAACAGCCTGGAAACATCCTTTTTGAGAGTGTCGAAATCAAAGTCTTTCTCTTTTTCCTTTTTCCAATCAGTGGCGTCCCAAATCGACGTGACTACACCCAACGCATGAATGCGAAATGGCGTCAGATGCCCTTTGTTGCACTTGTCGCAGAAAAATTCAAATTGAAAACCGGTGTTCTTGGAGCGATCGACATAACGCCGGGTGAAAAAAGAAATATCCATAGTTGGTTAATTTGTTAAAGCTAACTTGGTCGACGGATGGCTTTATATATGATTCCCTAATCTCTGAATAGTATATCCTAGCAATATTTTTCGCCACATTGCCATATTTGGACGAGTGTTCGTCTCCTGCCTCAGGACTCTTCAACTGCCGCGCCTCGTCCAATTACCTTTGCTCACTTCAAGTAATTGCTAACATCACAAAAGAATGTCTCTCCGGCAATCGGACAAGATTTTGTTTTCGCTCCTTTGGAAAAATCCATTTGATCGAGCTGGATAGTATGCATAGAAATATCTGAATAGGCGCGATAGTGAAAAGTCCTGTTCGTCAAATCTTTGATCAAAATCCATTGTGTGTAATCGCAGTGAGTGTCACCATCGGCAGTGCGCAATACGCCAAGCGGAATGTCAACAGAGTTGATAATATGCTGCGCAAGAATGACTGCAGCCTTTGAGTCGACAGCTGGCCTGGCAAAATTTACGAAGGCTGACGTATGCACAAATCGTGATGGCGGCGTAGAGTCGCCCGGCATTCCGCATAGTCCGCTACCCTGTCCGGTGGGCTCCAGATCAAGCGATCCAAAAGACTTTCCCTTATGTGAAAACGGCGAAAGATTGATGTAGTTGCGCAGGTTGGTAAGCTGCCAATCGAAAGTGGGCGCGTTGGTCAAGACACCATTGGGATTGTCGAAGATGCGCACGCTACCATCGGTAAACTCAATTACCGCGCTCTTGCCGGACGCGTCATGCAGCGCCACATGCGCCGTCGGCGCACCGCCCCACTCGGGAAGCGAAGGAGCCCAGATTTTGACGTTTTTCATCGCCGCTTTGGCTTCTTCCACGGTAGCAAAGTTGCCCAGAAGCCAGCTGCCAAAATCCAGAAGGGAGATGGCGGTCGACTCTTGTCCGCTTGCTACCTTTTCATATGTGCTTCCAGGCATCCACAGCAGCCCGGCTGTAAAGCCTTTCTCGTTCAGTCCGTCGAGCGAAAGGTCGGCGCCATAACTATTTACGCCCAAATATCCATATTTCGATGTCCACTTCAGCCCGGCATTGCCGCTCGGCGCCTTAGACTCTATCGTTTCGCCTCTGGGATGTTTAGTTATTTGCGACTTGAGGTCCATGCCCCACTCCATGGTTCGCCCGACTACATACGAACCGTCTGCGGCAGTCAGGCGGAAATCCGTGCAGGCATCCGCCTTTGGACTGCAACTAGCGACCAAAAGCATGCCAAGAATGAGGTAACAACTGAATTTACGTCCGAACCTAGCTGCCATAAAACCCCCTGGAGAAGAGACACGATTGTAGCCGGTCGGAGCATACCGGTGGGCGAAGCGGCCAAAAGCCCCGAAAACCCAGCCAAGTCTTGGCTTTCGGACTTCCACTCCGATACAGAGCCGTTTTTAGAAGCGCGCCTTGTCCAAAACCCGCCCGGTTCGTGTACACCTACCTACGGCTTTCATTATTCTTCCCCCCATCCGGTGATCCACATGTCTGAAATACAGCAGGGGCTTGAGCTTCGGGCTCAAGCACAGGGCAACGCCGATGC
>JBGAVL010000396.1:0-4612 GCA_044228145.1 Obscuribacteraceae bacterium (SeqCode)
CAGGAGCCGAGATAAGAACCTTCTTGGCACCGGCGGTGATGTGACCTTTGGCTTTGTCGGCTTTGGTGAAAACACCGGAGCACTCGAGAACGATGTCGATCTTTTCGGCTGCCCAGGGGCAGGTGGACGGATCTTTTTCCTTGAAGAACTTGATCTTCTTGCCGTTTACTTCCAGTCCGTCTTCCAATTGATTAACTTCGAAAGGAAGTTCGCCGAGGATGGAGTCGTACTTGAGGAGGTGCGCGGATGTGGGCAGATCTTGCAGCGGATCGTTGATGGCGACGATTTCGTACTCCTTGCCTGCGTTATGCAGATAGGCGCGTAAAGCGTTGCGGCCAATGCGGCCAAACCCGTTAATTGCTACTCTTACCATCTTTTTCTCTTCTCCCATGGTCGGTCAAATTACCCGTTGGTTCTTGCTAAGTTGCGCTGCGGCGCTGTGCTAGGTTTCGGTCCGAAACGCGCGAGATGTCACGCGGGTCAGGCAAAACCTCCCAGCCGTCGGCGGCTGCGCTGGTTAGAGGATAGTACGAAGATGTTTAAAAGCTCATTTGTTTTATGGTGTTTAAAGCAATTGCCGCGACAAATCTTTAATTTTGGTGATTTAGCGCCATATTTCGGCGTTTGGACCTTACCCTTATACTTGGCGACCGGTTTCAATTGGCTCTAATTTGTCATTTGATAAGCTAGAGATTGCGAAGCCGTTGTGACAAAGACTGTGATTTTGAGGTTTGAGCATGCACGAGCAAGTAGAAGCAATTCTCGAAAAACTGCGTCCGATGCTGATGATGGACGGCGGAAACATTGAACTGGTGGATGTTAAAGACGGCGAAGTCTTTGTCCACTTGGTCGGAGCATGCGGCATGTGCCCCAGCTCGACAATGACCTTGAAGATGGGCGTAGAACGCGCCATCAAAGAGGAAATGCCTGACATTAAGCGCGTAGTTCAAGTTTAGAACCGCGCCATTAGCAGCGTTTGCAAACCATAGTCGCCGCCGAACCAGGCGCAGGCTATGGTTTTCGCTTTGCAAACAAGTCTACTTACTAACGCAAATCGCTGTGTACAGGCTTTTCATCGGCTTTGACGCCAAACTTGTTGTTGCACCAGGCACCCAGAGCCCCGCCGCCAGAGGCAAAAAGTGCTGCAATAGCGACACCACCAAGCAGTGAAAGCGCCTTGGTTCCACCCGAATGAGCCCAATCACCGTATCCAAATCCTCGCATCCAAAGAAAGTCAGGTTGGCTTGGAATCCCGGTTTGGTAGATTAGGCCCAGAGCGAGGCAGGCGCCGATGGTCAACAAAAGACCGAATAAAACAGGTGTCTGCAGCAGTATCGAGAGCGAGGCCGAGCCAACTGGCGATCTCGATTTAGTAGCGCGGGCCAGGACGAAGCCAGGAATAAAAGTGCAAAGCAGCACCGCAATAGCATTAATTGCCAGCGTCGGAGCCGAAGCAGCTTCGTAATTCGAATTGCCCGGCGGGTTCAAAGGGCTGAACACGTACAACAAACTAAGCAGCATCGCCAATGCCGGAAAAGCCAGGCTAGGCAAGAGAGCTGACGCAAGTTTCTTACTGCCGATATGCTGGGGTAGCGCTTCTCGGCAAGCACCGCCAATCCACTCGACCAGGTATAAAACCGGCAAATACGCGATAGCCACAGCTGCTGCTGCAGGGATATTTAAGATTAGGTGGAAATTGAGCGAATGCACCATAATGCCGACGAAAAGCGCGATGCTCAGGTATCTGAATGTCCCCTTGAAAAAACCGAAAAACGCCGACCAGAACATCAGGCACGCGGCGCCGGCGACAAAAAAGCCCACATAGTCAAGCCCGACCAGGTCGTTGATGAAAATGTTGTTGGAAAGGCCCAAACCCATCGAGCCTATATGTGAGCTCAGGTACACAGAACTGCAATAGCAGGCCAGGATGCTCAAAAATGAGAATCCAACTCCGATGACAGCAGCGGTGCGGACTAATGCGACTTTGACGGGGCTGGGCAGACCAGCCAGACAACGGTGACCTGCCGCTACACAGGCGGCATACCACTGATTTTCTTCAGCGTAAGGGTCGGCTACGACCTTTGCCAGCTTTTCGTCTTCAGCACGCTGATCGCTTACAACGCCAGCCAAATCATGGGCGCCGGGCATGGTCGCGTGCGACATTTTGTCCGTCAGCCCTTTTGCGAAGGTAGCTTCCACAGCCTGAATTTCCGATTCCACAGAATCCGGCGGGGGCCCGGACTGCGCCGCGGGCGGCTCAGCATGCGCTTGGTGAGACTCAGCTTGCACAGCGGGAGAGACAACATGGGCGACTTGCGACGCGGGAACAAGCTCTCCGTTCGTATCGGTATTCCCGGAGGACTCGATATGAACTGGACCGGACTTGCTGCGCAGTTTTTCCTTTGCTCGCTCGGACTTTTTTGCTTCCGACATAGTCGCCACTATTGGATGGACTAGGTCTTTATTCCCTTTAAAGCGGGCGGCGCACGGCGGCGCCCGTACAAAGGCAGTCTAAAGCGGTCGACGCATGGCGGCGCCCGTACAAAGACAGTTAAAGCGGTCGACGCATGGCGTCGACCCTACGACGACCGTTTACGAATGCGCTCTTGAAAGTCACTGCTCAAATAGCTTTCGATCACACGAGTCTGATCGTCAAATGATCCAAGTGCGCCTTCGGGATGCGCGTGACTCAGTACTCTTGCGATCGAACACTTCACTTCAAAAATGCTTGCTTGCCCGTTTTCGTAAATTGCATTGCAAATTTCATTGATGTACAGAGGCAAATCTTCGGGCTCTAACGCTCGATTGATCAAGCCCACCATTTCAGCTTCAGCACTGGATATACTGACGCCGGTGTAGAGCATTTCGGACGCTATGGCAGGACCAACGAGTGATATCAACCGAAGAATGTTCGAGTCATCGAGAACAATTCCCAACCTGGCGATTGGAATAGAAAACCGCGCCGCTTTTACTGCATAGCGAAGATCGCAGGCCATAGCCAGCAGGCAGCCTCCGCCCATACATGCTCCATTGATCATTGCCACCGTCGGCAGTGGAAATGCTTTCAGTTCGTCGAGAGCATATTTGATTGAATTCCACTGTGCCCTCGCTGACTCTTCACTGTCGATATTAGAAAGTTCCGTAAAATCAGCACCAGCGCAAAAAGCACTGCCTGTACCCTTTATCACAATGACACGCGCGCCCCAGTTTTTCAGTTCTTCCAATGCCGGAACAATCGCGGACCACATAGCTTTGGTCATCGCATTTTGAGATTCAGGACGATTGATGATCAAATAACCGGCCGAGCCACTCAGCTCGGTGTGAATGTGTTCGGTTATGTGTGCCTGCTCGGTCATTATCTACGGCATCTCAAAAGACACAGGATCGCCTTCTTTCAAACCGTGCGCTTTTGCATAGCCGGCGCATACTTCCACCACTTCCGACACGTCGACATCAGCTTCGGGGTAGGTCGGGCAATCGCGCGGATCTTTCGACTTGCAAGGGGGTACATTTTCACAGATTTTGACGATCTTGCCGTTTTTCACAAAAAGCATGTCGAGTGAAATCAGGCAGTTAAACATCCAAAATCTCACGGGACGCGGCGGGCGAAAAAGAAAAATCATTCCTGAGTCCTGCGCCAGTGAAGTGCGGAACATCAGGCCGCGCTGAATTTCAGCTTCGGTCGTCGCCACTTCCACTTTGACGATATTGTCCTTGCCCAGGCGCACCATAGGCATTTTCGCGTCGGCTCTTCCAGCATCACCGGCGCCACCTTGAGAAAACAAAGCCGCCACGCCGATCACGACGAGCACACACAGCCTGGCAAAAGCTTCCTTATTGCGATTTCTGATTTGGTCCCGGCTCATAGCCACCACATTTTACTGAAAGGGGTCTTTTTGTAGAGAAATTGTACCGTGCCTATCAAAACACCGCGCTTGCCAGGATATGAAACTGCCGTGACCATTCCGGCCGGGTCGATCACAGCCGAAATGCCGGTATTGGTGGATAAAACCAGATAACGCCCGTTTTCAACAGCTCGAAAAACTGCGGCAGCCAGAACCTGCTTGTTAAGTGCGGAATTGTGAAACCAGGCCAGATTGGACAGGTTGAGAAGAATAGTGGCGCCTTTTCGCACTTCCCTGGAAATAAGCCGAGGGTAAACAATTTCACTGCAAATGGAAACGCCCATCGGCCCCCACATACTCCCCAACAGCTCCGTCGATTTGGAAGTGAGAAACTTCATCTGCTCGGAAGGCAGTCTCTTTTTGATGTCGGAAGGCAATGTGTCTTCGATTGCTTTCAGGGGTGCAAGTTCGCCAATCGGCACCAGGCGGCGTTTTACGTAGAGGTTATTGGGTGCATTGATGGGTGAAATCAGACGCGCGGCATTAACATGCGCGTTTTTGATCGACTCTACAGATCCGACAACAACCTCTTTTTTCTCACGCAAACTTATCTCTTTCAGCCTGCTGACTAGATAGCCAGGCGCCAGTTGGACCGGATTAACGACTCCTTCGGGCAAGACCACAATCGAAGTGCCCAGGCTATTGGACAACTCCGCATACCGATCGCTGATCGCCTTCGCCGAGGTCGTTTTCAATCTGTCTTCTTC
>JBGAVL010000397.1:0-4593 GCA_044228145.1 Obscuribacteraceae bacterium (SeqCode)
AGAGAAAAGTGTTCGCTGTCCTTGACCATGGTCTTGTAGGTCTCTTCAAGCTTGCCTTTCTCGGTTTTTACCACGAGAAATTCCTGATTGCCGACTTTGATCTTGCGCTCGACTGTCCCTTTGACCTCGGTAAGAGCGTCTTGCAGGTCGTCCTGAGTAGATCTGGGATTGGCAAGGACAATCAATGTGTCCTCGCGCCATCCACCTTCTCCCGGCGGCGGCATTTTCTTGACCGTAAGAGGATAAGTGGATTCGGGCTTGGGGCTCGTATCAGCAATAGAGGCAGTCCAAATTCCGGAACCGCCAAAGGAGGCGACAAACAAGGTGAGCAGCGCGGTTGTGGAGGCGCGTTTTGAGCCAAGCATTGAAATTGGACGCATCGGTTTACCCACTTGAGACTGGAATACTTAAAGTCGATAATTGAGCCCTGCAAATACAGGAATCTGTGTCAGCTTGTAATCATGTAGGTTCATTATATGGCTGACTATGGCCGATAATGCCCACTATGTTGTCGAAAATAATCCATTTTGCAAACATTAAGGTTCGTAGGTAAGGCGGTAACATTTGCGTAGACCACTAGTATTAATTCTGACGGCGTCTTTGTTGCAATGTTTCATAGTCTCCCCTCCCGTCGCAATATCGCAAGACGATGATGACCAGCAAGACACTGAGATAGATTGGAAAGCGCGCTTTACGCAGATTGTCGACGTAAAGACCGAGCAACTGGATGAATACTTTAAGAATAACAAGAGTGGTTTTGACCGTCTTATTTTGGCTTGTATCAGCACTCAACCGCCCGAGGCAAAGACCACCAGCAAATATGAGGTGATCTGGTATCGCAAAGGTGATCCGATTGGTTTGCGCCGTCTGGGAGAGTTTTCGTTCAAGGCGCCGCAGCAAGTAGCTTTACGCGTTGCGCATGCCAAATCGCCAGTCGATGAGAATGAGGTGAAAGCAGCAGCTAACGCATGTTTGCGTTTGTTTCTCGACTTAAATGCAAAGACAATGTCACCGGCAGCAATCTTTGTTCCACGGGGATCCTTTAATTCCTTCGTACAACGACTGAATCAATTGAACTTCTATTCAGCCCAAGAACCTCCGCCTGATACGCCTGTATACACATCGATAGTCCTTTCGGTCGAATCGGAGCCGCCCGGGCTAAAACAGTTGCTTTTCTATTCCGGCAACGGACTTTAGTTTTTTTTGATTGGCAGCGGCAGTCAGGCGCTGTGCAGCCGGCGCGATGGGCATACTTCTTCAAGCACTGTTTGAATATTGGCAAGCAAGCCACCGAGTCCGGTGCGCATCACTGCTGATACCATAACCGGATTGGGAACTTGAGCAGCCAGCCACTCGAGATCTTCTTTTCTGGCTTTGTCGGTTTTGTTCAAAACCGTGATGATAGGCTTATCTACAGCACCCAATTCACTGAGAACATCGTAGACGGAACTCATATGTTCCATGACATTGGGATGGCTGGCGTCAACTACGTGCAGGAGAACATCAGCGACGGCGACTTCTTCAAGCGTGGCTCGGAAAGCTGCAATCAACGATGTGGGCAGCTTCTTGATGAATCCGACGGTGTCGGTCAGCAAAACTGGTGAGTGATCGGGCAATGTTGTTCTTCTTGTCGCCGGATCCAGGGTGGCGAAAAGCTTGTCTTCAACCACCATGTCGGATTTGGCCAGCGCATTCAAAAGTGTTGACTTACCGGAGTTTGTATATCCAGTCAATGCAACAACCGGCAGGTTTTCATCCGTGCGTTTGCGTCTTTGCGTGTCGCGATAATTTTTGATGCGCTGAGTTTCGCGCTCCAAAAAGGTAATGCGATCGCGAATGCGGCGCCGGTCGACTTCCAGTTTTGTTTCGCCTGGGCCTCTTGTGCCGATTCCACCGCCCAGTCTGCTCAGCTGCGTGCCCTTGCCGACCAGTCTCGGGAAAAGATACTTCAATTGAGCAAGCTCGACTTGCAACTTTCCTTCCTTGGTCTGGGCGCGCTGGGCGAAAATATCCAGGATAAGTTCGGTGCGATCGAGGACTTTTACAGCGACGACTTCCTCGAGATTTTGCTGCTGATTGGCCGATAGCTCTTTGTCGACAATGACTATATTGGCGCCCATTTCTTGAACGAGCAAAGCCAATTCCTGCACCTTGCCAGAACCGAGGAAAAATTTAGGGTCGGGCTGCGATCTGGATTGGGTCAAACGCCCGCAGACTGTAGCGCCGGCCGTCTTGGCCAGAAGGGACATTTCGTCAAGATCGTCGTCCACCTGAAAGGCGTCGTGACCTTCCGAAATCAAACCGACAAGAATGGCACGCTCTTCCCCTTTCGCCACCTGCAAACCGGGAGCCTCTCGTCTGAATTCGTTTTCCAGTGCCTGGATCAATTCTTCGAAGTCTTCTTCTTGCGCTCGCCTTGCCGTCATGGGCGGAAAAAGCTTCCAGAGCTGCCCTTCCGAGTCGCGACCGGGGAGAATATGGGCGATGTGGACAACATCTGCGAACCTTGTGTGTTCCCCTTTCGAACGGCTGAAACCGCCGCCCGTATCAATTTGAATCTGGGCAATTGCATCAAGGCGATTCTTAAGCAGACATTGCAAGTCTTCCTTTCTAAAAGAAAGTCGATTTGACTGTCCATTCTTGCCGTTGTCCAGACTGGTATGAATAATCCGATGTCCGCAAAGCCTTCCCGGGCCTACTCTTACGCCTCTGAGCTCCGGCATGTTTACTTCTGAAGGATGGCCTAAAGTGACGTTGACTATCTGTCCCCGCCTGTTTACTACAACTGATACCGGGTGTCCTGCTGAATGGGATATCTCGGCTACGCTCTCAGCCAGGTCGATAGTCAGCAACTTACCGGCTGGAATTCTTTGCTGCAGGAGACGATTGAGTTGTTTAATCTCAGATTTCTTCAGCCCCTTAGCTTTACCAAGATCAAGTTTTCCGTGCAATCAGATACGCCCTCCTGATAGCCCGCCAGTTGTTTTTTTGAAATTTTGCAAAAGCTTACGCCACGTAGTAAGTCTCACACCCGAATCATACCCTCTCAGTGGCAGATATTCACGGATATTTAATCTGCGCCAGCCTCGGAAACCGGCTAATGGTGAGCCAGGAACCTCATGACTATTTGGGTGATTCCACCGGCTGGCGGCTTTCGGTCGTTGTCATCACGATACAGTGCACAAGCCGACTGACTGAATCGCAAAACTCATCGGTTGAGATTCCTGCTCCTTTAAGATGTCTGGTCAGACCAAGCGTCATCTTATTGATGTCGGCGTGTTCGATGCCCTCTTCCGTATATACGATCAGAGGCAAGCAATTTTCTTCCCCTTGTCTCAGACCTGCCAGCACCTCAAAACAGCGTTCGTTGGAAACCGACAGATCGAGCACGATCATATCCGGCTCGAGTTCTCTGACCATCCCTGACACTGATTGATCGAGTTCATCAAGAACATGAAATCCTCCGCGTCCAATTGCGTTTTTCAATAAATTCGATTTGGCCGAATCGCCCTGAATAACAAGCACTCTACTTTCTGCGGTCTGCACTCCGGCGCGTTTGCCGACCTTTCGCAAGCGGGTGCAGTCGAAAGGATTCTTCTGCAGGTCCATGAGCACTGGATTCGCGATGGTTCCGGTTTCGTCGTTCCACCCACCCAAAACGATGATTGGTACTTCGTTGGAAACGATGGCGCCGCCTGCATGCTTGACGATTTCCAAGCCGCTGCCATCGGCCAGTTCGACGTCGACCAGAACTATGTCGGGAAATGTTTTCTCGATTATGCGCTCCGCCTGCGCCAGGGTGGCAGCGCGCAAGAGGTCAAAACCGGATTTTTGCAGTAAATCTTTGAGCGGCTCTGTCAACTTTTCATCGTCCGCCACCAGCATTACTCGTAGTCTGTGCAATGTGAGAGTTTCGTCCGGCGCTGCTTGTGCCAGATTCTCTCCGGGTGAAAGCTCGAACCAGAAAGTCGACCCTTTGTCCACTTGTGTTTCTACTCCAACTTCGCCGCCGTGCTGGGTGATGATCGCTTTGGAAATTGCCAATCCCAGTCCGGTGCCGCCTTTTTTTCGCGTGTCCGATGAATCGAGTTGCTGAAATTTTGCAAACAACTTATTCATTTGATCTTCTCTTATTCCCGGACCCTGGTCGATGATTTCAAATCTGATCCGTCCATGTTTTGTCTCTATTACTCGGATTCGTACTTCTTTTCCTTTCTCGGAAAATTTGATCGCATTTGAGATCAAGTTGGTCAACACCTGAACAATTCGATCCGGATCGCAATGCAAAGCTTCGTTGAACTCGATTGATTTCGACAGTTTTACACCAGCTTCGTCCGCCAATCCTCTGATCGCCTGAAGCGTCGTATCCACAAGCGATTGTGGATTGGTAAGTTGTGGCTTCAACATCAATTTTCCGGCTTCGATTTTGCGGAAATCCAAAATGTCATTGATCAGCCGGATCAAGCGATCGCATTCGCCACCGGCGATGCGCACCAGATGCCCGCCCTTTTGCGACAACTCGCCTACCGCTCCGCTGGTCATAAGCCCGAGGGCAGTGCGTATGGAAGTCAGGGGTGTGCGCAACTCGTGGGA
>JBGAVL010000398.1:0-4576 GCA_044228145.1 Obscuribacteraceae bacterium (SeqCode)
TGTCGTGTGCACTGGCGTCATTGCCATCTGCAATCGCGCAGGACGAGGGACCGTCTGTCACTTTGATGAAGTTTGTTGGCAAGGCCCAGGATGCGATGCGCGCAGGGCGCAATCAAGAAGCCCGCGACGAGTTTCGCAAAGCAATCGGTTTGGCTCCGAAGACTCCTGAGTATTACATCGGCTTATCTGATGCCTGCTATCAGATGAAAGAGTACGATCAAGTAGCGTTTGCCCTGCAGAAAGTAATTGAGCTGAATCCGGCAATGAAGGACGAATGCGCAGGTGAATACGGTGAAGCGCTCTTCCATCTAGGCCGATATGACGAAGCTATACCTCTACTGAAAGCCGGCCTCAGATACATTGACTCGCCGGCCGCCAAAGCAAGAAGGACAGCAATTGCTGTCGCGCCCCCAGTCACTCCTATATCTACAGCTCCGCCAGAGTCGGTGTTGCGCGCCAGTGCCGCACCGGTGGAAAAGAAGGAAGCAATTCCTCTGCCTACGCATGACCCGGCATCCTCAGCTGGTTGGCATTCAATTCAACATAAGCATGAAGATGTAGATATCAACAAATTCAATCAGACACTTGCCGGCGCCATTCGTTCGGAAGGTATCGTAATTGCGGAATACCAGGGCTATGAGAAGTCCGACAATATCAACTTCTTCCATCCGCCCAAAGCTAAGTTTCGCATTACGAAGATCTTGAAGGGACCGCCCCTCAACAAAGATATGCCGGTGCGCTTTGAATTCAAAGAGCGTTCTGTCAATACCCCGGCACCGCCCGGCTGGAAGTTCTCGGAAGATAAAATGCCTGCTAAAGGCAGCTCATGGATTGTCTTCCTGGAGTGGTGCACTCCACGCGAAGGCATGTTTGACACATACGAAGGATCGTTCGGCAGACTTCCTGCAGACGACGATAACCTGAACAAAGTATATGCGGAGCTTGAAAAGCACAGCAACCGCTGAGCTATTGCTGTGCAATTTCATTCGTCTTTATTTTGGAGGTTTTGCAAAATGATTTTTCCAGCCCGTCCCCTCAGCTTCGGACTTGCGCTGGCGCTTAGCGTCTCATCGCTGTCAATCGGCACGGCCTCTCTTGCTAATACGAACAAGAAAATCGAGTGGCATCGCTGTTTGATTACGATCTACAAGTCCAAGAGTATGGTGCCACAAGCGTGTGAAGAGTACGCTGCTCTGGTGGCGCTCGATCCCAAGGATGCTCAAATTCGCTTCGAATACGGCGCTTTTCTGCACAAGATGGGACGAGTAAAAGAAGCTATCGTTCAGTATCGAAAAGCCGCCGACACAAACCCTCTAAATCCTGATTATCAGGGTGCTGTCGGCGATGCATTGGTATCTTTGAAAGATTATTCGGGAGCGCTTGCCTATTATCAAAAGGCCGGTCCCAAATTTGCCGGCAAACTGTCAACGACATCTGCGTACGTTAACCAGTTGAGGCAAATCAATCAATACAACGCTGATTTGAAGAAACGCCAGAGCGAAGATGAATAACAAAAAAGAATAGCAAAGACTGTACGGGCGGTGCGATGCATCGCCCGACTTCTCATTAAGAGTGGCGATGGAATGCATCGCTCTGCTTTCGTTGCCTAAGTCTTAGCTGTGGCGCTTTTCTCTGGGTCCGGTTGATGGCTGAGCACGATACGATTGCGGCCCTGTTTTTTCGCTTCATAGAGACGGGCGTCGGCTGTCTGGATCAATTCGTAGACCGACTCGCCATCTTCAGGATAGCTAGCCATGCCGCCGGAGAAGCTGACTTTGAATTCCTGTCCATCGTCGCCTGTGAAAATCATTTCTCTAAACTCGGCAAGCACGCGATTGATTGCCGCATGCATCGTCTCTTTCGATTCTCGCCTGAAGCCGAGCATAAATTCCTCCCCGCCCCATCTTCCTCGCAAGTCCTCCACGCGGAAGCGGCGTGCCAAAAGTTGCCCGAGTCCGGCAAGAACCTTATCGCCAGCCAGGTGTCCGTAGGTATCGTTGACATTCTTGAACTTGTCCACATCAAGAAGGCAGATCGTAAATACTGTCTTATTGCGTTGCGCATCCGCCAGCAATTGGGCCAGTTGCTCTGAAAATGCTCTTCGCAATAGCAAACCGGTAATAGTGTCTTTGTCCGATCTGTCTTTTAGCATGCGCGCGCGATCGAGGCGAACTTTGACGCGGGTGAGAAGTTCTTCGTTGACGACCGGCTTGGGCAGGTAATCGTCACCGCCCGAGCGGAATGCTTCCAGCCTGTTTTCCACGCCTGTCTGTCCGGTCAGAAAAACGATCGGTAAGTCCTGCCAGCGCGGAATCTGGCGCAGCATGCGGCAAACTTCGAATCCGGTAATGCCCGGCATCATTACGTCAAGCAGAAGCAATTCCGGAGGAAAGTCCTGCATCACTTCCAGGATTTTGTTCGGGTCAGTGAGAATGCGCACTATGACGCCTTCATTGCGAAGGATGAGGGCGATAGTATTGGCAAAAAACTCATCGTCGTCGACAAGCAAAATTCTCGGTCTGCCGCCTGTGCGGATTGCCACCAGATGCTCGACCGCTTTTTCCAGGGCGTCCGATTCGAGCGGTTTGTCCAGATACAAGGAAGCGCCCGCGTGAGCGGCTTCCACGCGGTCTTTGACAAGAGCGCTCGCGGAAATGAATGCCAGAGGCAGAGTTTCATATCCGGGCAGGTTTCTCAACTCTCTAGCCAGTCTAAAAGACTCGTCCGGCGTATCGGCGAGGACATTGATCAAGGCCGCATCCAGAGGCAAAATGCAGGCGCGGTCGAGGGCTTCTCTGAATGTTTTGGCACGTACAATTTCGACCAATCTTTGTTTGCCGAGTTCTTCGACAATATCGAGAAATCCATCATCGGAGTCGACAACCAGAATGCGAGCCATGGAAGCCGGCGCTTCTTCGGCTTGTCCTTCTGCTTCCTTGGCGCTGACCACGGAGGCTACATCTTGAGCCTCCTTCTCGCCCATAATCCTGGCGTCGACCAGTTTGCGATCGACATCTGCCCAGAGTGCAATCTGTTCTTTTGCAGGCTTTTCGTGCATCGTCTGCGCTGCATGTTCTATAAAGAGCATGCATTCGGAGACCTGCCTGAAACCCAGCGAACCGCCCGTGCCTTTGATTTTATGGGCTTGAGAGCGGACTTCTGCAATAAGAGAAGCATCTTCAGGATCTTCTTTGGACTTATTTATCGCTACTGCCAGGTCTTCGAGCTTTGCAGGAAGCATGCGCGCGTACTTGGAGACAAGCATCAAAAACATCGTCTCGAAGTCTTTTAGTTTGCCTGACTGAGCGTCATCAGGCGAAATTTTGCCTTCCAGCTGCGCCCCGAAAACGAAGGGGATGATTGGTTTGCTTACGGCAAGAACCACGCCCAGTTCGCGCTCCAGGCGATCTTTATTGGCGTGAAGTTCGAGCTGGGAAGAAGCAATGAAAGTGACTGGGACCTTGTTGCCTGTGGCTCTCAGAGCCGTGAGCCAATCAAAACCATTGTCGTCTGGTAGAGGCGCGCCGAGAATCACCATATCGAGATTCTCTTTCTGAATGATGCCTTTTCCTTCCATGCCGCTAGCGGCAATGAAAACCTTATGTCCGCGACCTTCCAGCACAGGCACAATCAGCTTGCAGAAAGATTTATCCTGTTCGACTAAAAGGATGTTTTTTCCCATGAATCCCGGGCCTTTGCGCGCTTCCCTGTCTCAAACTATACCCAGCTTGGCTCCAACCCCTGCAAAACGTCGGATAAGCGCGAAAAACGCCTGTTTTTGAGCATCAAATGTTTCCTATCCAACCTGGCTAATGCTGATAGTTAACTGATTTCGTGCCGGCATGCCGCGCACGCGCACTTTTACAGGCTGATAAAATCCCCAGGGCTCACCTCCGTAGCCGACTGGAGCTACGACTGTGATTGATGTTGGCGAAACGCTGACAATTTCACATTGCAAAGGCCCGACATACACCGAAATGTCCGCCTGGTTGGCGGAAAAACCCTCGCCGTAAATAGTGAACTGGCTGCCCGGCGGCACCCAGTTGGCGCTCAAACTGCTCAAGTAGGGGTAGGCCGCGACGGTTGCTGCCAGAGTGCCTGCTTCCATGCCACCAACTGAAACACTGACTTTGGAGCTGGCGCTGTCGGCATAATCAGGCACCTGGACAATCAGTTTGTCTGATGATGCCGATAGGCATCTGGCTCGATGGCTGCCGAACATGACGACATTGGCATCGGGATCGCTGGAAAAGTTATTGCCGACAATAGTTACAGAATGCCCTGGGCTGACTTGCGTCGGGTTGAGGCTGACGACGCTTGGCTGGCTGGTGGTCAGTTTCCAGTTAAATGTTGAGCCTTTGCGACCTTCTGCGGTGATCAACATTTGATTGCCGCCCCAAGTCAGTTCGCCGGTAACATCTACGCTATAACTCCGCTTGCCGGCGAATTCACGCTCCGAGACGAAGTGCATGGTCGGCGAAGCAATGCGCAACCACGTGAATCCTGGCGCCGTCTCAGTGCCGTTGTAATAAGTCAGAGTGAGCTGCAATCTCTCCTGACCCTTTTGCAAATTTAT
>JBGAVL010000399.1:0-4535 GCA_044228145.1 Obscuribacteraceae bacterium (SeqCode)
GTATTTGATTCATGGTGCGCAATGTCCGGTGCGCTGGTTGAATATGGGGTGTGCCGGCAAGCCAGTGAGTTTCCCTGCGATGTCATAATTTCTGCCGCAGAGACGCCCCCGGAGAAGGACGACACAACCACGGAGCTGGGACTTTTCGCGCAGGCCCGCCTGCATGAGCTGCTCAGCATACTGACATACGCCAAAGAAGAATGGACCAACCTTATCGTGAAAGACAGACCTCTTTTCGAAAGTCTCGCTGTGGAGGCTGAGCGTCAGCGTATCTCCGCGGAGATCAACAAGCTAATACTTCCCCACTTAGACAACATCAGCCATATTGTTTCGCTCTCGGATAATCAGACGATGATTGACGACGTCAGCGAAAAAATGCAAGCGATAGCAAACAGCGTCGCGGCTGTTATGTCCGAGCTCCACCCCAGGCTTCTGGCGGAAGCCGGCTTGATTCCTTCTATAAGAACTCTGGTGGATCGCTTCCGACGTGCAAGTTTGATAGAAACCATCATCGAGTCGAATTTACCATCCGAACAACTCGACATTTCATTGGATGCAAAATTTGCAATCTATCGCGTTACACAAGAAGCACTAAACAACGTTGAAAAACACTCGGGCGCCACGCACGCGAATGTCTCGGTTGAGCAAAATGGAAGCGAACTCGTCATTTGCATTGAAGACAACGGCAAGGGATTTCAGACGCCGCGAAGCGTTCTTTCAAGAGGACTGAAAAACATCAAAGAAAGAGCGAATGCTATTGGTGCCAGGGTCTCATGGCAGAAAGCGCCCAACTTCGAAAACGGCACACTCGTCAAAATTTCACTGGAATGCGCTGGGGCGCAAGGGTAAAGCACGGTCACGTTTAGGGTGAACCCCAGGTCACTTTTGAGGGAGAGCACAGTCCGCACAGCAAGCCAGGTTGAAATAATCGCAATGTAGGTCTCGAGGGGGATTTCCCATGGCGATTATCAACTTTCTAAGTAAGGAAATAAACTGCAAAATTGTATATTACGGCACCGGACTCGGTGGCAAAACAGCAAATCTAAAATACATATACAGCCAACTTGCAGCAAACACCAGAGGAGAATTTGTCAGTTTGGCTACAGAAACAGAAAGAACACTATTCTTCGATTACATGGGGTTGGAATTAGGCCAGGTTCAAAACTTTACGACGCGTTTTTCAATGTATACGGTACCTGGACAAGTAGAGTACAACGCCAGTCGCAAGTTGATTTTGAACGGTGCCGACGGCATCATATTTGTTGCAGATTCGGATCCGATGCGCAGACACGAAAATGTGAGCGCGCTCCAAAACATGATTGAAAATCTCGCCGCTTACGATCTATCGATCAATTCAGTTCCGCTCGTTTTTCAATACAACAAAAGAGACTTGACCAACGCCATGCCTCTCAGTGTCATGGAAAAAGACTTGAACCCAAATCCAGAAGTGTTTCCTGCATTCGAATCGATAGCGTCTGACGGTCCCGGTGTATTTGCAACTTTAAGACAAACCAGTAAGCAGGTTCTGAATAGACTGCAATAGGAAGGTGAAAACAAATGATGTTGGCACAAGTCGAAGAAAGAAAATCGGAGATTGATGTATTGGGAATTGTGATTGCCGATGATCAAGACCGTGAAAGAACCTGGCTGCGAGAATTGCTCACCAAGCACCTCTCCAATCAGACTCCCATCTACGAAGCCGAGGATGGGCAGAAAGCATTGGAGCTTGTTAGAGAACACAAGCCGCCTGTCGTCTTCCTGGACATCGAGATGCCGATATTGTCAGGCATTAAGTCAGCAGAGAGTATCTTGAAAGAATTTCCACAAACAGGCGTGATTATTCTCTCGAATCACTCAGACGAAATCTTTGTGCGAAAGCTTTGGAAGCTAGTGCCATCTGACGGAGCCTTTGGATATGTTCTGAAAGACTCAAGCGACCAACAAGTCATCGATGCAGCAAAAGCAGTGCTTGGTGGTGACTGCTGGATTCATCCTCGAATTCAAAGAATTGTACGGCGCACCGAAAATGGTGCCACTGGATTGACAGACGCCGAATTCGAGGTTCTCGTTTGCATCGCAATCGGTTTTACCGACAAAGCGACCGCTCGCCGCTTGTACATCACGGAAAAGGCTGTGCAAGCACGTTTAAAATGCCTCTACACCAAACTCGGTATTCCAATCAAGGGCGCATCGGAAGAAGACGAATATAATCACCGATGCCGCGCACTAAATCTTTCCTTCCGGCGCGGACTCATCAACCGAGCAGAACTCGCCGACTGGGAAGAACAAGTTTGGTGAGTCTAGTCTGACGCGGGCAAAACAGAGCTTTGCACTCCCACCGGCAATCCTTTCTGCTGCCATGGGGGCGGTGCGGCACTAATCGCATGTCCGCGCAGCCAGTTAGTCAGCCCTTCCAGCATCAGCGGAAAGAACTGTTCGTTCTCAAAAATCAAATGTTCTTTGTATCCCAGCACAATCAAGGTTTTGTCAGTTGCCTTAATGGCATCGTACAACTCTATTGTGCTTGCTGGTTTCACCAACGGGTCAGCGCCACCTTGCACGATCAAAACAGGCTTATCGAGCAACTGAGCTTTCGCTTTGGTTCTATTCATGAACGAATCGAATTTCATGAGTTCGTCAGTTCCCAACTTGAATCGCGCTTCGCGATCGGCCTTCCACTCGTCTACGAGCTTTTCGTCATGACTGACCTTTTCGATTACATCTTTTGTGATGTCATATTCATTTTTAGAACCAACAATCACTTTCCAGGCGATCTTCATCTTGGTTTTGGTTCCGTTGTATCTGTCAGCAGCTGGCACTGATGAAATCACACCAACAATATCTTTGCTGCTCATCGCTGATTGCAGGGCAATTGCTCCACCCATTGATTCTCCAAGAAGAAAAATCGGAATACCCGGCATTCCTTTCTTGAGCATAGATGCAACGTGAATAATATCCGACTCGCACAGATCGAAATTCACTTTCGGTCGGTCGAGCTTGCACCACGAGCCGAACCCACGCACATCAAGAGCAAAGACGAGGACACCTCGACTGGCCATCGCTCTGCCGAATGCATTGAAAGCTGACTTATGAAGTCCCATTCCGTGGATGCACATCAATACCGCCCACGGCATCACTCCATCTGGCTCCCAGGACATTGCAGGCGCAGACTCAGGCTCCGTCTCCAGCGCATCCCACAAATCGAGAGGGATCTGCGGCACGGTATTTTCGTGTTTTCGCATTCCGGCATTTTTCACGAGAGGCCTAAAGATATCCGACGAGATCGTGAAATATCTGTCTGCTTCTTCCTTATCTCCGAGTTGCTCATATGCGTCTCGCAAACCTACAGCAGTCCAAGCAATTGCTTTGTCGTTAGATTCCTTCTGCAATTCGAGCAATGTCTTGAAGGTTTCGATTGCTTTGTTGTAGCTCTTCTGCCGCATATGTGCGTCACCAAGCGCCCGAAGTATCCTCTTTTTTAGCGAAGGTTGGTTCTGCAAACCATTCAATGACCGGGCCGCTTCTTCGTAGTGAGCGATTGCTTCCAGAACGCGATCTTCGATAATGTCACAATCACCCAGATGTTTATGCAAACTTGCAAGTTTCATCTTTTTGTCCAAACTTGTGAGTTCGGCAGATTCTGGACATGAAGACAATAGTTTTATAGCTTGAGTTAAGTGCGCATCAGCACTTTTGAAATCTTCTTCAGCGAATTCATACGCCGCCAATTTCGATGCGGTTTCCGAGGCTTCAAAAGCATCAGTCTTAATGAGCTTCGCCAGCTTTTCCTGCAGCGACTTTTTGGCGCTTGCGATTGCCGGTTTGTAAATCACATCGATCGCAACAGGCGGCTTGTCCGCAGGCATATCCGCCGGTCCTCCGTCTGCCAAGACAGGTATGCCTTGCAGCGAAATAAGAGCAACCGAGCCTGCCACAACCAACTTCTTTACGCTCCACCATCTTGATGAAACCGACATGATTCTCGCTCCCGCAAACATTTGACTACTTACAAAAACCCTGTCACTTGCCTCAGACACGCAAGAAGCTAAGAGTTTACAACCTTTGGTTGCCAACAATCAGAGATCTCCTGTTACCATAATATGTAAAGTGTTTTTCTGACATGGTTAAGTCGCATGAACGCGAAGGAACTCCTATCCATTCTCGACGACGACTTCAGCGACGCGAATGTCGAAATGACAATAGCGTGGTTAAAAACGAAGAAGCCGACCAACAAATCTGCCGGAAGAGTTCTCAAAACGATATTCAATCATCCAAAAATCGAGGCCGAGTTAGATTGGCTGACAGAATGGTGTCGAACCGCTGAGTGGTCATTCATAGGCGAAAGCCTACATGACATGCGCAGTGTGACGCTATTTGAGTGGATCGTTTCACTGCTAAATTCAAACCCTCAACATCCGGATGCCGGCAACCTTTGGGGATCATTGCTGGGGGATTTCAGACACGAAGCACTGGAACCAGGTGCGAAACTCTGGCTAGAAAACACAAAGGCAACAAGTGAAGGCACAAACAGAGTA
>JBGAVL010000039.1:0-27631 GCA_044228145.1 Obscuribacteraceae bacterium (SeqCode)
CGCACAGTGCCCATCACCGGAGGACAAATCAAATCGGGCGAAACAGTCTTGATGAAGGTATACATTGATTCGCCGGTACACGTGCCCTATATCATTGTCGAATCGCCGCTCCCATCAGGTTCGGAAGTTGTAGAAAACCACAAATCAGAAGAACTCGAGGGCGAGTCAGGTAAAAACACCATAGAAGGCGACTGGGGCGAGCCCTGGTGGACTCACCAGGACGTGCTCGACGACCGCATCGTGTTTTTCGGAACCGAGATGCCGGCAGGCAAATCAGAATTCCACACACTTCTGCGAATGGAATTGCCTGGTGATGTTCAGCTGAATCCCGTCACCTTTGAAGGCATGTACACCAAGAGTGTGCGTGGTTATTCAATGCTAGACGCGCTTAAGATCACGGACTGATCGTTAATGCAGGGGAGCCGCATGCGGCTCCCTCCGGCAGCTCCCGCACACGGCTGGAACAGGAAGGATAAACAAGTGTCACGATTGAAAAAGACATTCCTCGCAATCAAAGATTTCAAAATTTTCTTCTTGATCCTTTTGATTGGCATCTTAGTCGCTGCCAACTTTGCGGTTTACCCATTTTCCAATCTGATTGTTTCCCGCACTGTCAGTCTGCGCCCGCTTTCTTACGAGCAGAAAAACAATCTCTTTCAAGCGGCGCAACGCATCGACGGACAGATCTTAAAACCAGGTGAAGTCTTTTCTTTCAATGGTCGGGTCGGACCGCGCACAGGACGACGCGGTTACCAGCCAGCGCCCTCATATCTTGGCGGCGACACTCCCAGCACGCTCGGTGGTGGCATTTGTCTTTTGTCATCTTGCCTTTATCAAAGTGCACTTACCGCGGGATTAAAAATCGTCGAAAGAGTCCCTCATCTGCGCACAATAAACACGGTACCACCAGGCTTTGATGCAACAGTCTGGTACGGAAGAGCAGATCTGAGATTTGAAAACAATACTGATGCACCGATTGAAATTAGAGTGCTGACCTCTGCATCACAATTGAAAGTAGAATTTCGAGGCAGCGACAAGACTGCCAGAGACTGCCAAAAAACTCAACTGAAGCGCCTCGAACAGAGGCCTGCACCGGGCGAAATTCTGGTTGAAGTATTCCGCAGCGCTCCTACTAACGAGCATGTGTATGAGCATGACACTTTCATTTCACGAGACTTATATAGATCGCAGTCGCGAACACGCTAGAAATTTCTTCAGGGCCACTTTGTTGTTTCCTACAAGCAAACCCTATATGCTTTCCCAAAAACATCTGTAACATTTGCCAAAAGCAGGCAACAAACACAGCTTCCTCCCGTTCCGGCAGTGAAATCAAGCACTCTTTCACTGGGGGAATCCTTAATTGTTAGCCTCTGCCCATGGTGGCAGAATGAAAAGGTAAGCCGATTACAGGCGCCCAGACAAATTAAATTCCGCCGGCGGCAGAAGCCGCTGCGGCGGCGCCATTCCGCTTCTAATTTACAGGGCAAATACGTGGAGATTCAAGAGATGAAAACCAACGTGAAATTCATTCCAGGCGCGAAGAAAGCTGTTAATCATCTCTCCCTGGTCGCTTCGCAAAAGAATTTCTGCGATATGACCGATGCGGAACTGATTATTGCTTGTCAGAACCACAGACCAGGTGCGATCGATCAGCTCCTGAAGCGCCATAAGACTACGATTCTTGCGATGATCCGCAAACGCGCTCCCGAATGGACCGATACGCAAGATATCGTCCAGGAAGCCTATATAAGGATGTGGAAATCCATCGATCAATTGAGAAGCCCGGCTGCTTTCAAAGCATGGCTTGGCCAAATCGTCACCAACCTCTATTACGATGAATTGAGAAGAAGAGTTCGCAACCAGGACGTCGTATCGCTAGACGAACCAGTAGAAAGCGAAGACGGCACCAAAAACGTAGAACGCGCCATCGCCGATACCACCACACAGCCGGACAAAGCTTTCCAGAGGATGGAGCTTGTTAAAGCTCTGGGAGACGCACTGGAGAAAATTCCTCTACAATTCAGACAGTCTGTTCTGCTTCGCGAATTGGACGGACTCTCATATGAAGAAATCGCCGTCATCACCAATACTGAATTAGGAACGGTCAAATCCAGAATTTCGCGCGCTCGAGTCAAAATCCAAGCGCAATTGGCTCCTTACCTCAAAGAATCAGCGTAACAACCCTGAGGGTTATGCTGAATAAAACGTGAGACATACACAGAGGGCGGCTTGAGCCGCCTTTCTTGTTTTCTGAGTGTGTTTGTTTCCAATTTGAAGGGAGCCGCAAGCGGCCCCCGAGAGGAATTTATTCTTGAACGATAACTCCTATACGTTTACTCAGCCTAAGCCCGGTCGGCGAAAACACTCCTGCGCACCGCCCCACGTATAGTCGCCGCCGACGAGATTGGGGGTATCTCCTAACTGCTTCAATGTAGTTGCAGCCCTGCACCCAACGTATGGATTCTCATCCTGGGTGAGAAGTTGAAGCACTGCTAGTGGTGCGCAGTGGTTTTCGGCAATGCTGTATCTAACATCAAGGTTTTCATCCATTGCCAAGAGGAGCAGGGCGCGCGGTGGAGTATTCAGGTTGTCCGCCACTGCTGCCCGTACATCAGCGAATTGAGAAATCGCCAGATAGCAAAGCACGTCCTGAGGTGTATTTTTGTTTTCCGCAACTCTGACAAGAACCTGCTCTGTATTGCTCTTTGCCAGTCTGGATAAAGTCTCCGATCGGGCGTGGGGGTGCGCTGCCAGGCGAAGTTTGGCAAGCGTAAAATAGGGCAATGAGCTGTTGTTCGATTGAAAGCGTTGCACCTTAATGAGTTTCTTAAAGTAGCTGAACACTAGTGATACCTCGTCTTCTAGAACCGACTTAGATCGGCATTAATTAAGAACGCAGCCTGAAAGCATCTCGAAACTTGCCCCTGATGCGTAATCAGGCTGTACAAGACACAGACGGAAAAACGACTGAAAGTTCCCGATTCATCTAACTTTCGAGCACGATTTAACATTGCGCGCTTGTTGGAGCGCACTGCGACCAGGTTTTAGCTACGGCTTTACTTCGGTAATCGACGGCCAGGTTGCAGAAAGAAGAAATTCTTTGAATTGTTCGAAGGACCGCTTCAGCGATTGGAGGCTGATTTCCGACTCTGCCCAATCTTGCTGTCCGGCCGACTGTTCCAAATACAGACTCAATCTGGCCATAGACTTAGCACCAATGGAGGCAGATGACGCCTTCAATTCATGAGCCAGACCGGCAACCGCATCGCTTCTCTTTTCTTTTACAAAAACCTCGATTCGACGCAACAGGTCTTCGGTCTCAAACAAATAAATTCGAATGATTTCGTCGATCTTGGCTTCCCCGTAGAACTCGAGCAAATCAGCCATGCAGGTGGCTTCGCTGGTGTTATCAATACGAAAATATTTTCGTGCCATTTTCAGACTGCTGTACACGACGTCTTCGCGCAACCAGTGATTCAGCTTTATCTTCAAGAGTTCTTTGTCTACCGGCTTCGACATATAATCGTCCATGCCTGCTGCTATGCAACGCTCGCGGTCGCCGGCCATAGCCATAGCCGTAACAGCGATAATCGGGGTATAAGTGCCGGCAGCATTTTCAAGCTTTCTAATTGCCTTCGTCGCCTCAAACCCGTCCACTACAGGCATGTGGCAATCCATCAAGATTACCGAATACTTGCTGCGGCTAACCATGTCAATTGCTTCTTGTCCATCGCTGGCGATCTCGCAGGGCAGGCCAAGCCGATCTAAAAGAGCACACATAACCTTTTGATTGACCTTATTGTCATCAACAACAAGAATGGGAGCCTTATTCCCATCATTGTTGTTGACGGCATCAAATTCGAAATTTCCAGCCACTACAATTAATCCTGAAAAGTAGTTGTGACGCCGCAATCAATTCGGGAACTCTTTGCACACCTTTTAGTCTATCCACCGGAACTTAGTGCCGGAAGTTAGTGGCATGGATTTCAAACCATGCTAAAGCAAGGAGATCCAAATGCACATTATATCTTACCGTGGTCCGGGGATGGGCGGTGGGGTTTCACCCAGCTTGTCGCGGTTGGAAGCAAGCGCCAGAGGCAATAGCAGTTGGTGGTTTTTAGGCACAGAGCATGAGATCTGCGCTCGTTTTGGCGCCTCCGCTCAGGAAACAATTGGAGCTTTGTCCAAAGAAATAGTGGACGGGCACTACAGTTATTGCAATGAATTTCTCTGGCCGATCATGCATGATCTATCTGAATATGCCGCATATGATCGAGATCACAGAAGTTCATATGAAAAGTTCAATCGCATTTTCGCCCGTAAGATTTCCCGATATACATCGGCAGCAAATTTCTTTGTGCAGGACTATCAGCTTGCCCTGATGCCGCTGCAATTAAAGCGCCTGTGCTCTGCCGACACAGCCGTTTTCTGGCATATTCCCTGGCCCAAGTTTGTCCCTGAAGAATTCCTGGAGCCGATCGTCGACATAGCAAAGTCGATGCTGTCTGCACAATATGTCGGATTTCACACAACAGAGTACGCGGAAAACTTTCTTAGATTCGTAGAAGAGAATGTGCCTGGATTCCAGACTTTCCCTGATAGGCTAACGATCTGCAGAGACTCGGTGAAGACTTATTCACCTTACGTGCACCCGCTTTTCGACGGAAAAATTCAAATCTATCCTGCCCAAAGCCGCAGCCAGACTCAAGTCCTGGTCGCACCGCTTGGTCTTGATGTCGCCTATTGGCAAAATTTGGCAGCCGATACAAAGCAGTTGAACCCCCTGGCTGACCTCGTTAAGACCGATTACATCCGTTCTGTGGACCGCGCAGATTATACAAAAGGTGTGATTCCCCGCCTGAAATCCATCGCCCACTTCTTCGATTTCCATCCGGAGCTGAAAGGCAAGATCACCTTTGCTCAAGTCTGCGGCAAGTCGCGCATGAATATCGAAGCATTCGCGAAATATTACTGGGAATGCCGAACCCTCGTGAACGCAGTCAATGCTCAGCATGGTACCGATGACTGGCAACCGGTAGTAGACGTGCCCGGTCCATTGAATTCCGCCGAGCTTGCCGCACTTTACCGCGACGCGTCGGTAATGCTGGTTAATCCAGTGCGCGACGGATTGAACTTGACCGCCAAAGAATTCGTCGCCAGCCAATCGCATCGCCCGGGCGCTCTGGCATTGTCACCGCATGCAGGTGTGTTTGACGAATTGGGACCCTGGTCCGTAAAAGTAAACCCAAAATCACCCCTGGAAATGAGCGCCTCCATTTATCATGCATTGATGATGTCTGAGGACGAGCGCGCCGCCTGTTTGCGCAGAATGAGCACGAGATTGCATGCCAATCCGCTCAATCTATGGGTAGACACTTTCACAGAGCTTCTGGCAACACCGGAAAGCGGATCTGGATTCTTCAATTACATTCCAAAGTCTGCAGCCTTATAGTTTCGGCCACAAATTCGTGTCCAGCCGGCAGGGGTGCACAAATTGCGCCTCGCCGTGGCTGGGTGCAGGCAATGCAAAACTCTGAACACTGGCGCACGCAAGGTGCTGTTTCAAAAATTACTTGCCGCGCAAAAATCTATGCTTGCTCACGAGGATGGCGAGATCGGAAGGATCGGGCGAATGCGTGGAGCCAATCGTGCCAGCCGATTCAATGCTCTCACCGGCGGACTTGATTTCCCCGACACCGCCTTTGGGTAGATCCTTCAAAATTCCTCTGTTTTCCGGATGATAGACCCAGGGCTCCGGAGCTTTTGTCTTGCCGGCTTTGGCGGCATCATCCAGTGCATCCAAAAGTGGCCTGCGTGAGCCTTCTGTCGCTTTGGTTCCGCTGACGATGGCTTCTTCGGCTTTGGCACCGCTCACTATCGCCTCTTCGCCCTTTACCGCGGTGGTGATCGCTCCTTCGCCCTTTGCACCCGTGGCGACAACCTTTTCAACATTCACAAGCTGACGACCGACCGGAGCTTTTCCGAGCTTAGCCGCCACACCGACTGCTTCTTCGGCAGCGAACAAAGAACCGCCGAACTTGCCCAGAAAACGGCCGATTGGAGCGCGCGCCAAATAGATCGAGCCGGCTGCTGCACCGATTGCCGCAATAGCGCTCACCGTTTTGTTTTCTTTGACGAAGTCCATGACCTCGCCAATCAAGCTGGCGTGTGCACTTTCGATTTGGTTTTCTGGGACCCCATCGCCGTTATCGGCGCCGAATGCCTGGACCATGGCCCTAGCCTCACTGGGTTTACAAGAGATCCCCAAAATACTAGTCCTCCCCACCCATTTTTAAAATCGTAAAAACACGCACAGAGATGAATTCTTGCTGCTTTTTCGGGGGACTCTAAGGGATGCCTTAGCGAGGAGGGGTTTACCGGCAATTGGACACCGCAGAGCCCCGATTAATTTGCCTATCACCGGTCCACTTTCCGATTCTTGGAGTAAATGCAGACGCAATATTCGTTCTGCCGACGTATATAATTTGCAGCTTGAACTGGCGACAGAGGTCGGCAGCCAAAGAGGTAACGCCTTGCCATCTTCGAACAACAGAAAAGTAAAGAGCTTGTCACTCGCTTTTGCTGCCGCCGTAATGTTGATGCTACCCGTGCAGGCACAGACCGGCGAAACCACAACCAGTCCCTGGGCGCAAAAAGAAAACGAAGCAGAAACCAGCTTCATCTCGGGTGCCTATACAGAGGCCGAAGCGAAGTGGAAAGAGGCGATAGCCATTGCTCAGAAGGATTCAAACAAGTTGAATCTGGCTGAGACACTGAATCAGATGACCCATCTTTATTTGAAACAGCGCCGCCTGGACGAAGCTCGCACCAACTTGCAAGCAGCGCTTGCCATACGAGAAAAGGAGTTGGGAAAAAACAGTCAGAAGACGGCAGAAACGCTCGGCAATCTCGCTCTGGTCGAACACAAATCCGGGCACGACTCTGATGCCGAACGTCTCTATAAAGAAGTCATCGAAATCAAACGCAAAGACACGAATTCAAACTCGCTTGCCATCACGCTTACCAATCTTGCCAATCTCTACGGGGAAATGCGGCGCATTGAAGACGCTCGCAAGCTGTATCTGGAAGCGTTAGAACTCGATCAAAAGACCTATGGCAAAGACCACAAAGAAGTGGCGCAGGATTATTTCAATCTGGGTGCGGTCATGTACCACCACAATTACAACAAAGAAGCAATTGAGTATCTCGATAATGCGTTGGCTGCATACGAGAAGTTAAACGACACGCCAGGAAAGATAAAAGCACTGCATTACCTCGGACTTTGCCACGCGGAGGAAAAATCGCACGGCAAGGCAATCGACGCATATCGCAAAGCATTGACTTTACATTCACAATTGAAAGGTGATAAACATCCAGACACTCTTGTGCACCAACTCAATCTGGCCCGCACGCTGGATAGCAACGGGCAAGCGAAGGAAGCCGAAGCTCTCTATAAAGACGCTGTCGGCACGGCGACGACCTATCACACAGATGCAAGAGTAAAACTGATTGAATGCACAATCGAATACGCGCACTTTTTAAAACGGCACGGGCGCAAACCGGAAGCAGAAAAGCAGCTCAAAGAAGTGCTGCCTGTTTACGAATCTCTCTCCGCGCACCACAAAAGAGAACTCTACGAATTGCCGCGTGTTTATTCCGACCTGCTTAGAGAACTCAAGAAAGATGCCGAAGCTGATGCACTGGCCAAGAAACATCTGGATGTCTTTGCCACACAACACGTTTCAAAAGCCCAACCGGCTGCAAAACCTCAGGTAACTCCCAAGTCTCCACCCGCTTCAAAAAAATAGAAACACATGCAGCTCACCGCCGAAGTCAAAGACGACAATTATCAGGAATTGCCTCGCCAGCAAGAAGCGATGTATGCAAAATCCACAGATACTTTTCTGCGCGCCGATGCCAGCTCTGGCAAGCATTATTACGATTTGAACGCCGCTTCAAAATCTTATTCCGGTCCCTGGCTTTTCGGCAAAGAGCATGTCGAGGTCAACGTCAATCGCATGCGCGGTCAATGGGTGCAGTGGTGCCCAATTCCTGCCGACATTCGAGACGGGGTTTTGATGCGCGGCAACGTCATCTATCAAAATCCCGACGGCACATATCGAATGTCCAGCGATGTGTATGAAGGCGTGATTGAAACGCAAGGAGACCGCTATTTCGTCGGTAAAACGCAGCACACCTTTCAAGCACCGAATCTGCCCGGCGGCCGCATGCAGGTTGTCGCCAATATCCGAATTCGGCTCAATGAAAGGCTCGCTTACAATCCCATGATTCCGCGCTCGCAACAATCATCAGTAGCAAGCAGCCCTGCGCCAAACTACTCGCAATACCAACAGCAGCAGCAGCCGGCCGTGGGCTCATACGGCAACTACCAGCAGCAACCGGTAGCCTCCGGTTACGGGAACTACCAGCCGCCCCCGCAACCAGCCTGGGGCTACAGCCACAACGAAGTGCTCGCTCAGCCGCAAGGCGATCAGGTCCAGGCAAGCTATGGCGGGGGTTCAAACTATTATGGCGGAGGACAGGGGAGCACTCGCCAGGAACAACGCGACACACGCACGTTCAAAAACGACCCGGACGGCGGATTCTAAAATGAATAGAGATAAGGAACGGCGCCGGCTTCCAACCTGGCGAGAAATGAATATGGATACTGCACCTTGGGCGGAAAAACTTCAGTTCAAAGCATTTCGGGAAACTCCTGCCTGGCGAAAGCTTGAAATGTCCGGTGACTTGACCAAGAGCATGATTTGCTTAGCTGAAAGCGGATTGAGAAGTCGCAATCCACAGTCCTCACCGGCTCAAATTCGTCGTCTTTTGGCTGATACTTTGCTTGGCTCGGAACTAGCGGAACGTGTTTATGGTGGCAGCGACGCAATTGACTGATTGGATCGAAGTCACGCTGAAAGTTACCGAATCACTGGAGGAACTGGGCGTTCCTTATGTAATTTGTGGGTCATTCGCCAGTATCATTCACGGAATTGTCCGCACGACTATCGATACAGACTTAGTCGCGGATCTGAAACTGTCACATGTAAAATTGCTGGTGGCAGCACTTGAGAGTGAATTCTTTGTTGACGAAGAGTCAATCATAGATTCGATCAATTCACGTACAAGTTTCAACATGATTCATCAAAACACCATGTTCAAAATTGACGTGTTCATTCCAAAGGAGCGTCCGTTTGAGCATGCACAACTGAGTCATCGCCTGAAGATTGAAATCGCTCAAAATCCTCAGCGTGCAGCCTGGATTGCAAGTGCAGAAGATGTTGTCCTTGCGAAGCTTGAGTGGTTCCGTATCGGCAACGAAGTATCTGAAAGACAGTGGCGTGATGTGTTGGGTGTGCTCAAAACTCAGTCCGGAAAACTCGATGTCACTTACATGCGCAACACTGCGTCACCATTGGGTGTAAGTGATTTGCTTGAGATTGCCCTTAAAGAGGCTGAAACGGAGACGGAGTAACGTCCATAATCATGGGTAAACACCGATTTTTCATCGCCGCCCTGTTCGGTTATGCCGTACTCCTTTTCTCACCTGACGCGTTAGCCGCTGAAAAGAGAGAACAACCAATCGGAAATATCAAATGGGAGATTCGCGACGGCTGGAACATGCAAGTTTTGTCAACTGGCGAAAAGACATTGTTTGCGAAAGACGTGCAAATCAAGAACGCCCACATCAAAATGTTTGATTTAGATAGGACCTATTATTTTCGGTACGAAGAAACCATGGGAAGCGACCGCAAAGGCAATGGATTTGGCTTCAGATGTGGTCGCAGAGACCAGAAAACCTTTTCTTGGGAATGGTTCACTATAGACAGAATTGGACATGCAAAAAAACTGCAGGAAACCGGGGAGCTCTTGTTTGATACAAAGAAGACCGCCAATGGCACTGAAATAAGCCGCATGGAATTCCCGACAGACATTTCCTATCGCATTCTTCGACAGGGAGAATGGAATCCGTTCAACACTACCTGGCGAATAAACGTACTCAAAGGTTCGGTAATAGACTGGCCCTACAAAGAAAAGGCAACAGCTGGAACCGGAAAGTAATGGTTAGAGCGCGAAAGCCGCACGCGAGTTTCCCCACGCGCGGCCAGAATTTTTCGCGAAAGCTATGGAGCTGATTCCGGCTTCGCATCAGGTTCCGACGGTGCAACTGGGGCATTCCTTCCAGTCAGCAAGTGGGTGACCACACAGCCTATGATCGCCAGGACAAGAAGTACCGTGATGATCTGCGTCTTCAAAGATGACG
Source organism: Obscuribacteraceae bacterium (SeqCode) (assembly GCA_044228145.1). GTDB lineage: Bacteria > Cyanobacteriota > Vampirovibrionia > Obscuribacterales > Obscuribacteraceae > QKMZ01. The sequence continues at coordinate 10,268 of JBGAVL010000039.1, forward strand.
ACGCATCGTTGCCCAGAGTGATCAATTCCCCGGACACGTATGCGACCGACATCATCAAAGGCGGTGCCAGAATGATATTTTCATGCTCAGGCAACTTCAGGTCATAAGCTTGCGGCAGGAATACGGCCAGTAGCACGGCTGCTACTAGAGCTGACGAAATTAGAGAGCCAGAGGGCTCCGCATGCAAGAAATAATTAGACACCACAGGCAGTGCTATACCGGCGCCAACCAGAGCAACAGGCAAATACTTGCGGGCATCATTTTCTTTGAAAAGAGAGCTGACCACAAACATGGACAGCAACCCGCCAAACATCGCAGCATATGAGTATGCGTGCATGATGTTGATGCCGGTCACATTTGGGTTGTAGGCAGAGATGAATCCTTGCAGCAAAACTCGAGCGCCGAAGAAAATCCCGACAGTTTGAGCAAGGCCCGGCCTCCTTGCCACAGTGGCGCCGGCGGCGACCAGACACAAACCGAGCATGCCGAACAAGCGCGTGGCAAGAAGAGTGAAGATGCCGACAAATACTAGTGACTTGAAGCCCCTGAGTAGATCGCCGTTGTCGCCTTCCGCCGGCGTCAACCACTCCAACAAATAAGCAAGGAAATATGCTGCACCAGCTAGAGCGGCAATAGTGGCAATCTTTGGAGCGAGCAAAAGTTTGTTAATGACGATGAGCAGAAACAGCCCACCACTGGCAGCAATGAGAATTCTTCTCCACCAATAAGGGTCGTTTCCCACCAGTGGGCGCTCACTCCAGCGTAAGAAAAGCCCGATTACCAGAGAAGCAAGAACGAGGCTGGCATTGCGAATTTCATCCTCTGACGCACCACCGACTTTGAACCAGAAGGCGCTTGTCAGAAAGATGAATGCTGGCAGAATGTCTTCGAATGTCGACTCCGGACGCTTCAGTATGTTCTCCACAGCCTTCCAGCTGAGCAATCCGGTCAAAGCGGAGGCCACCGCCATCGCGCCTGTTTCTGCGTTAGAGAACTGGCACAGGGCAACCGACAGAGCAAGAAGAATGATAGAGCGGTAAAACACAGGCAAGCCGATCTGGCTGAGCAGGAAGGGAGCCGCTGCTCCCAGAGCCAGAAAGCCAACCGCTTCAATGGTTATCACTTTGGCGAAAGTGCCGAGAAAGGCCAGCGCGCAAAGTGGCACGACCAATAAAAGGAAGGGTCGAAATGATGAGACCAGATTCTTTGTGGAGAGTTCGGTCCAGACTTTCCCTCGGACAAAGCTCCAGACAAAAATAATTGCCAGAACAGCGCCGAACAAACTGAGAATGTTGCTAGATAATGCAATCATCGCAGTTACCAACCCTCCCTAGACACGCGTGTTAGACTAAATCGGTGGACATATTCTTGAACATCAAATCAAAGTACATCAAAGTACATCACAGTACAAAAGGACTCCACCTGAAAAGCTCTAAAACAGAGTGAATTTCAGGATTGGTACGGACGCTTATAAATTTATAGAATTCTAGCCGACCATTATAAATTTAGCACGACATCTGTTTTCAACCTGTTAGAACTGGGCTAAGAATGCGCGAGATTTGAAATAGGGCTGAAAAGGAAAATAGGAGCATATGTGGTTTCTTTATCCGGCAATTATTCTCTTTGTCTTTGCGCTCTCCATGGGGCTTTTGGTGATGAACACCGTTTTTGTCAGTCCCAAGGAAGAAGCCCTAGCATTTCTGGACAATGTAAAACACGGCGATCTGTCGCGCGCGGTGAAGCGCTTCGGCGGCAATGTATGCCGCTGTCCAGCCAAAGGCGGCTGGGGCTCGTACTTAATATATGTGTCGGCGCAGGAGCCTAACCTTGCCTTTACAGTAGGCAAAAACTTTTCAGTCGGCGAGCCAAAAATCCACAAAGTCAACCATCCGTCTAAAAGCAAGTCCATTGTTTTCTGGGAGACCCCTGAGGACACAGTCGTAGACGTGCCGGTCAAATTCGAAAGAGCAGACCGCCCATATTTCCTTCCTTTAAAGATGGCTTACGGCTACAAGATGACGGAAGAAGAATTGAACGCCTTTGCAAAAGATCCGGATCACGAGGCTTATAAAGGGTTTTACTTGCGCCTCAGACCGTCAATTGAAAAAGACGCGATCCAGCCGGCAAAAGGAGCTATTACCGAAGAAGCGGAATTGGAGTTTCAAGCCATCATCAAAGACAAAAGCAGGCTCCTGAAGAAAGATAAGGATCAACTCGAAATTGAAAGACGACAAAACGAGCAGGCGGCGCAAGAACTGCGCGAGATGTTCGGCGACGAGGCAGCAGACTACGTAGAGCCTAAGGACGCCGGACCAGTAGTGAAAGCGGACGGCACAGAAATGCCGAAAGCGGAAATTGAAAAGCTGCTGCCGCGTTTGGACTCATGCCTTATCAGGCTGCACGTGGTGCGCAAAGGACAATTGAGAGACTGGACGATTTTTCACTTCGCGGTGATCGCCAATGTTCTCGATCTCGCAGACGGCACTCAAATGAAAATGAAACACTCGCAGGCACCAGGCTATTCAATGGATGAAGTGCGCCCGCAATTGAAAGAGAACCAGGACGAATAGAAGGTTTACCGAATATCCTTCAAAAGAACGATTGGCGACGAGCCCTGCTGCGCACGTTTCTTCGCTTCCTTAGCGCCGGCAAGAAGAATGCCAATGTCGTTGCAATCTTCAGGCAGCCCTGCGATACCCATGGCGATGGCGACGTACTGCGGGTCAAGGTCGCATACAGGTGAAGAGAGAATGGCCTGGGTGATGCGATTGGCGACAACGGACGCTGAATTGACATTAGTGTACGGCAAGAGAATCATGAATGCAAAAGTCTCAAAATGAGCAAGCAAGTCAATTTTTCTCGTGATTAGATTTATTCGCTTTGCGATTTCGCGGATGTGCGGAATCGGCAGAGGCTGCGGTCCGTCAGGAGTGCGCACAGCCAATTCAAAAACGATCAATGAAAAGGGCAGACCGCTCGACTCAAAACGGAAAAACTCTTGCTCTACAAAGTGCAATATGAGCGGATAGTTGATCAGCTCCGTCTCCGGGCGCAACAGACCGCGCATGCCGGACTGGATTACGGCTCTGTCCAGTCCCATTGCTTCCAATGGCAGCTGCTTCTGCACCTGGGCCGCTTTGTTTGAAATTACCACCAGGTCGCACTTGACCAGGTTATACAAAATGGGCAACCACTCGGTTTTTGCCATCGGTCGCCGACGCAAGACATCAAATACGGTGCTTTGATTATCGATGCATTGATACATCAGTTTTTGCATATTAATGTCGAGTGGAATTCCGTTATAGACAGCTCGCTCGAAATCAGCCTCGGTCAAATTCGGCAATCGTCTGACCAGATAGGACTCCATGCTCAATCCGTGCGTATTCAGTTCTCTCACGTACTCGCGCAGAGGCGCACCTTGAGCTACCAATACCTCCAACGAATGGCTGACAGAGCGTGCAGTAGTACGTTCATTATCAAAAAACTCAAAACGTCCTGCTTGCCACGTCATCATCTCGATGATCGCCATGTCACCTTGAGAATCAAGTGCATTGGCGTGCAGCGGTTTTCCACTTTCGAAAAATATTTCCGCCCCACCCTGCGGACCATCTATGAACATGCGCCCGGTCAGCTCATGCATTGCAATTGACATGAGCAGTTTGGGCACTTGTATGTTGGTCAAGTCTCCTTGCATAGAGGCTTGATTTTGTGCTGCTTGCAGCCCGCCGCCTGCGTTTCTGAATGCTTGCGCAAGACCGGCCGCACCGGAATTGTTGTTGGTTTTAAAACCGGACAAAGTCGTAATTTGTTCTTGCGACTCCTCAACCGGCCCGCCCATACACTCGCGTGTGACGATGTTGTGAATCAACGCAACGTCAGGACTTTGATAACTCCAGGCGGGAGGATGCTTACTGGGATCGACCGGAAACCTGGAATATTGCCGAGCGCGGGCATCCTGATTGGCGGAGGTGGGGGCTGTGGTTTGGGTGGTCGATACATTTTCTATTAGCTCTTTCCGGGTGATGATTTTTGTTGAAATTGGTATTAGCCAGATTGAGCGGAGTGAATATTCTTGAACAAACAGATAGGAATCGTGCTAGTGGAAGCCTTGGTTCTGGCCTCCTTGGCGGCGGCGATGAGAAACGCAGGGTCATCGCAGTCCTCCGGCACTCCGGCTACACCGAAGCTGAGAGAGATGTGAGTGGGGTGAAGATGGGGGGCAAGGGGAGTTTGCATTATCAATTCGATCACTCTCTGCGCGAAAAATGCGGCACTATCTGTGGTGGTATGCGGTAGAATTGCCGCGAAGTCGAATGTCTCAAAGTGAGCCAAAATATCGAGATTTCTCCTCACTGTAATCAAGCGCCGGACAGCTTCATTCAGAAGTGGTCCGGACAGGGGCTGCAAGCCCATTGATTCACGCAGGCGCATATCGAACAGCACGATGCTGAAAGGAACATTGAGCCGTTCGTAGCGATGAAATTCTTGCTCAAGGAAAAAGAGAAACATCGGATAAGTGTACAGACCGGTCTCCGGGCGGACCAACTTACTCATCACGCCCTGGATTTGAGAGCGATCGAGACTTTGCACTTCCATCAATCCCATGCGCACGCCGGCGGGCGGCTTGTCGGAGAATGCAAGCAGCTCCGCGTGCAGAAGGTTGAATAAAATCGGCACCCACTCAGTCTTTACAAGCGGGCGACGGCGCAATATTTCAAACAATGTGCTGGAGTTGTCGACGCTCTGGTAAAACTGTTTTTGCAAATTCATATCCATCGGCACGAACTGATTGACTCGATTTTCAAAATCTTTCTCAGTCAAATTGGCCACCTTGCGAAACAGATAGGTCTCCATCTTGACGCCTGTGTTTTGCAGATATTTCAGCTGATCGAGCAGCCCAATTCCTTCCATAAGCAATGAATCAAGCCGTTTCTTAACGGTGCGCTCGATGGTTCTTTCACCTTCAAGAAATCGAAATTTGCCTTCTTCCCAGGTCAATGATTCAAGCAGCGCCAGATCGCCTTGAGCGTCTGCGGCAACAGCGTGCACCGGAACCCCTTCTTCGAAATAGTACTCGCCTCCGCCCTTCGACGACTTCACAGCCAATCGCCCTGTCATTTTCGAAAAGGTGATTGACTGCAGAAGGTTAGGCATAGGCAAATTTTGCAAGTCACCTTCCAGGGCGGCGGCAGCACCTCCCTGCGCATCCTGGGAGGGCGCTCCGGCGGTGCTAGCCGGCATGCCGTGCAATGTAGCCATGATCGGAAAACCCATGGAGCCCGTTTCGTTGGGGCTGGGAATTCCGCTCCTGAGGTTCAACTCAGTGCCGGTATTCTGGGCTCGATTGCTTATTGCTTCTCCCACATCGGTGCCCAGACACTGACTCTCAATTACCGTTTGAATGAGCGTAATGTCGGACTGCTGCATTTTGAAAATCACAGTGACGCGGTTGCCGTCGCCGGTGGTCAGGCTCCAGGTCGGCTCTGTAAATTCAGGCTCAAAGCAAACGGCGATAATGTATCCGAATTGCTGCTTTTGCGGATTGAAAGGCAACTCAACAGTGCGCCCGCGCGACTCATGCGCCTGCTCCAGTATTTTGACAAGCATCTCATAGGTCGGCAATTGACCTATGCGCGGCAGCCGTATCGGTGGGGGTGATTTTTGCGGTCGGAACATCGAATGTAGGAAATTGCCTTTATCAGACCCCAGGAATCAAGAACACCTAAGGCCTTAGAACACCATTAATAGATGCCTACCACTTATTCAGATCGGACAAACCTCAGAACCCTTTGCACGCGGGTCTCGGTCCGATAATTACTGTTGTTCGGAGCTGTCGTCTTTTGGCTTTTCGCTGCTCTTGTCCACCCTTTGCTCGTCTGTCTCAGGCCGATTGGGCGCTGTGGACGTTTCCTCCTCCACTTCTCCGGCAATCTCTTCAGCTTCCGGCGCAGTAGACTCAATTTCGGCGGGCGTTGAGGAAGGAATCGGAGCCGCGGCCGACGACGGCATTTCACTGCGCATGGAGAGAAGTGCGGCAATAATCGCTGGTCCAGCCAGAAGCACCGCGGAGACAGCCAGCGTGGGCAACATCACGGGCAATCCGTGGAAGACGATGGAAAGAATGCGAGCAAACAAAACCGACGCCAGACCAGCAGTGAAGTAAGCGACCGGATTTGTCTTTGCGATTTTGGCTATGAAGAACCAGTTGAGCGTGTAAGTTGCCACGGACGACAAAAAGCCGATCACGGCATCCTGAAGATGTTTGGTGCCAAACCAGCTGCCAACCGACACCAACAAAATCAAAGCAAAATAGACTTTGGCGCTTCGGCAATATCGAGCGTAAAAACCTACAGCTATAGCGGTGATGAAGATCTGTTGCACTCCTTGAACAGGAGCTGTTACCAGTGATTCGAGCGGAGGAAATTGAAGATTCAATAGAGTCTCAACAGTGCTAAGTGACGACTGCTGAATTTCAGGCGAGAAATGAACGCGCAACATACCTGTCGCGACTAAAATCAGTTCGTACAATGCCACGAACGCGTATCCTGCAAGCGCACCGTCCACCCACATTCTGCGCTGCACGCTCTGGTTTTCCTTATTGTGCGGTCTGAGCACTACAGCCAAATAGTTGGACAATCTTACTTGTGGAAACAAAATTCTCAGTGATGCGATAGCAAAGGCTGCCACAGTTGAGGACAACCAGAAAGCTCGCAGGTATGCTTGCGCGTATTGAGAAACCACATCAGTCAAGAAATTGTTGATCGGTGTCGTAGTTTTGTAGTTTGCAAAAAGTAAGGGAAGCGCGTTCAACTGCTCAGGGATCAAAGTCAACGTGTAGATCAATCCAATTATTAGAGCCGGACGGATTTTTATAGCGCGTGCGTAGAGTATGCCAACTATCCAAATCGCCCCCAAAATGAAGACCAGAATTGCGCCACCTGTGTAAAAATGGCTGGCTAGCTCCTCTCGAGCGCTTCTTTTCTCACGATCGAATGCCCACTTATCGGGCACCTCCCAAGCCCAGGTTGCACCGGAAACGATATCTCCATAGACAGTCATGTTGGTTTTGAATCGGGCTTCGGCTGCATCGAACTGCTTTGATCTGAAGACGAACGTCCAGTCGGTGCGCGCCGGCCGCTTTTGCTCCGAAGCGCTTTCAAGCTCGTACGGTTGCAAATATGGATACACAGAATCCATTTCCTGGCGCACTTTTTTCAAGGCTTCGTCCTTGGTTAGAAATGCACCTGGAGTCTCTTCAGCCAGTAGAACATCAAATCCGATTTCGCGGCCTTCTCCATCAAACTGCACTACATACTCTTCAGGCGTCTTCGGCTTGAAGAAGCGCACATGCCAACAGAAACCGTCGGAATGAGATTTCTTGATGATTTCGGTTACTTTGGCAAAACCAACTTTCTCATATAAATACTGCTCTGGCTCAGTTGCTCCTTGTGACGAGAGGTATGAAACAACTGTATAACCGGCTGCTTCGATACCGTGACGGCTCAGCGCTTTTAACGCACGAGATTCGGCCTGGTGTCTCTCCATGTGTACGATCGCATCACTGTTTATGACCTGAGGGCGCATGACAAAACTTGCCAACCCAATGAGAACAGTCGCAAGAAAGAGAAACAGGCGTCTTTGAGGTTCGATCGGCGTATAACTAACAGTCTTTTCTTCGGGCTCCGGTTCTTCTAACTCTTTGACGTGAATTGTTTCATTGATAGCCTGATTGAGCAGTTTAGGCTCAGCATCAGTATCCTTGACGCGCCTTGAACTCAAAGTGCCGTAAGCCAAAAGAACTAGAAAAGGAATGACAGACAAAAGCGCGGTTGCCCTCAATGATGTATCACCGGATGAGAACAACGGTTTCACACCTAGAAAAGTGTCGAATACATAATGCGAAGCTACGCAGGCAAGAATTCCATACCGCCTAAGAATCCATCCGTCAAGCAGGCCACCTATCGTCAGTTCTATGCCACGGGCATAAAACGGCTGTTGCGGATAGGTGCTGTGCGCAAAACCCCAAGCAGCAGCTTGAAACAGGTTTGCCACCCAAAAGTTGCCGGAGATTTTCATCATCAAACTCATGCCGACAATGCGATAAAGCGCTTCTTCCATGAAAGACGCAGTAATCCCGACATGCATCGCCGAAATCGCTGGAACAAAGCTGCTAAGTATTTCGTAGTTCTCCACACCAAGTGGACACCAAAAGCCAATTTTCTGGCCCATCAGATAGTAGAAAACTACCCAACCAAGGTCGATCATGAAAAGCAACTGACCAACCAAGAGCGCCAATCTGACCGCTTTTGACTTGATTCCGTCGGGAGTAAGGATCTTCTCGACAGCAATATGATCGGGAAAGGTTTTACGATAAAGAGCTTCAGCAGCACCGAACAAAACTATCGCTGAGAATGCGTTAGGAACAATCATTGCGAGCAATCTCAGTAATTCGGTTGAAATATACGAGTTGTAAGTAATGTTGGTGTTGTATCCAGCCGCTATTTCATTGAAGTTGTTGATGCTATCAAGGGTAGGAAAGATTGAGTAAAGAAGAGCGATCACGACCACTGGGATCCAGCGAATATTGCCGGTCATCACAGCCCAACCGAACGCGAAAACACTGACCAGCATCAGAAGCGTCATGAAAATTTGAGCGATTTTTGCAAGCATCGTGTTGTAAGAACGAATGTCTTCAAACTTACGCTCCCAAGCTTCAGGCACGTGTAAGTAGCGGTTGTAGGAGTCAATTTGATTCCCTGCCAAACCTACTAAGACCCGCATTTTTGCTCCTTTGAAGTCTTTTCTGGTATCTTCAAAGGTAAATGTATGATCGATTCGTTTCGGTTTCTTCCGCTCTTCGTCCTTTATCAAGTCGAAGCCTGCAAGCGAGTTGCCGGTTTCTTTTTCAACAAAATTGCGAGCAAATGCCTCTGCTTCCTTATGGGTCAAAGAGGGGATGCTTTTGTCATTTTCAAAATCATGGCCAAGTCCGGACAACTTACCGTCCGGACTTATGAAAACGCGAAGCTCCTCCTGCTGCAGCTCGCGAACCATGCGAACACGCCAATACCAGACAGGAATTTCGCTTATCATCAGCTCGTTGGCTTTACGGACTCCTAGTTCGTATTCAAGAAAACTCTTGGCATCGTTGTCATACGAGAATGTGATGGATTTCAGCGCTTGCTGGGTGTCTGCATCTGGTGACTTGAGATCAGTCGAACCTGTTTTTGATTCCCTGGCAGTATTTGCCAACGGCGTCTTAGTCGCCTCCGGGTTGTACCCCAGCTTGACAGCCCATTCGGTAGCCTTTTGCACGATCTGTTCTTTAGGCATCGACAAGTTCAAAGACGCCGCTGCAAAGACTTCGTCGTTTTTCGTGAAATAGATAATGCAGCCGGCAATGCCCAAAAGCACCAACCACCATAGGTGGCGGTAGGGGGACTTCTGGTGAGCCTCCAACCCGTTAGGGTCTGCGGAGACGAATTCTGCCATGGGCTGCCGTTATTGAGTACTGGTCGTTTTATCTAGATCTCTTTATTGTAAGTACTCGACAAGGGGTCGCCGCTTGAATGTTCGCTCTGCCGTTGTCAAATGCGGAGAAATTGATGTTTTATTCTTCAAGTTCTCAAAGTGGAAGACAGCCTAAAGTCCACGCGAAATCTTTTACTAACAGGTTATGATCTGCCCTCGTGCTGAGTTGCCTCGCCGGCTCAGGGGCTCTGTCGTGTGCCCGGGGTCCAGGCGGACTGGAGCGTTTGCGTGTCAGATACGTTCATCTGGAATGAAAAGTGCGAGAGAATGTCGCGAGGAGAGCTTGAGAGTCTCCAGCTCGGCCGCCTCAAGACGCTGATTCAGCGACTTTATGACCGAGTGCCCTTTTACAAGCAGCTGATGGACGAACGCGGCTTAAGCGTAAAGTCGCTGAGCACGCTTGCCGATTTGAAAAACTTTCCTTTCACTAAGAAAACCGACCTGCGCGAGAATTATCCCTTTGGTTTGTTTTCCGAGCCGCTCTCAAACGTGACTCGCCTGCACGCATCGTCCGGAACCAAGGGCAAACCTACAGTCGTCGGCTACACGAAAAACGACATCGACATGTGGTCTGAGGTTTGCGCACGTTCGCTGGGCACAGCCGGCGCGCGCCCGGGCGACATTTTGCATAACAGCTACGGCTATGGTCTATTCACAGGCGGTCTGGGAATGCATTACGGCGCTGAGAAATTCGGTGCCACTGTTGTCCCCGCATCTGGTGGCAGAACACAACAGCAAATTTTGTTGCTTCAAGATTTCGGCTCGCGCATCATATGCTCTACACCATCGTATGCATTGAATATCGCCTACACCATGGAAGAGCTGGGCATCAAGCGCGACACCATCAAACTGGAGCGCGGTATCTTCGGCGCCGAACCATGGACCGAAGAATTGAGAAATCAGATTGAGGAAAAACTCAAAATCGAAGCGCTGGATATTTATGGGCTGAGTGAAATAGTCGGTCCTGGTGTTTCCATGGAATGTGCGCAGGGGCGCAATGGCTTGCACATCTGGGAAGATCACTTCTTGCCGGAAATCATTGACCCGAAGACGGGCGAAGTGCTGCCAATTGGTGAAGAAGGCGAACTTGTTTTCACGACTCTGACAAAAGAGGCGATACCTGTTTTGCGCTATCGCACCGGCGACATCTCCAGATTGGCGCTCGACACCTGCGTTTGCGGACGGACCACGGCAAGAATGCAGCGCGTCAGAGCCCGCCTCGATGATATGTTGATTATCCGCGGCGTCAACGTCTATCCCTCCGAAATCGAAAAAGTTCTCCTTGGTCTGGAAGAGCTTTCTCCTCACTACCAACTCGTCATCGATCGCAAGAAAGCACTTGACGTGCTGGAAGTGCAGGTCGAGGTCACTGACGAACTTATTCAAAGGTGGGGACGTTTCGACAACGATTGCGTCGAGCTGTCGTCCCTTTCGGAAAATATTCAAATACTTCTCAAGGACAATCTCGGCATTACTGCCGATATTCAATTGATGAAGCCAAAAACAGTTCCGCGCAGCGAGGGCAAGGCCGTGCGGGTCATAGACAAAAGAAAAGAAGAAAAATCACAAGTGGAAAATCCGGCGTCGAAAACCCCGGTTTCATCCAAAGGAAAATAGAAAACACCAAGGAGAGAACAATGGTAAAGCTCGTAGCACTATATAAAAAACCAGCCAATATAGCCGAATTCGACGACAAGTATTTCAACGGTCACATTCCGCTGGCCAGCAAAATTCCCGGTCTCAAAAAATGTGATGTTAACAAAATCGTCGGCACTCCGGGTGGCGAATCCGAGTATTACCTGATGGCTGAGTTGTTTTTCGACGATATGGAAGCTCTCAAAGCCGGCATGTCCTCACCAGAAGGAAAGGCAGCCGCCAAGGACGTAATGAGCTTCGCCAAGGACATCGTATATATGATGTTCGCCGAAGAGCAAAAAGTACCTGCATCTGTCTAATGCCAGACTCTAGCGCTAGATTCTAATCTCAAATTCAAAACGGTTTAGTGCTCCATTAAGCGATTGCATTTGACTGGCAGCGATTTAACTGAAGCATTCACCAAGGAGTAAAAATGTCGCATACATCCACGGCCGACAGCGTCTTTACAGGCGCCCCGCCCGAGTCGTTCGGTTTCAAACGCATCATTTATACGAAGTCCGGATTTACTTCCTCGATCACCATCAATCGTCCCGACGTGCTTAATTGCTTTGATTCGCTGACATTGAAGGAGCTGGGGACGGCATTTGTTGATTCGGCTCAGGACGACAATGTCTCGGTTGTAATCATCACTGGAGCCGGCAGCAAAGCCTTCTGTACAGGGGCGGACCTGAAGGAGCAAGAGGACTATATCCTCAAAAAACCGAACAACTATTACAAGTGGATGTATCAATTCGTCGAAATGCACGATCGGCTTCGCAATATCGGAAAACCGACAATTGCCAAACTGAACGGCATGGTTGTCGGTGGCGGCAACGAGCTGAACATGGCTTGCGACCTGGCAATAGCTGCCGATCACGTCACCATCAGGCAGGTCGGTGCCGGACGCGGCAGTGTCGCAGCTGGTGGCGCCACGCAATGGCTGCCCTTGATCATCGGCGATCGCCGCGCCCGCGAAATGCTTCTCACCTGCGAACCAATCGATGCCTACACCGCCCTGGAATGGGGACTGGTCAATCAAGTAGTGCCGGCTTCCATGCTGGATTCCGCCGTCGATGAATTGGCGCAGAAGCTCTACAACAAGTTGCCGGAGTGCACGCGTTATACGAAACAGCAGCTCAATTTCTGGCGCGACTTCTCGTGGTCTATGACCATCGGGCATGCTCGCGACTGGCTGACATTGCACGCGGGCGCTCATGAAACAGCAGAAGGGCTTCGCGCTTTCAGACGCAAACAGGAAATTCCCTATCCACAAATCAGATGCAAAACAGCAGGGCAGGCCAGCAATTTCGCAGGTCACGTAGATGTTGTGCCGTGCTCTAACTGCAACGAACCGATGCCGACGACGAACGCATTCTGCGGCTCTTGCGGCGCAAAGCTAAAAGGTTAATTCAAATATCCCCGGCGGTTCTATCGAAATTCGCCGGATCTACTCTGACTAAAGGAGCAAGAGATGATGACCCTCACTTACCGAAATATTCTGACCGCGACTGAAGATCAAATCGGCATCGTGACTCTCAACCGTCCGACCGTGTTGAATGCACTGAGCCACGACTTGATGGACGAGCTCGTCAAAGCCTTGGAAGAGTTCGACAAAGATGAAAACATCCGGGTGATCATCCTCACCGGCAGCGAGCGCGCATTTGCAGCCGGCGCCGACATCAAAGAAATGTCGGACGAAACGACTATTTCGATCATGAACAAAGATCGCTTCGCTACATGGGACAGAGTCCGTTCCATTAAAAAACCGATTATCGCTGCTGTCAGTGGTTTTGCCCTGGGCGGCGGCTGCGAACTGGTGATGACTTGCGACATTATCGTCGCTTCGGAAACTGCGCAATTCGGTCAGCCGGAAATCAACATCGGCGTCATCCCCGGAGCCGGTGGAACGCAAAGATTGACCCGTGTCGTGGGCAAGCACAAAGCCATGGAAATCATCTTGACCGGACGCTCCATCACAGCCCATGAAGCGCATCAGATGGGCTTGGTCAACAGGGTCGTTCCTGTTGAGCTCTACCTCGATGAAGCCAAAACCCTGGCTAAGGAAATCGCCAAGAAATCACCAGTGGCAGTCAAGCTGGCTAAGGAAGCGATTCTCAAAGCATTCGACGGCTCGCTTTCCGAAGGTCTGGAATTCGAGCGCAAAAACTTCTATATGCTCTTCTCCTCAGAAGACCAAAAAGAAGGAATGCGCGCCTTTCTCGAAAAGCGCCAGGCCACCTTCACCGGCCGGTAGGGGCGACGCATGGCGTCGCCCGGTTTTGAGGTTTAGCCGGAACTACTGGTTAGCGGAAAGCCTCAGCCCTCAAGTTTAAATCAATCGATCTGGAGTAAAAGAATATGGCTGAAGAAACAATTTTATTGACAGAAATTAAAAACGGCGTCGGCATCATCACTTTGAACCGCCCGGAAAAACTGAATTCATTTACCGACGAACTGACATTCCGCCTGCAAGATGCTTTGAAAGAAATGGAGAAATCCAAAGACGTCAAAGCAATCGTAATCACCGGAGCAGGACGCGGATTTTGCGCCGGACAAGACCTGCAAAGCCGCAGCGTCAGTCACGAAGAAGGTGTTCGCCCCTCGCTGGGAGATTCAATCCGCCGCCGTTATAACCCGATCATCACCAAAATTCGCCGGATGGAAAAACCGATCATTGCCGCCGTCAATGGTGTCGCGGCCGGTGCCGGCGCATCGCTTGCCTTTGCTTGCGACTATCGCATCGTTGCCGAAGGTGTCAGCTTCATTCAATCGTTCACTAAAGTCGGACTGGTCCCAGACTCCGGCGCCACATTCCTTCTGCCCCGCCTGATAGGTGTCACCCGCGCATTCGACTTGATGCTCTCGGCCGACAAGATGGAAGCCAAGGAAGCTTTGGAATTGGGAGCAATAAACAAGATCGTTGCCGCCGACGCCCTCATGAAAGAGGCGACCGAATTGGCAGAAAAACTGGCCAAGGGCCCGACCAAGGCATTTGCCCTCACAAAGCGCGCAGTCAATCGCTCCATCTTCCCGGACCTGGAAGAATTACTTGAATACGAAGCTCAATTGCAAGAGATTGCCGGACGCTCTGACGACTTCTCTGAAGGCGTTAAGGCTTTCGTGGAAAAACGCACACCGGCTTACACAGGCAAGTAGTTTCAATTTGAATAACAGCTTGAAGTTTGAAACGTTCTTTCTGAATGCGGGAATGTTCTCAAAACGAGCCGTTTTGCCTTTTCTTTGTGCTGTCTGTTTCATCGCTTCACCATCGTTTGCTCAGGTGAAATTGCATGCACCAGATACGAAAAAAAGTATCAACGAACTTTCCTGGTTGGCCGGACGGTGGAAATCGAAAAACGAGAATCCTGCCTTTGAAGAGCACTGGATGTCGCCGCAAGACGGCTCTATGATTGGCATGGGAAGGGAGTTAAACGGCGGAAAAATTGAGTTTTTCGAATTCCTGCGCATCGAGCAAAGAAAGGATGGCATGTTTTATGTTGCTCAACCGCAAGGCAAAGCGCAAACCGACTTTAAATTGACGAACGAAAACGAAAACACGCTCATGTTCGAGAACCCGGAGCATGATTTCCCGAACGTCATCGAATACGAAAAACGTAATGACGGCTCACTTTGCATTCGAGTCTCCGGCAACGGAAAAAAGAAAAACAAAGCCTTTGCGCACATTTTGTACCGGTTCTAAATTTGAGCAGTGGCGCTTAGCGGTCCCAAATTGAGCCGGGCGACGCATGGCGTCGCCCCTACTAAAAGCCTGATTCGTGGGGCTGGTATTGCTGCTGCTCTTCTTGCTTTTGCTGCTCCTGTTGTTGCTTGCGCATATAAGGAGACGGTTGCGGCGCTTCAGGAGCAGCTTGGCTGGGTTGAAGCATCTGCTCGAGCATGGCAATTCTTTGTTTCACAGCCGACGTGCGTTTTACTTCAGCGCAAGTGCGGCAGAATTCTTTGTACTCTTTGATCGCTGATGATATGTGGCGTTCCTGGTCGAACATCATGGCCAGATTCAGATGAGCTTCAGCATTGTCTTTGTTCATGCTGAGCGTTCTATGGAAATCTTCCAGCGCACGCTGGTGATCGCCAAGCGCCAGCAAGCACTTGCCACGGCTGGTAAACAGGGTTTCTTCATCCAGTCCCTTCAAAGTTTTTTCGCTCTCGAGCATTTTCGAAAACTGATTGATCGCGGCGGGCCATCTCTTCGCCCACATCAACATGTCGGCATAATTCATCCAGGCTTCAGTATAGCTCCAGGGCGTGTCTCCGAGCGCTTGAAGAAACCAGCCGACCGCTCCGTCGTAGTCATTTCGAGCTTTCGAAACCAAGCCGTAGAGATTATAGGCTTTCGGGCATTGTCCCTGATAATCGGCCAGCGCGCGCCGGGCCTCATCTTCGGCATCGTTAAGCCGGTTATTGCGCAGGTAAATGTGTCCCAGGTGAATGTGTGATTCCCATGATGGTCCTACGGCTTGCTCGAGGTGTTTCTTGAAAGCCTCGATTGCTTTGGTATCTTCATGTTTGACCATATAGGTGACGCCCAGCCAATACCACGACTGCGGCATGTACTCGTTTCTGGCAAAGTAAATAGACTGCTTGAAGGCATCGACGGCGCCATCGTAGTCTTTGCCTTTGTATTTGCTGATACCGATGTCGTACTGCGCTTCCGACGGCAAAACGTGTCCCTTGCCTCGCTCGGACTTGGCGTAGACCGGCACAACCGGAGTCGAGAAAAGGCAGAGGAGAAGAGTAAAAGCAAGGGCAGTTCTCAGCACTTTGTCCAAAGTATCAGATCTCCAGCAGATCAGACTCCCATCATCTCTTTGAATTGGGCCTCATCAAGAACTGTTATACCAAGTTCTTGCGCTTTTGCCAGTTTCGAGCCCGCACTGGCTCCTGCCACCACATAATCGGTTTTTTTGGAAACGGAGCCAGAGGCCTTTCCACCTCTATCTTTGATCATTTTTTCCGCTTGCGCCCGATCTAGCGTTTCCATAGTGCCGGTGAGAACGAAAGTCTTGCCTGTCAGTGTCTTTTCAATGGCATTTCTGGCATTGATCTCGCTGTCTGAGACCTGCATTTGAACGCCCAGACTGCGCAAGTCAGAGATTAACTGCTTGCTCAAATCGCTCTGGAAAAACTCGACCACAGACTGAGCGATTGCCGGCCCCATGCCGTCAATTGCGAGAATATCCTCAGCGGTGGCACTTTCCAGCTGATCGACCGAATTGAAACGGCAGGCGAGCAACTCAGCGCCGGATGAGCCAATGTGGCGAATACCGAGGGCATGTATGAAATTGGCGAACGGTCGATTTTTCGATTCCTCCAGAGCAGAAAGAACATTTTCTATCCACTTCACGCCCTGTTTTTCTTTGCCGGCTTCGCCTTTCTTTTTGTCCTTCCACTTCAGTTGTTTCAACTTTTCAGCGTCCAATCTGTAGAGATCGGCAACGTCTTTGATCAGATTTTGGTCGACCAAAAGATCGACTAAAACCTCGCCGACACCCTCAATATCCATGGCATCGCGGCTGGCGAAATGCTCGATGCGGCGCTTGGTCTGAGTAGGGCAGCCATAAGTATTCGGGCAGCGGAATGCTACTTCATCGCCTTCGCGCTCCAGGGCATGACCGCAGACAGGACATTTGGTGGGATACTCGAACGGGATGCTGTCGGCTTTTCGCTTGTCCAGTTTTACCGACAGCACTTCAGGAATAATCTCGCCTGCTTTGCGAACCAGTACAGTATCGCCAACACGCACATCGAGGCGGCGAATCTGGTCGGCATTGTGCAGGCTGGCGCGCTTCACTGTCGTGCCGGCCAGCTTTACCGGTGTCAGAATGGCGACCGGCGTGACGGCGCCGGTTCTGCCGACGTCGAACTGAATGTCCTCAAGCAGCGTTTCCGCTTCTTCCGGTGGATACTTAAATGCAATTGCCCAGCGGGGGCTGTGCGATGTGGCACCGAGCGCATTCCACAACGAACGCTGATCCAGCTTAACCACCACACCATCGGTTTGATAATCGAAGCTATGGCGCCTGTTGTCTATGTCCCGGCAAAATGCTTTCACTTCATCCATGCCGACAGCTACTTTGCTGTTTGCCTCAGTTGGAAAACCGAGCAATTTCAAAAGTTCTAACTCGCTAAAATGATTGGGCGGATCCACCATTTCCTTATCGGTGACAAACGCCGTGT
>JBGAVL010000003.1:0-61644 GCA_044228145.1 Obscuribacteraceae bacterium (SeqCode)
ATCCTTCGAATTGTCCTTGATGCAGGAATCTCAAGCCTTGAGAAAAGAAGGTGAGGAGAGCTGCAGCTTTGTGTTGATCGGGTGGAAAAACGCCTGCAGCACGCGGCTCGTCGTGATTCTCCAGAAATCTGGCAGAACGTTGCTGATAGTCGGTTGCAGCCCAGAAATGTTCACGAACTGGACGCGCGTCATTCTGGCGCAAGCGGTCATACAGGCGCTTGTCGTATGTGAAATCGAATCCTTGTTGTTGTAAATCCCACTCTCTATCCCAATATACTTCCGCCATGAAGGCAAACCCGGGATGAGCTTTCTGCACATTGGTAATCGCTTCGGGCCAAAACGGTTCAATATCTATTGACCAGGTGCGGGCGAAAACATCCGGCAAAATAAGCATTGCCATGTCGCAACGCAAACCATCGCAAGTTGTGGCGATCTTGGAAATCTCCGCAAACATTGCTTCTCTGAATGCGGAGTTGCCATAATTCAACTGCAGTGTATCCGCCCAGCCATCGAAGTATGGATCTCGACCGTGCGCGAATACTTGCTCGCCTACTTTGATATAATTCTGCGGTGTATATGCAATGCTTCCTTCATCTCCCTGTACGTAAAACTCCGGATGCGATTTCACCCAATGGTGATCGATTGCCGTGTGATTAGGCACCAAATCAAGCATGAGTTTTAGCCCGCGTTCGTTCAGGCGTTTTTTCAAGCGCAGCAAAGCATCGGGTTTTCCAAAGCTCCGGTGCAGTGTGTAGTCGGTCACTGCAAAACCAGAACCGCAAATGTCGTCATTGGTCAAATCGGGAATGTCGACAAGAAAACCATCTTTCCAGCCGGGATGATTGATCGAAATGCGTCGCCCGACTTCACCCGTTTGCCATACGCTCAAGAAGTAGACCCAGGCAAAACCCTGGTCTGCGAACTTGTCGAAAATGCTGTCAGGAATGTCGTCAAGGGTGGCTGGACGGTTAAGTTCTCTGGCGAGTTCTGTCAACCAAACGCGAGTATTGACTTGATAAAGAGTTGGATTCTTTTGCAGAACCTTCAGCAGATCGTGCGTTTTTAAAGCCGGTTTGACTTTTTGTTTTGTGTCCATTTGGAGAACAGTCCTCTTCTTACAGTCTTTATATATGTACAAATCTGTATGGGCGACGCATGGCGTTGACGTTTCCTGGAGCGCCGGCATCTTGCCGGCTTCGCTATCGCACTGCTTCAGCTGCCATATGAGCAAGGCGTTGCATTGGATTCGGTGCCAGCCACATGTCTTCATCCATCAGTGCCTGCATGTTCATCAGGTTGGCGACGAGCCCAGTCCAGCCTGTCTGGTGCGAGGCGCCCAGTCCTGCACCATTGTCTCCCTGGAAGTACTCGTAGAACAGATACAGGTCGCGCCAATTCGGATCGTCCTGGAATTTCTCGGTGCCACCATAAACGGGCATGATGCCATTTTCGTCGCGTTCGAAAATGCTGCATATTCTATTGATTATGTCTTGGGCGCACTCGTACAGAGTGTGCATATTGCCGGACCCTGTTGGATACTCGATTTTGAAGTCTTTGCCGTAATAGCAGTAGTAGGTAATCAGTGCGCGAATCAGAAGGAAGTTGACTGGCATCCAGATAGGTCCGCGCCAATTGCTATTGCCCCCGAACATGCCGGAATCCGACTCACCCGGGACATAATCCACTCTGAATTCCTGTCCATCGCAGTTGAAGACAAATGGATGTTCCTGGTGATATTTTGAAAGGCTGCGTATACCATATGGTGCTAAAAATTCGTTCTCATCAAATACGCATTTGAGAATCTTGCGCAGCTTTGTCTCGTCGCACACCGCAAGCATTCGGCGGCCTGCAACTCCGGTTTCAATGGGCAAATGCAAGTTGGCGCAAATCTCTTTTTGTCGATTCAAGAAATGATGAGCCTTCTGAATGAAGTTAGGAACTTTCTTCCAGACTGCCTCCTCCGCGATGACCACCGATGCAAGCGGCAACAAGCCGACCATCGAGCGCACCTTGAGACGCATTGCTTGACCATCTGGCATGCGCAATACATCATAGAAGAATCCGTCGTCTTCATCCCACAATTCGTCTTTATGAACCCCGGGTCTGTCCATTGCGCTCGCGATCCAAACGGTGTGCTCGAAAAACTTCAGCGCAAATCGCTCGTATAGCGGATTATCTTGCGCCAATTCGAGCGCGATGTTCAACATTTGCTGACTGAAGAAAACCATCCATGCGGTGCCGTCTGCCTGCTCGAGATTTCCTCCTGTCGGCAGTGCGTGGCTTCTGTCGAAAACGCCGATGTTGTCCAGTCCAAGGAAGCCGCCCTCAAAAACATTGTGACCTCTGGGATCTTTGCGATTGATCCACCAGGTGAAATTGACTAGAAGTTTGGAAAACGCGTATTTTAGAAAATCACGGTCGCCTGTGCCTTCATGCTGGCATTTGTCGAACAGATAAGCCCAGTATGTGGCAAACGCATGGACTGGCGGATTTACGTCGCTGAAATTCCACTCGTACGCAGGAATTTGTCCATTAGGATGCAGATAAGAGCTTTTCAGCATCATCTCCAACTGAGACTTGGCGAAGTCGGGATCGAAGAGGTTGATGGACAAAACGTGAAATGCCAGGTCCCAAGCTGCATACCATGGGTATTCCCACTTGTCCGGCATCGAAATGATGTCTTCGTTGTACATGTGAAACCATGCCGAATTCCGCATTTGCTTTCCGCCTGGACCGGCCATCGGAAAGTAATTGTGCTCGCGCAACCATTGATCGACGTCGTAGTAGAAGAATTGCTTGTTCCACATCATGCCTGAAAGCGCAGCGCGGAAAACCGGCATCCTCACTTTGTCTTTTCGCAATGCTTCGGGCGCGATCGTATTATAAAATTCATCCGCTTCACTTAAGCGAAGCGCCATCACGTCATCAAAGTCCTTCATTGGAGCACCATTTTCGGTGCCGGAAAAACGCAGCTTAACGGTTTTGGAACCGCCGGATGGAACGCGTATTTTGTAGTGCCCGGACATTTTCGTCCCGGTCTTGGCCGGGTTAACCAGATGTTTTTCGCCGTTAACTACACAGGCGTTAATGCCGTCTTTGACAAATGGACTTGCGTTGGGAGAGTCGAAGAGTTTTTCACAATTGGTTTCGTTTTCAGTGAAAAGCAATGGCACATCGCTGTCGAAATAGATGTGATACTCAGAGAGACTCTCGGGCATCAAAGGATCAGTGTGTTGTGCGACAGCCATAGAACGCCCATCTTTCGATAGTCCGCGCAACAATGGTTTTGCCACACCCTCAGTCCATGACCAGGTATTGCGGAACCAGAAAGTCGGCAGCAAATCAATCTCCGCTTCTTCCGGCCCACGATTGAACACAGTAATTTTGATAAGCATGTCTTCGGGCGAGCCTTTGGCATACTCGATGAAGACGTCAAAGTATCTGTTGTCGTCGAACACACCTGTGTCGAGCAGCTCATACTCCAAATCTAGCTTGCCGCGCGCTGCGTTGCCTTTAATCAATTGCTCGTAAGGGAAAGCATGCTGCGTATATTTGTACAGGTATTTCATGTACGAATGCGTCGGCGTGCTATCCATGTAGAAGTAGTACTCTTTTACGTCTTCGCCGTGATTTGCTTCAGCATTCGTCAAACCGTAAATTCGCTCTTTCAGAATTTGATCTTTGCCGTTCCACATTGCCAGCGCGAAGCATAAAATCTGCTTTTCATCGCTAACTCCGCCGATACCGTCCTCGCCCCATCGATATGCGCGCGACCGCGCATGGTCGTGCGGAAAGTAGCCCCAGGCGTTGCCGTTTTCGCTGTAGTCTTCTCGGACAGTGCCCCACTGCCTCTCGCTAAGATACGGTCCCCATTTTTTCCAGGGCGTGTCATGCTCGCGCGCGTCATTCAGTCGCTGCCTTTCGGCGCCATGATTACTGGAGGAGCTGGAGCCGGAGTGTCCTGAGCTGGAATGTCCAGAATTCGCTTTGTCAGCCATCGCTTACTAGTCCTTGCAGTGGGAAGTTGAGAAGGGCATATATAGATATATAGGTTTCCTCTCATATGCCACGCCCTGGTTGTCAAACGATCTCGAAGTGCGCATTAATTTACCCTTCTTGAGTTTTTGGGCGGATGTAAACCCGCCAACGGGCAAATGATGCTAAAAGAATGTTTCAAGCAAGCGGGGGTGGATAGTGTTGAAACATAGGATTTTGCTTTTCACGGTTGTTTTACCACTGACATGTTCAGTGGCAATGGCAGCCGATAACGGCGTTTTGAAACTAGCCGAGAAAAACGTTGAGAAGTCCGTAGAGAAACCCGTAGCGAAAGCACCTGAGAAGCCTGTTCAGAAGCCGTCCGAGAAACCCACGGCGCAGTCCGTTGAGAAACCCACGGTGAAGTCCGTTGAGAAATCCGCAGCGAAGCCAGCCGAGACGCCTGCCGAGACGCCTGCTGCGAAGCCAGCCGAGACGCCTGCTGCGAAGCCAGTAGTAAACCCCGACGACATTCTTGTCGAAGTCACTACCATCGACAACAAGAAATTTTCCATCCCCGATAAACAATACAGGCGGATGACGAAAGTTAAGGGCTCCGGTGTCATTTTCCTCTATCCGACTTCTGTGCCAGCGAGGTTCAAACTGAAGAATATAAAAGTGTCTGACAGAGATCCGAAGCACTTGGAGTACAAAACGTCTTTCAACGCGAAAAAACGTTACTCTTTCACCATTGAAACCGCATATAGTGGCATAGGCGACGGGCCTGATGGTAGCAGAACTTTGTCCGGTCACTCCAAAGAATTCGGTCCATTCAAGATAAGCGTGTTCAAGCCACGCACGGAAGGAAATAAAACCAAAAGTGTCTATTACCTTAGTAAATGGTTCAAACTGAAGAGAAAGCAGTCGAAGGACGCCACTCGTTACTATCATTTTTTTGGAACCGGAGTTACTGACGCAGAAGCAATTGCGATAGTTAAATCGCTGACGCCAATTAAATAGAGGAGGTTTCAATGTTTAAGGTTCTAGCATCCTTGCTGTGTTCCTTTCTTTTGGCGTCATCAGCCATTGCCGCTGACATCATCGAAGTGACCGTATATCACA
Organism: Obscuribacteraceae bacterium (SeqCode); assembly: GCA_044228145.1. Classification (GTDB taxonomy): domain Bacteria; phylum Cyanobacteriota; class Vampirovibrionia; order Obscuribacterales; family Obscuribacteraceae; genus QKMZ01. Next base: position 5,098 of record JBGAVL010000003.1, read on the forward strand.
ATGGTGAACTTAACCCGACCACAGGAAAGACTTGGTTGGGACTTTTTCCTACGAAAGGCGGGCAGTATGAACTCCGCGAAGCGAAAGTCACTGTCTCTTTGGTGAATGATCCCATCGCCGACAATTCGCCCAATGAGAAGACCGGCAGGAAAGTAACTGTTGCAGGTAAGGCTGAGCCTCTAGTATTGATCGCAGGCGTCTCAGCGCTGAAGCCTGGAAAGGTTATTACCAGCACAATCAATAAGAAAGAACGTTTTGACGTCGGCGAAAAACTAAAACTGAACGTTGGCACCAAAGAATCAACTTTAGCCGTCACTGGCGTAAAGAAAAATGCGGAGTGGCGTGTCGGGTATAAAATTGTTCTCGAAAGTGGTGGCATAAAGCAGACGATTTATGATCGTAAGCAGGTAGCTGATTCCTCTTTCCCCTCTCTCTTGCAGGCTGGAGATCTTGATGGCGACAAAAAGATCGACCTGATAATGGACACCACGGATAATTACAACGTCCGCAATCTGACGCTGTTTCTGTCAAGCAAGGCCAAGCCCGGGAAGCTTGTAGAGCAGGTTGCTACCCACCTGTCGACCGGCTGCTAATTCCATTGCTGTCGGTAATGACGCCTGAATTGAGAATTTACGACATCAATAACTAGAGCTCAACGTTTTCACTAGTGCGTCAATTAAGCGTTCAATCTTAGCTAGCGCGTCGGGTGGATCGACTACATCAATATCGGCAACATCCCAGAATGTCATTTGTTCGATCCACTCAGGATGCTGCTCCGTAGCAATGGGATGGTGCTCGAGTTTGTCCATTGCGATTATCATGAAAGCCGATTCGAGGTCGGCGATGGAAACTGCCTTAGGATCTCTTATGTTGTCGCTAAGCTTTATGCCTCTCGTTTCCAGTCCGTCAATTGCATACCACGAAATCGGTCCATAATTGCCCTTGCCGCGCTCCAGTGCTAGCGCCGCCGAATCCGCAACGTAAGGGATGTTTAGCTTCGATGCTTTGAGATTGAAGATCTCTTCGGCAAATCTGCTTCGGTAGTAGTTGCCGATGCAGAGGAATAAGATTTTCTTTGGCAAATTTTCAGATAGCTTTTGTGGAATTCGTCAAAATGAGCATTGCGATATAATCGCCTTTATCCAGTCTGGAGGATCAAGATGTTTCAACTTCCTATTCTAGACAAGCTGAGCGCGTCTCGCAACATTCTCATTGCTGGGGCAGGCGGTGGATTCGATGTCTTTTCTGGTCTTCCTTTGTATTTCGCTCTTAAACAGCAGAAGAAGACGGTCTATCTCGCCAACTGGACATTTTCTCAAATTCTCTCCGGCCCGGGAGCGCCAACGCGGTTGTCCGACCATCTGGTTGCCGTGAGTGCGGATTCGCAAGGAGAGTACTATTTCCCCGAGCGTTACCTCTGCGAGTGGTTTCGCACCAAGGGACAAAACATCAGTGTTTATTGTTTTAAGGGGTGCGGGACGCAACAGCTGAAGAGCAGCTACGAGTTGTTGGTGCAGAAGTTGAACCTCGATACAATAATTTTGGTTGACGGTGGCACCGACAGTCTATTGCGTGGAGATGAAGAAGATCTGGGGACCCCACTTGAAGATATGACCAGTGTCGCTGCAGTAGATCAGCTCGAGTTGCCGACGAAAATTCTCGCATGTCTGGGCTTTGGCATTGACAGTCATCATGGAGTTTGTCATGCGCATGTTTTAGGAACGATTGCAGAGCAAACTAAGAAGAATGGTTTCCTGGGAGCAATTTCACTCTTAAAGACAATGCCTGAAGTGAAAAACTTCGTCCACGCGTCGCGCTATGTTTTTAGTCGCACCCCGGAAGATGATCCGAGCATAGTGATTAGCTCTATATTATCTGCGCTCGATGGTGAGTTTGGCGATTACCACGCGACAAGCAGAACGCAGGGGAGCGAACTCTTCATCAACCCGCTGATGTGCCTCTACTGGTTTTTCGAATTGGGTTCCATAGCAAATTCCATCCTATATATGGATGAACTAAGAAAGGCAAAGGATGCATTCGAATCAGCAAGAGCAATCAAATCCTTCACAAGAAAAGATGCTGCTCGCAAGTGGCAACAGATTCCCTTCTAAGTCCAGAGTAATTTCTCGCAAACAAGAGAATCACTAGATGCGCTGTTGAGTCATTTAAGTTTCCACCGATCTCTTGTCGCTTTTCCAAGCGCGCTGGATTTGGGGCTGCCGATGAACTCCAGCAATTCCGTCGCACCCCGCACTTTGAAGCTGTCATTGAGTGCTGGTTGAACAATTGTTATTGTTTTTTCGCCCGAAGGATCGATTTTCTTGATGGCAGCAAAGGAGAGACTTTTTTGCGGCGGACTGTAGGAACAGCCGATATTTTCGTTTATCAAATATTCCAGAGCATCTGTTGCTTCAGGACCGCATGCACCGACAGCTTCTATTGAACTCATGCGGATATTTTGTTGAGATCCCTTTAGTGCTGCGATGAGTAATTTTATTGTCTCGGTATTTGAGGAAGGGTAACGGGTGAGCGTTTTTATCGCTGCCTCCTTTACTTCATAATCTCTGTCTCTCAGCATTTGCTCAGCGTTTTCAGTGAGCCGAGTCTGGTTGTTTTCTATAGCAAGAATGGCGGAAAATGCTTCTTTTCGCGTCATCACAGATTTGTCATCGTACATTCTTTGCAACTCGGGCAGCGCTTGTTTTGCGGCTGGCCCGATTTCTTTGAGCACACCAATTGCGGTGTGCTTGTTTCCAGGAGTCTTGAGCATATCGATCAATGTCGGCACCGCTGGTGATGCCGAACCTCGCATCTGAGTAAAAGCTTCCAACACGTATTGATGTAAAAACGATTTTGATGGATCCTTGAGAATTCTGATGAGCACCGCTACAGCTGTAGACGTATTTGCCGTCGGAGCACCAGTCGTCGACGTATTGGTTGCGGGGGGTTTAGCGGTAATCTTCCCAATAGCGATTACAGCTGCTCGCTGAACATCACTGTCTTTGCCGATTCTCTCGAATGCATTGCTGATTGGTGGATGGGAAGAAGTTGCAGCAGTGAGCAACTCCGGCAGTGCTGAATCGGCCGCTGGTCCAATGTTTCCCAGTGCTGTTGCCGATTCTTCCCGTACTTGTGAATCATTATCTGTCAATTTCTTGATTAAAGCAGGTACTGCGAGACTGGCACCCGAGCCGCTTTCGGCAAGATGGCGAGCGGCTGCTGCGCGGGTTAGCTCGTCTTTGCTGTTTAGATATGACTGCAGCCGTTCCCGGGCTAATTTGTTGTTCGAGTCGATTTTTAGCATTGTCGACGCTGCCGTCATGCTAATTTCAAGATCGGAGCTCCTCATCATCTTAGTGAGTGCAGGCAATGCAGCGAATGCCTTTGGTCCAAAATGTTCCAGAATTTCCGTGGCGGCAGTGTAGACGGGAGGTGTTTTGTCGGATAGCAGTTCGGCGACATCCGGCACAGCGCTGGGCCCGTTATTCTTTATCGCCGCAATAATGTCGGTACGAATGTTCGTGTCATTTGCTTTCAGCAGATTGCAAAGCGTGGTTGTCGCTTGTTTGTCCGGCGCTGGTTTGAGGTTGGCGAAGACATGACAAATTTTCTCTCTTCCCTGGGCTGAGGTATGTTTCAGTTGGGCCAGTAAGGCCAAGGTTGGAGCACTACCTTTGAAGGTCGACAGCACTTTTGCTGCGTATAATGGGATGAAATCATCTCTTTCTGTGCTGAGACTGTTGCAGATTGCAGGGATGCTGCCGGAACCAATTTTAACCAGCGCTTTGACTGCGCCTGAGTTGTCTCCATCTCGCAAAAAGGGCACTATTTGCGGTGTCAGTTCTTGTGCTTGTGGTCCGAGAGCACCTGCCGCTTCAATTAAGTGATATATCTCCAGATTCTTTGTTGGTCGCTTGCGCAGAGCTTCTCTCAACGGTGGCACCGCGCCCGGTCCGATTTTTGCCAGAGCCGGAACTACCTCCCAGGCGACGTTCTCCATTTCCATCGAATTCATAGAGTCGATCATCGCTTGTGCTGCAGGTGTTGCTATCGGACCAAATTCTCCCAGTACATATGCCGCGTTTACTCTTACTTCCCAGTATTGCGATTGCAACATCTTTACGAGTTCAGCAACCAGACCGGCGCGTTGCTCGGGCGGAAGTTCTTTGACGAGGCGAGCAAGGGCTTCCTTTTCGGTTCGCGTGTTGTTCACAGCTGCCAGAATTTGCAACTTGGCAGTAGTGCTGGTTGAGCCTGTCGTTGCTCTTACAGGCTTGGTTGAATGGTTCTCTGAGTTTGCTTTTGGCGGTGGAATTTTGGTGCTCTGCCCGGAAGCGGAGCCAGCCAGAATTGAGGACATCAGCGCCAAGCTCATGCCCTTGAGCAAATGATCTCGCATGCAGATTTCGTGTGACATGCTTAACGTCCTCTTCTACTACATTCCTTGAAAAACATAACTGCTGGACAGGCAGTGGAGTTCAAAAATACCATGCCCGTCCACAATGTTGCGCGAAATTTGCCAGTCGGTCGACTTGTGTTTTGAATCGGGTATTCCAAAAGTTATCAAAGACTAAAAAATTCCCTGAATATCGCTGGCACTCAATGGTTTCGCGACTTGTTTGTAGATGATATACGCTAGAATCAGCGACCTCATGGTCCACAGGATTGTGCGCAGCCAGTTGCTGGTCAATAGCCAGCGATGGGTTGTGGCGGAGAAACCAGAGGTGCACAACTTTTCGTGGCAGGCAACAGAGCCGAAAGCTGTGCAAATCCAGATAGCCAGAATTAGAGCAAAGCAGACCCAGAGCAGCATTGCGTCTGAGCGTTTCCATAGAGTTACGAGAAGCAGGGCTGTGGTTATCTCCGTTAACATCGGCAGAGCCACGACCATCGTCGTCAGATGGCGATGGCGGACTGCGTAGGATTGAAACTCCAGTGTACCGACAGCATTGAATAGCGGGTAATGCACGATCTGAACAAACCAAATCAACCCGGTCATGAACCATGTCACTACTGCGTTTATGACGAGAAGTGAGAGAGCCAAGTTCACCAATTTCGTCCCTGCTCGTGAAAGCACAGCTATGTTGTTATTCGCTACTTATTTCACATTGACTGTTTACGGTGAACAATTCGTGAACGATTCGTCACTATGCAAAGCTGTGCAGTTTCATTTGTCCGTTGTGTTTTCTTTCATCTCGTGAACACCGAGTTGCAGCAAGTGTCCTAGCTGTTTCATTCCGATACCGAGTTCGGTGCACGCATCGCCCAATTTCTCTCGATCGACGGAAGATCCGATCAGGCTCATACCGGACATGATTTGTTCCAGTCCTGATGCCAGCTTAGGGAAGTCCGTGGACTCCATGGAATCCTTCACTTTCGATGCGGCGCGCATGAGCAGTTCTGAGATTTGATCGACATCTTTTTTTCCGTCTTCATCGAGATCCAGTTGTTTGACTGCCTCGAGTTTTTCTTTTAAGAAGTCCCTCGACGAGTCAATGGCGATACTTGTAAGTTTTGTTTTCAGTGACATTGTGTGAGTTCCTTTAGGGGCTGTTTAATCATGAGGATTAGTCCGACTGATGGGGGAAAAGAGAGTCCGGTTGTTGTACCATTCCAGAACTTGAATCTTGGAGTTGTATTAAATGCCGACTACCGAGTCAGTTGCAGCCAGAACTGCAACAGCTGTGGAATCGAATTATGCTGCAAAGCATAAAGCAATGAGCCCCCTGAGGAGCTGGTTGATTGGCAAGGCAGAAATTGGATACCGGATTGCGGGCGCAGAGCAGCGCATCCAAACAGCCGATTCACGGTTTCACCTAAGCAATGCCCATCTCTTGACGAGCGCCGGGATAATTTTGAGGGTGTTGCGATCGGTGCTTTTGTGTTCGGTGGTAGGCAAGCCTCTGTTGTTTCATTAGTATTCGAGGCATTTGATTGGAATTATGGAGTCTACATGACAAGTTTGAATTGAAGAGTGTCCAGGCGATAATCATCTTTTGCTACCGGAAACCTGCTGCCGCAGCTTCTGTAGAACGATTGTAAGGAGAGTCCGATTGGTAACTGTATCGCATGCAAAACTGAGCGAAAAACTCGTGAGCATAAGACGAGATCTGCACCGCTTTCCGGAGTTGGGCTGGCACGAGAAAAGAACAACTGAAAAAATCTCGAAAGCTTTGGACGAACTTGGAATTCCTTACCGGCGTTTGCCCGGATTGACAGGTGTCATCGCTGATATACCGGGGCCTGAGGGAGTGCCTGTCGTTGCCTTGCGCGCAGACATCGATGCTCTGCCCATTCATGAGGAGACTGACCTTGAATTCATTTCCTCGATAGAGGGAAACATGCACGCTTGCGGGCATGATGGGCACGTCAGCATGTTGCTTGGAGCCGCCGAGCTCTTAGTCTCCCAAAGTGAATTGCCGGCTCCGGTTCGATTGCTCTTTCAACCGGCTGAAGAGCTTGGCGCCGGTGCTTTGAAAATGATCGAGCACGATGCTCTTAAGAATGTGGGCATGATTTTCGGCGGGCATATCGACAGGCATTTCAAACCGGGAGTTATTGCCGTCACAGAAGGTGTGGTCAACGCCTCGGCGGACAAATTCATCATTGACATAACCGGAAAGGGAGGTCATGCTGCTCGACCACATGAGACCGTCGATGCCGTCATTGCTGGAAGTCTTTTGGTGATTGCACTGCAGACTATAGTCTCTCGCGAAGTAAATCCGGCCCATCCATCAGTGGTCACAGTCGGGAAGTTTGAGGCCGGCACAGCATCAAACGTCATAGCCGGCCGCTGTCACATGGAGGGCACCATCCGCACGCAAGATGAGGAAGTGCGCGCGCATTTGCATGAAGCACTTTTTCGGATGGCTCAATCGGTCGGACAATTGCATGGAGCTTCAATTGATTGTCGGATCGTGGAGAGCCTGCCTGTGTTGTCCAATTCTCCCAGCGCTTTCGAGATCGCTAGAAAGGCGGCTGTGTCAATCGCCGGCGCTGAGCGTGTCGAGGCTATGAAGACCGCGAACATGGGCGGCGAGGATTTTAGCTTTTATGTACTTCAGGTGCCCGGTTGTTATGTTCGTTTTGGTGGACAGGTTGAAGGCTGTGTATTTCCTGCACATTCCAGCAAATTTGTATTTGACGAATCGTGCCTGTTGGTAGGCGCTAAGTATTATGCAGAGGTGGCTCAAGCTGCTGGTATAGCCCTGCGAGCGAATTGAGGAAGGCAAATGATTGAGATTCGCGAGGCCAAACCCTCAGATGCCGAAAGTATCAGCAAGATCTTCGGCACCTGTTATGGTGCGGACTATGCCTATCCACAGTTTTATGACGTCGACCTTCTTACGAAGATGATCTACACGGACGATACACTGCTTCTGGTGGCGGAGGATTTGGAATCACACGAGTTGCTCGGGACAGCCAGTGTCATATACAACGTTGGTGCCTACTCAGACCTTTCAGGTGAATTTGGAAGGCTGGCTGTTATTCCCGCTCACCGAAACAGCGGAGTAGGAACGCGATTGATGGAAGAGCGATTGAATCGTGTCAGGCAACGCTTGCAGATTGGCCTGATAGACGCCAGGGTGATTCATCCGTTTACCCAGAAAATATCGGAGAAGCAGGGCTTTTCCGCCGTCGGTTTTATGCCTCAGAAGATTCTCATTTCCTACAGAGAGTCTATCGTGCTTATGGTGCAATATTTTGGAGATGCGCTTCAACTGCGATGCAACCACCCTCGGATAATTCCTGAGGTGTATGCGCTTGCCCATGCCGCCATGGAAAATTGCGGTATCGTATGCGATGTCATTATCGACGAAGACTCCGCTTCTTATCCATTTGATAGCGAGTATGAAATCGAAGAGTTGAGCACCGAAGGATATTCCGCCCTCTTGCGCATTCAGCGAGGCAGAGTGAGGAATCGCGAGATCTTCGGACCTATGCGTCTTCATTATGGCGTGTTTAAATTGCTGGCCAGGCAATCGACCTATCTTCTGGCTAAGAGGCAGGGACAGATTGTCGGCGCAGTAGGTTTTACTCATGATGAGGTCGAGAAGGCAGCCAAAATATTCGAACTCATTTCGATGGACGATCATGTCATTCGTCATTTGTTGAGCGAAGTTGAAAGGAAGTGTCGCGAAGAATTGGCTGTCGAGTTCATCGACGTCGATGTCAGCGCATACTCTCCTCGAATGCAGAGGACCCTGCTTGAGCTGGACTTCGTGCCGGCCGCCTATATACCAGCTTCGGTCTTCCATGAAGTAGAGCGACTCGATGCAGTGAAGATGATAAGGCTGCTTGTTCCTCTGGACTTAAAGGAGATCCATCTCAGCGAGAAGTCCCGGCCCATTGCCGAGACGGTTTTGCGTTCGCTGGAGGCGCACAAAGTGGCGCCTGCTGTCGTAAACATTTTGAAGCGCATGTCTCTTTTCGAAGGGCTCAATGTCGAGCAAGTTAAGAGGCTGGCCGGGGTCTGTACGTTTGAAACTTTTGACGCGTCGACTGCCATTTATCGCCAGGCAGATCCTGCCGACAAAATGTTTGTAATACTCGATGGTGAAGTGGCGATCGCAGTTGAGGGAGCCGGCACTGAAATCGGCAGCGTTTCGGTCGGAGAGTGTCTGGGCGAAGTGGCGCTTTTGACCAGTGGTAGCCACTCGGCTTCAGCGACGACCAGGGGCGCTCTGAAAGCGGCGGTCCTCTCTCGTGAAGTCCTCGCCGCCTTGGTGCGCAGACGTCCAGATATTGGAGTGCAGATTTATAATAATCTCGCTATCGGACTGGCTGAGAAGCTCAAGCGCTCAGACTCGACAATTGTTTCGCGAACCCCTCCTTCTTGAGAATGAGAGCTTTCATAGCTTTAATTGCTGGCTGCCTGATGCTGCTCCTGTCTGCGCAAAATGTTTGCGCCGAAGAGCAGTTTCACACCGGTCTCAGGTCAGGCGGAGTCGGCGGTGAACAAATCATGGAGATTGATCGGCAACTGCTCTTGGAGCTTATCTATCTATCACGGTTCAATATGCTCTTTTTCGAGAAAGCAAATTATCATCAAAAGTGGCGCTCCTGGGCCTATCCGCTTGCACGCGAGGCCGGAACGGCAGCATCTTTTGCCAATAGTTTGGTGGACATAAATGAAAGAGGCGACAATCTGTCAGATCCCAGTCAAATCTCCAGAAGCGCCCAACGAAAAGGACTTGCAAGCGCTGTTGTCGGCAGCGCAGTGAGCGGCTCTGCCTCAGGTTTGGAATTGATTCAGAATGTCTGGGCAATGCGCCGAGCGCGCAAACTCGGTTTGTCTCCAAAACAATCATTAGGGTATGTGAAAAATTCCATTGATAAAACCAATAAGTTGCTAGCGCAGCGAGAGCAGCTCGTCGCCGAGGAAACCTCAGATAAAAGGCGCCGAATTAGAGAATTGGAAGCCGTGATGCTCAGACGTATCCGCGATCAACTTGTCTTTGAATTCAGAAGATGGAGCATTCACTCTAGAGAGCGAGCCTGGCGAGAAAACACATTCTTCGCCATCGACTCGGCGCAAAATTTCATCAGTATGGGCTCATCGATCATTTCTTTGCAGGCATTCGCGGCCCCGGAGAAGGCGGGTGGCTCTGCTGTGGTTTCTCTAACTGCAAGCTCTGCAGCAACTCTCAATCCGATCGTGCGGAATCTCGTAGGCGTCTGTGTGAGGAATTATCAGCGAAATAAACTGGCCAGAGAACTGCCAATCACACGCCCTGCGATGCCGGAGGGTCTCTCAGTATTGGAATTGAAAGAGTTGCAAGAAGAGTCCAGCGCCAAGGAGGCAAATCGCCTTAAGGAATTGGTGTTTCTCAGCGAGAACTCTCAAAGATTGGATGCGACCATAGATCGCGAAGCCTCTTCTATAGAAAGATTTCGCCAGGTTGCTCAGCAGCAGTCTGTTTCCGGACCGTTAATAGGACTGACTGGTGTGGCGCGCTCAGTCTTGTCTAGTATCGCTTTCTATGGATATCAAAACGACAAGGACGTCGCCAACAAACTGTCATTTGCCGGCAGAATTTCACAAGCTACAGGACAGGGATACGCGCTCATCGATACGCCTTACACATACTTCAAAGGAGTGCTGAGGAAAAGGCGCAGCGAGCGTTCTGGTCAGTCGCTTGCGCAGATTTTGGAAAAACGAAAGCGTTTGCTCAGTGCATTGGAGCGCCAACTGATTTCGCAATAATCCAGAGAAGAAAATGCAAAACGACAGCGTCCCACAAAAATACTCTTAGGAGTAGAACTTGGCGCTGTCGTTTTGTTTAGGTCTCTAATTTTTGGCTTGCTGAATCATTTCAACTTGCACTATTAGTATATTCCTTCCCGGAGTTTCGACCTCATCAAAAAGGATGATTTGGCTCTTTCATGGCATTGGGCAGCCGGCATTTCCCTTAACTCATGCAACTTTCTAGCGCACGTGGCAGAGTAGCAAATGGATTGATTAAGAGCCTGCCGATTGGATTTGAACATATTCGCGGTCGCCTCTTTTGATATGCAATATTTATAATCGCGGAGGCGAACCCCTTTGTTTAAATCAAATTCTTTGATGCTCACGGCTCTCAGCGTCTCTCTTTTATTCAGTCTGGCTTCCGCAGGTCCGGTCCATGCCAAGACTGCCGCCGCAGCAGTTGCAAAGCCCGGAGTCAAGACGTCTGCCCCGATAGTGCGCAATGTGCAGTCTGCATTCGGAGAAACAAAAATATTTAGAGGGAAGGTTTCCGAGGACGTGGCGATAGGCGAAAAAGCCCTGCTGGCAGGTCAATACGACCAGGCTGCGGCGACATTTCGCAAGGCTCTGAATTCCAACTCGAAAGATGTAGCCGCTCTGTGCGGTCTTGGTTTCACCCTGGCTATTCAGTTCAAATTAGATGGTGCAGAGCAGCAGTTTAAGCAAGCTCTTGCCGTAAAGAGCACAGATCCGCTCGCTCATGTGGGAATAGCCTTTGTCAGCATCAACAGACTGCAATCATCATCGATGACGATAATTTCGCAAAGAAGCGCCATTCTCACTCGCGCAGAAGCAGAGTGCAAGTTGGCTCTCAAAGCAGAGCCCAATATGCCTGAAGGCAATTTGGTCTTGGGTCTGATTCAGAAGGAACAAGGCAAGCTTGGTCTGGCTAAAGCAAGTTTCTCCAGGTCTATAGACGCTGATCCGAAATACGCTATGGCATTTGTGAACAGAGGATTGATTGAGCTCAAGCAAAATGACGCGGCAAGCGCGATCACCGACTTTCAGCAAGCGATTGCATTGCGTTCGTCGAATTCAACAGCTCACTATGGCTTAGGCAAAGCTTACTTGCAGATGGGGCAGTTGGATGAGGCCTACAAGGAGTTGAACACTGCGCTTTCATTAAAGAACAACAGCGCTCCTGCGCATATTGCCCTGGGCGACGTGTTAAAACAGCAAGGAAACTCGGTTGCAGCGATGAAGGAGTACAAGGCTGCCATCGCGATCAAGGCGGAAAGCGAAGACGCCTACATCAAAGTGGCTGACATTTATCAAGGCCGCGGCGACCTGGAAATGGCTGCCGCCAACTTGCGCTCCGGTCTGGATATGAGCCCTGCCAATGTCGATTTGCATTTACGGCTTGGTGACATAACTTTGTCACTGGGCAAATGCGATGACGCTCTTAAAGAATACACGACAGTGCTGAACAGTGCTCCCGGCAATGTAGCTGCTGTCAACGGGATGACCAGGGCGCTGGTGCTCAAAGCTCAGAAGGAAGCCAATGGTGCCTTTTTCCTCTCTAACAATTATGAGTCAGCCGGTGCTCTGATTCAGAGGGCTATTCAGCTAAATCCCAATAATATGGAACTGAGATTGGCTGACGCGAAGCTCAGAGCTATGTCCGGAAAAACAGTTGATCTCTCTACAATCGGTACTCCGACAACTGATCCGCAGCGACTTGCCTTTGCCGAAGCGTCAATTGCGCAATTCAAATTTCAAGATGCGTTGCAGGCGATGACGACAGTCATTCAAAATTGCCCTGACGCTGCGCAAACATTTGCTGTTGCCGATATGGCATTGCTTACCAGAGATCTGGACAGTGCAGATATGGCTTACAAGAAAGCAGCGAGTTTCTCCGGCAGCGATGTGGCCGACCGCTCGCGTAGAGGTCTGGCTGCTGTTCAGGCGGCGCGGCAAAAGGCCGACCAGGAGCTGACCCTGGCCACTGATCTGGCACGCAAAGGCCAGTTTGCCAGCGGTATTGATAAATTCAGATCGGCTGCTTATCTCAACCCCAGGCTAGCTGATGCTCACATCGGACTGGCCGAAGCGCTGCAGAAATTTCAAAAAGATCAGTCGCCTGCTCTTAGAGAGGCTTCCATTCAGTTCAAAGCCTATATTGCTCTCAAACCAGACCTTCCTGAAAAAGAGCGCGAAAAAATCTCCAAACGCGCTGAGAAGTGCCTGGAGACTGCCTACAAGATCGACCAGGGACATCCACCTACGACTCTTGGCTCAATCTTCAAGCCGGTGGGCAATCTGGGCCGCAAGTTAGGTGATGGAATTAAGGACGCATTTCAATAATTCCAGGTAGTGTTTTTCATTTGGGAACTCTTGCGATCTTGGCAGGGTTCCCAAATTTTTTTGCACGGCAAAATCGAAACGGACAGTTACTTTTGCACCATAAGCTGTTCGATGCTGTTTCTTGCAAACGATTTATAGCCATTGATTGTCTTGTCTTTTGACTTCAGCACTTTGTTGTAGCACCATCGCGCTTTAGTGACATTGCCCAGTTTGACGTATTGATCGCCTGCCGCTATGTAGCTGGCGGCGCACAGTGACGGCAGATCGGGATATGTCTCCGCCCAATAAAGTAAACGGAGCACAGCCTTCTTTGGGCTGTCCTGGATGTTCCAATCACTCAAGCAACTCACCGTATAGTCTTCCATTCTCATTTTCTTGAGAATGATTTCAATGTGCTCTGCGGACTTTCGCTCGTTTATACCGCCATACCAGTGGCGTAATTCGTTCTCCACATAATAATTGAATTCAGGATGGCTCTTTTGCCACTCCAGCATCATGTCAATCTTCATTTGTGGAGAATCCACGGAATTAACTCTGATCGCTAGTTCCGGAGGCAACATTGATTTTTGTTGTGCCACCGCTGGTACTGTCTGAGGTATTCTTTTCTCAACAACGATTACCTTTGCAGGCTGGCTGGTGCGAGAAGTCATTACTAGCGCTGTGCACAAGAGACACACAACAATGAGGGTCATCAACACTCGCGAAGTTGTTGTTGTTTGAATTCGTTTGTCGAGTGATTTTGCCCATTTTCCAATCTGATGAGTTTTTCTGGGACCCTTTGATTGATAGTACGCCTGCAGATCTTCCTGCATTGTTTGGACAGATGGATAGCGTTCGATCGCCTCTTTGGCAAGACAGCGATTGAGAATTGGTTGTAAATTCGACGGTATCGTTTCGTCGCTCATTTCCGTTTCGTTTTGCACATGCATTATCAATGTTTCAAGCTGGCTCGCGCCGCGGAATGGTGGATTCCCTGACAGGCACTCGTACATTACGCAGCCGAGCGAATAAATGTCTGAGCGTTCATCGACGGTGCGGCCCAGACACTGTTCTGGGCTCATATACAGCGGGGTGCCGAATACTTCACCTGTTTGCGTAAGGTCATTTCCCTCTTCGGGATTGATCAGCTTGGCGATGCCAAAATCGACAAGTTGAGCAAGGTCGTCTCCGGAAGCATTTTTTGTAAGGATTATGTTGGCGGGTTTGATGTCCCGGTGAACGATTCCTTTTGCATGCGCATGCTCTAGCGCGTCGCAAATCTGACTAATAATCTTTATCGTGCGCTCAGTTGTGAGGTGCTCATTTTCTAGAACCGTGCTCAGTGGCGTGCCTTCCAAACAGTCCATAACCAGGTACGGCTGTTGCATGGCGGGCTCAATGCCGAAGTCATAGACACGAACGATGTTCGGATGCGAAAGGAAAAAACTGGCTTTGGCTTCTTGCTGAAAACGCTGCAGTATTTTGCCGTCGCTGGCACGCGGAAGGTGCAGGATTTTGATCGCTCGAATGCTGTCCAAAAGGATGTGCTTTGCCTTATAGACAGTGCTCATTCCGCCCTCTCCCAGGCAAGAGAGAATTTCGTAATGACCAGCAATTACTTTGCCGATAAGCGATTCTGCAGGCTCAGCAGCGACAATCGGTTGCGATGCTGCCTCTGCCAGGACTGGTTCGGAAAGTAAGTCCGACTGTGTTTCCTCCAGGGACAAGCGCTCTTTTCGCTTCTCTTTAAATTCGTCTCGTTTCACAGGTCTGCTCAGGAGCTAGCGTCAGATCTTAATGTTCCCCACAGCCATGATCGATAACCACCCCTGTCGGTCGAATCGTGGCGCGAAAACACGCTAACTATATGATTGTCGACTTCTGAATCTGCCGCGCGTCGATTTTGCGAAGCACGTCTTCGAGAACGGATTTTAGCTCAGGAACAGGAATATCGACACCAGGTAATTCTGCCAGCATGATTACGACTTCTACAATTCGATGCAGTTCTATTTTGTTGCCGATTTTGTAATCCCTGAGCATAGACGTCTCATGATTTGCTAATCGTCCACGGCATCGTGTGACAAGCGCTTCCATGTTGAAGTCGTTTTCCGAGATTACGCCCAGATGCAACCCGACCTTAAGCGCTTCTTCGACCATTGTGGTGGCACGAGAAAGAACAGCCGGATCAGCCATCATTCCACCAATCGTTTTTTCTGTAAGAACACTCAATGGATTGACAAAAATATTGCCCATGAGTTTAATCCAAATGTCGCGATGAATATTATCGCTAATATCGGCTGATAGCCCTGCGCCTTCAAGAGTAGACTTAAGCTCTAGCGTGCGCTCTTCGGCAACATGACTGAGTTCACCGATTACATAGCCGGAGCCGGAATTGTGGGAAACTTCATTTCCATTGGTGCGTGTAACGCTTCTTTCAATCACTGCGCCTACGATTTTTTCGCCGGCTACCTGATTGAGAAATTCGTCGCGCGGACCTGTGTTGTTGAGAAATCTGCCGATTGTTCTGTCTTGCAAATAGGAGTACCAGGGTGGGATACCATTGGTGGCAGATATCACGACTGTGTCCTGCCCTATCAGCGGTTCCAAGCACTTGCCGATATCCAATAGATCGTCTGCTTTGATGGTCAGGAATATGTAATCTTGATGGTCTAATGCAGAAGTATCATCAGTGCAGAAAAATTGATTTGGTTCGAAGATTCGTCGTTGCTTTTGGCTTTCGTAAATAATGCCGCCGGAAGCGAGCTTCGATTTAGTTTCATTCCTGGCGATGAAACTGACACGATGTCCCGCTTCGATAAGATGCACGCCGAGATCTAGTCCAATTGCACCAGCGCCGTAGATCGCTATACTATTCTTGCTCACTCTGTTGAATCGCTTTCAATGTTTGATTTTCATCCGTACCATATCACAGACGAAAAACCAAAAATACTAGACCTGCTTGATTTTTGCGTCGAATTTTTCAATTAAGTTTTGAATTGATCTCGCGTGGGCCACTGCCGACTCTCGTCCATACCCACCGGCCAGAACCATTGCCACAGGAATTTTTCGATCCATGGCTGTTTCGACAACGAATTGATCCCTAACCTTCAATTCCATTACCGACAAGCGCAGGCTTGAAAGTGGATCGGAATCCAATACATCCGAGCCGGCATTATACACAATCAGATCGGGTTTGAAGCTTGCTAGCGCTAGAGGCAATGTAGCCTCGAGCTTTGTTAGATAATAGTCACCGACACTGCCTTTCGGCAAGGGCACCGACATATCTTCTTTTACCTTCGGGTGCGGATAGATGCTTTCGTCAAATAAATCAAGGACGTGTCCCCATCCTGTTTTTCTCATTACATTGGCAAAGCCGTTCCCTTGATGAGCATCGGTGTCGACGATTAAGGTGCGCTGAATTTTATTTTCAGCATGCAGAATATTGAGCGCAATTGGTACATCCGAGTATGCGCAAAAACCGCCACCGCGATCGCAGTCGGCATGGTGATATCCGCCACCGAGATTGATGGCAATGCCCTTTTCCAATGCCAGTCGGCACGCCAATAATGTCCCACCTCCAGCCAGCCTCATCGGGTGCAGAATTGCCGAGTCGAGCAAGCCTGCGGGAACAAGCGCCGCAGCGGCCACTTCAAAAATCTTGGCCAGTATCTCGCTATTCTTGAGCGAATCGAGATATTCAGGAGTGTGAACAGTGAGAAGCTGTTCTCTCGTTAGCTCCTCAGGACAGATGAAGTCCGTATCTTGTCTTAATCCAAGTTTGGATAGGTGCATGCGAATCTTTCTAAATTTGCATGCATCGAAAGGATGCAGATGTTCCAATCCGAAAGCTGAAATGTTGTATTGCCGGTTGTAAACCAGGGGGATCTTAGATGTCCCTGGCAACAAAAGCCCCGAATCTGATTTCTCTTCAAGCATCACGCCATCAATGTCTTCTTCCGGAGCAAGGACAAACGGCGAGATGCCGAGACCGAGCCCGACTGCTAATAGGTTGAGGAAGGTGCGTCTATTCATCTTTGTCTGCGCAAGAAAACGGATAGTCACATCCTATCGTCCTTGCCAATTCGGAACCACCGGATAAACACTATGCCGAACTTGGGTTATGTGAGAGGGCATGCACGATCTTTTCGACCAGTCCAATTCCAGTATGGGTATATAAGTTATAGGTTCCTTGGAGTGACGGCAGTGTTCATTTGTCCAAATTGCGAGCGTGAGTCTCTGGACATCAAACAGAGGATGGATTTGGGTAGAAACGGCGACTGGGACGAGATGGAACTCCAGCTCGCGAAGTGTAACGATTGTGGTCTCTGCGCTGTCGCCTCGTACCTGGAAGAGCGCCATGGTTCGAGCGATTATTGGCGTCATGAAGGAATCATTGTTACAGAGAAGACCTGGGAGAAATTGAAGGCGAAACTGAATCACTGGTGCTTTTGGCGAACCCATAAGTGGTTGGACTCGACTGGCGGAAACATTTATAAAGTGGTAGAGGAAACTTCCGAAGACTTCGACCCGGACAACGTTCAGTTGTTCAAACTTAAGCTCGCGAAAAAAGAATATCCTGAATTCGAAGTTAAGCGACAATGGAAGCGCAGTAAGCGACCTTGGAGTGGCCCTTTCTGAATAAGTAGCCTGAGTTTTTAGTTTTCTAGTGCACTGCTCGATCAACGCTTCCAGTTAATCAGGACTGGATTTCGATCGCTGTGAGGTGAAACACCAAAGGGTCCGATGTTCTGTCGAATTTTTTTGTACAGATCAAAGTCTTTGCCGTGCGCGTCATCAAAGCTCAAGTCGCCATGAAACAGATTGCTTATTCCGGACTTAAGTCCTGACGCTCCTTTTTCAGCGAGATTTCCTGTGCGTCCTGGATGACGTTCCAGCTGGAACCAGGTATTGCCGGAAGGTGTGATTCCGAAGAGGACGACTGCATCTCCGGGTCCAACTTTTATTTGATATTGAGTCTCACTACTTTGATGCGAGGAGGTTCTTTTCTCTGCTCCATCCAGCTCTTTCCATTTGCGATAGAGTTCTCCGCCATCGCCTTTTCCATCAGCGTTCTCTGTAAAAACATGAGAGCCATGAAAAAGATCTGTATCGTCAAGCCCGAGTGCGCGCGCGTCTGCGATTATGGTTTTTCCTGATTTCGTCAGTCCGCCTTTGTCAGAAATGAGTTTTGCTATGCGCTCATTTTCTCTGGCTCTTTCCTGCGCGTCCGGATAAAGCAGAGCATCCTTGCCAAGATCTTTTTCTTCGAGTTTGTTGACCTTGCCACCAGGCTCGGTGACTTCGATTTTACCGTCGTTCTTGCGGAAGCCATAGGTGCCGTCAGCCGCCACAAATACATTGCTGCGTCCTGTGTCGTTGCCGTTTTGATCCAACCAGCGGCCGTTTTCCAGATGATATGACTTGCCGTCTAAGTCCTTGATTGACACGAGCTGATTGTCTTTGTATCCGAAGCTTCTCTTATCGCCGTTAGGATAAATGATATCGGAGACATTGCCTTTTGCATCAATCTCGATGAGGCTGCCCTTGGCTGTCAAAACTTCCTTTGACTTGTCGGCTCTCTCGATTGTGAGATTGCCTTTCTTGTCCATAGAAACATCGGCGCCTTCAAGCACGGACGTCGCTCCGTCACGTTTGGATAATGTGACTTTGCCGTTTTTGTCCTTGGTTATGAAAGTTCCGTCTGCTGTCGCCATCGCCTGCGACCAGCCAGTGTCGACATCCTTGCCCTCTTTATTTTTGTAGTGGAATGTTCCGTCCTTCAGCTCGTACTTAGTTCCATTGAGTTTGAACTTCTCGACTTTTCCGTCATCGTAGTCGACGTCTTCGAGCTTCATTGAATTGGTTTTCAACTCGCGAACTCTGCCATCGTCATCGAGGCGAATCGTTGATTTGTCGGGATAGGTTATGAACGTTTGCCAGGCAATACTGATTGTTTCAGGTTGCTGGTTTTTCGATGGTGGAAGCAGGTCGCTTTGCGGTTCACTTCGCGGCCCGGTTGTTTTGTTGTTGCTTTGACCGTCGACGAACATCTTTGCCAGAGCCGGCACGTCAATTTCGTTTTTCACAAGCGATCGGTAATATTCGAGCGTCTCTTTGGGATCCAACTGGGTGACAAGCGAAGCATGCGGCGCGCCGGCTCCGGCGGGCTCGATTACAGCTTCGCCTGTCAAATCCAATTCGTTATTGTCTTTCGCGCCCATAATGGTTCCGTTGCTCGAAACTGCCAACCTGTGGACTGGGACACCATTTAATCTTGTACCCGAAAACGCTGGAATCTCAACGTACTAGGTAGGTTAATAGGTGGTTTTGTCTGGAAGAAGGTTAATCAGTTTATATACGGATCAGCTAATTTTTCGACATTTTCGAGAAAGATGCCGTATGAGTGGGCTTGCCTGTGTTTCACTTGGTCATGTAATTCCTGTGCATCCATTGACCTCCATTCATTAAGTCACGGGTCTCGAAAAGCACATTCTTTTCCGACTCTTGTTTCAAAATTTTGGCTTTGCCATTTACTGTCACAACATCTGCTTTGGAGTCGGTGAGATCCTGCATGCTGGCTATTACTTCCGATATTGTCGGAGGTGCTGATGTCTTGCCTTCCTTCTGTTCTGCGAAAGCTTCTACCGCAGCTGCCCTGATTAACTTAGACCCCATCTTTTTGAGCAGGCTATTGCAAGAATATACATCAATGCTGTTCATTTGCCCGTTGATTGCAAAGGCGAATCCCAGCACGTCGGTCTTTTCGTTGACTACCTGCAGCAGATCGTCGACGTAACGGTCCGTGCACTCTTTGATCTTTTCGCTGTCAAGCGTCAATTGCAGACTGCTTACTGACTCGGCATTCTGCATCTGTCTCAGTGGTACTCCTGCATTTAGAGCACTGCGACACTGGAGTTTGCCGACCTCGCTCCAGACCTCGCCTTGCGTGCCCATCTTTGCAGAAAGTCTTAATCCTTTACTCGAGAGGTAGTGATTGGACTGAGCAAAGCGAGAATCATCTTCTCGCCCTCGCTTGCACCATCTCCCGCTCTCAACGCAAAAAGAGTTGATAGGAACGAAGCCCGAATTGGAGTTGAGAATCATGTCGTGCTGCAGCGTGCGATCTTGCTTGCCACCCTTAACGATGTCACCGGATTGAATGAAGACTACTTCGTCTCCAGCATTCCTGATTCTCAACTGACTCACATTTCCAGTTTCTTCAATGATCACTTTCTTCTTGGCCAGCGCTTCTTCGAGTGTAATGAAGCTTGCAGTGTTAACGTCGGAGCCATGAATCAGATACATGGCCAGATTGCCGCTAGTGAATGGTCCCGACATGACTGCTTCCGTAAAAGCAAAATCTGAAATCGCGACATCCTTGTCTTGAACGGTCGAATCATCAGTATTTGCCCGTGCTCGTTTATTGAGCCAGGAGAATAAACCCATAAGCCCTCCTTCGTGAGCCGACTGACGCACTCACGATAATTGATTGCTAAAAACGCCTGACGCCGTAACGCCTAGTGCTTAACGCCTAATGCCAGATTGCCAAATTGCCAGATTGCCAAAATGCCAACGCCACGCCAGAGATGTGGCAGCACAATGCCACGCCTACCTGCGATTGCTAAAAGTGAATGACCCCCAAACGTAACTCCATCCTATCAGCCAGTGCCAGTTTGCGCGATGGCCCCGGTTTTTGGGAATTAAAACATCCGGAATCCGCTCTGCGTATGGGTTTTCCCTGATGCACTATGGCTCCAAAAGCCGATCCGCTTGACAACATTGAAGAAATCTAAGGTAGACCAGCCAAGCCATTGCTGCTTCGCAAAGGTATCTAAGCTGAGTCCAAATGGGGCTTGATTACCTGTTCTCAGACCCAAAATGTTCCTTCTTTCCCATTAGGTTAGACTGACACTGTGGTTAAAGCCCTAAGTTGGTTCGAGTTCGCCAATAGTCCACAACTCAGCGAGGTTTTGCGATGTTTTGTCTACATTCAACGAAACATGTTTGTGTGGTTTTAGTGATTGCCGCGGCTGTTAGCCTGCCTTTTGTTGCAGCCTGTGCGCAAAAGCCCGGTGCCCAACCCGTTGAAAGCACTCCAGTAGAAACATCAGTAGTACAACCGGACGGGGTGGCGACGTCCGGCAGTGGTACTGCAATGCCGGCGCAAGTCGGCGGTGGAAAGCAAAGCAAGCCCAAGAAGTTGAAGGTGAGTGACATTGCAAAGCCCGGCACCCCGGCTTATACCATTCGCGAATTTGAGGAGAAAACGCAAAAGGAATTCTTTCAAAATCGGCAAGGAATGTTGACTGAATTGAAAGACCCGGAATTGGCGCAAACATTTGGCGCTAAGCTCAACTGGTCATTATTGCGTTATCCCATTTGGCCTATTGCAATGATGATCAATCCGCCCTTGCAATCCAATAATCTTTTTGTTGTGGACGAAAAAAACAAAATTGTTGCGCACTTAACTGATATGGAAACGCTGAAAAAGTTTTGCCTGCAGAATATGCAATCGGTAAAGACAGAGCAGCAGGCGAAAGTGGCTCTCCTTGCTTATTTGCGCCTGCAGCAGGAATTGGCCCAGGACGGCATGTTTCAGTTTAGTATCAAGCAAGATTGGTTGAAAATCTCGAGCACAGGAGGTCGCTTCACTGCCAATGGTAGATCCGTCGTCGCCGCGAATACCGGCAATGAAGGTTTTCTAGAGTCGAAATTGATATTCGGAGCCGATGGCAAACTGGTGAGTGCTGAGAGTGTCAATAAATTGCAAGAGGGCATGCGCCCGATCTGTCAATCGACCAAGCTGCTCGATCCCGATCCGATAGTTAGAAGAATGGCTGAACAAGACATTTTGCTAATGGGTAGATCTTGCAAATTTTATCTGGACGAGATGCGAGCAAAGGCAAAGCCTGAGATGCAGCAGGCAATAGATCGCATTTGGAAGCAAATCGAGAAGCGGGAAGCCGACAGAGAAAGCAGAGATGTTAAGACAGGTATGTAAAGACACCCCCCGAAAGGCTGATTAATGGAGTGTGCCGGGCACCGTATAATAGGCTGACGAGGATACGAGGGATTCAAGAGTGGAAAATTCCAATACGGGCGAAACTTCACCCAATCGGAGCAAAACCTCCGATGACTTGTCGAAAAAAATCCTCGGGTCACTCCAGGGCAAATTCACAGGTGAGGAAACAGCTCACTGGATTGCTGACGTCAACAAAGAACCGGCGGCGGCAATCACAAAAACGCAGAGTGAGCCCGTTCATTTAAGTAGTGTGGCGTTTTTGGACAAACTGTTCGATGACTTTCAACGCTATTCTTTCGAAGTTGCAAATGCTGAGTCGACTGACAAGAGAGAGGTGGTGTGCAACAGACCCGTTGCACCGGCTTCGGCGAATCAGCCAGGCGATTCGCCAGTCATATTCCAGGGCACGCTGGTCACTGAGCCCTGGGCGCTCGTGATGCAGGCGCAGTTGACGAAGATAGTTGCTTACATCGTGCCGGTCGAAAATCTAAGCACTTTTGCAGGGCGTGAATCTTTCTTCTCGAGCTACATCGATATCGAGTCCACTACGGAAGAAGGCGAGACTGTGTGGAAGGTTGATGGACAGCTCATCTTGGATTCGATGATGTCATTTCTTTCCAAGAAGTTGTTTGGATTGTTGCTTCGAGTTGCCAGCGGAACCGCCTTACCGGCTGAGCGTTTTGCATTGGACGCAAATTCGAAGGAAGCGTTGAATCTTTCGGATATGCTTGGTCAGAACCGGCGAGCATTGATGGTTGGCTATGACTATTTTGTAATAAACGTCGATAAAGAAGTGAACAATCTCAGCGCTATCGCAATGAAAGGCATACAGGTGCTGGACAAAGATCACGCGCGCGAGTTGATGTTGCGTACAAATCACTTAAAGATGTGGCGTGAAAAACTCATTGCTATGGGCGAAGAGTTGAAGCAGATTTTGTCGGACTGACGACGGTTGCTTTAGTTAGGCGAAAAGTTGGGTGGTGCAGAACTTGCATCGCGTCGCGGCCGCAGGAACCGTCTCCAGACACTCAGTGCAAGTTTTCGTCTCAGCCGGCTTTTCCCTGGGGAGAAGTTTGTTGCTCACAACGTAGACTACAAATGCAATAATCACAAAATCAATTGTTGCACCCGCGAAGTGCCCGTACTTAATCGCATTGACCGTCACTTTCCCATCCGCATCTTTTGCTTTTGAAAGTTCAATCTGTGCCTGCCGCCAATCGCCTGGCGGCATAATTAGAGCTATCGGAGGCATTATCAGGTCGTCCACGATGGCTGAAACGACCTTGCCGGTGGTGGCACCGATAATGACACCGATCGCTAGCGCAAGTGCATTGGTTTTTAAAAGAAAGTTCTTGAAATCAGAGAGCATCGTAATCTTCTTTAAAAAGTGGAATGAGTTTAGTTTCCCATATTTTGATTGGTTTACCCTGTTCTTCACAGTCAAAAAGACCTTCAGTCTAATTCATAACTGCTGTGAATCGCTCAATCAAAACGAAAGGTTTAACCAGGGCTCCTACGAGCGGGGAGGGGCGGTAAATTGGGTATATATACGTTGATCTCTAACTCAGCTAGTACAGGACACCCACTTTTACCTGGTTTTTATGGACAGTTGCGTAAATAACCCGAAAGTCGACCCTATTGCTGACCGTGTCGTGAAGGTGGCGGACCGAGGCATTGAGCTCACAGATGAAGGGGCGTCCACATTAAGGTCGACCCTGCTTGTGCCGGTGGAAGAGTCCAGTCCTGCAGCTCAAATTACGGCAGCAGCGACGCCGTCGATGAATGTTGACATGCCTTCGAGCCCTGAAGTGATTTCCAGAGTGCCCGAGCGCTTTTCCGGCGCGAATTCTCTAACCGTTGACGAACAGGTCAACTGGCCGAAGACTCGCAGTCGCCAGCTCGTCAATATTGCCTACTTTGGTTTTTTCGGTATATTGCTAAGCTTGCTCTCCTCGAGGTTTGGAGGGCAGTATTTTTCCCTTGGCGCTTCTCTCTGTTTTGCGCTGGCGGCGGCGTCCTGCTTCTATCTGGCACGCCATCGAAGTCACGTATCATGCAATGATGAATTGCCTGTCTGGGCACGCAGGTCGTTGCGTTCAATTGCCCTCATTTTTCCGGCCCTAATTGTTGGCGCCGGCCTCTGGATAATGCCTTTGCAAACTACTCCGTCACCTGTGACGTCACTTCCTTTGCTTTCGTCCCCCTCTTCGCGGCTAGCGGCGGAGTTGGCGCTTGCAGACAAGCTTTATCATGAAAAAGATTATGAAGGAGCTTTACCTCACTATGAAAACGTCGTCCAGATTGATTCCAAAAACGAGCACTCGTATGACAGAATGGCTGACATCTATCTTCGCCTTGATAGTGTTGAAAATGAGAAATCAATCGCAAATGCCGATCAGGCTTTGAAACTCAACCCTCACAACGTGTCCGCGGCTAGTTCCAAGGCCTGGGCGTTAAACAATATGGAACGGCACGCCGAGGCTCTGGTGATCGCAACGGCGGCGGCAAAAGAGGATCCTACATATGGAGAAGCTTTTGCTAGCATCGCCGAAGCACAACGTGGTCTGCACAATTACGCTGAAGCACTCAAAGCAGATGATGTGCATGTTCGCATACACAACTACGAAGGGCAGGCATACAGCGATAGAGCGGAGACTCTTAAAGCGTTAGGTCGAATGGATGAAGCAAAGGCAGATCTCGAGCGTGCAAAGAAGGCTGATGCGGAAGACAATTAGCATGTCTTTTGGGTGTGAAGTTCTAGTATGATTGTCTGCCACGGATGTCACAAAGAAATTACTGGTCCGTATATTGAAGCTCTCGGGCATTCATGGCACAAGCAGCATTTTGTGTGCACAGTTTGCCGGGAAGAATTTCCCGACAATAAGTTTCAAGAGCGCGATGGAAAGCCTTATTGCGATCGCGATTACTATGACAAGTTTGGTGAGCGATGCCACGGTTGCGGTAAGCCGATAACGAATCATTACATTGAAGCGCTTGGTCATAAATGGCATAAGGACCACTTCGTCTGCACCATTTGCGGCAAGCCGTTTGAAGATGCAGGTTTTTTACAGCGTGATGGAAAGCCTTATTGCGAGCGAGACTTTTATGAGTTGTTCGGACTGAAATGCAATGTTTGTCACGAACCATTGAGGGGTGAATACTTCCGCGATAGTTGGGACAACTCCTTTTGCGCTCGACATGGAGATGAGTTGCAGCAGTGTTTTACGTGCCGTAGGTTGATTTGTGAGAGCATTACTGGCGGTGGCGTCGAGTATGAAGACGGTCGTAAGATGTGTAACGTATGCAGGATGACTGCAATAGATAAAATCGAAGCAGCCCTGCCGCTTTTCGCTCAAGTGCAAAGTATTCTGGCGAAGCAGGGTCTGAGCTTAGACGACAGTATTAGAATGCCTCTGCGATTGGCGAGTGAGGATGAAATCGACAACTTGGCCGGTGGAACACCACAGATCGAAGCCGGACTTTCGCTTATGGAAACTCTTACACTCAACGGTCTGGAAACAGGCCGCAATGTGAAAGAAGTAGTGATACTCTATGGCTTGCCGAGCACTCATGCGGCGGCTGTATTGGCGCATGAGTTCGGGCATGTTTGGTGTTTTCTCAACGACCTGCCGCACCTGCCTATTCATGAGCTGGAGGGAATCTGCGAGATGTTCTCATATGAATATCTGCTGTCAATCGATACACCTGAAAGTCGATTTCACAGGAAGGGCATTGAAAGCAATCAGGACCCCGTATATGGTGGCGGCTTCCGGCAGATTCGCGATGCCATCAACGGACGAACATTACTTGCGTTTCTGAATGATATAAACAAACGCGGCAATCTGTGTTGAACCTAGCACCTCCTGCGGAACGAGCCTGACCGTTAAATTGCACATCTGCCCACAGTTTGCCAATTTTTTGCCCGCTTTTCGCCAACAAAGCCGATTAATCTGGCGGTGTACAAATTGGTGCGCCGATTTGCCGTTTCTTGCAGGAGGACCGCTACATGAACGACTCATGCACGCCTTTGGTTGTGGACGCGCCGCCTCGTCAAGAACGCAATTTACTAGAGACCATTATCGAAAAATTTACGCCGGATAACTCTGCTCAAGAGCTTGAGCTGTGCCGTGGTCGCGCAAAGACACCGCATGCCGAGCTCGTTGCTTACCGCAATGACCTGACGGGTGGTGGCGTCGCTGCGCTTGGAGCTGCCAGGATGCACTTGAGCGATAGTGGTTATACGGCGTATGACACGAATGCATCCGGACACCAGCGCTTGTTGTTTCGCTCCAATAAAGATTCCGCTTTCAATACGAAATCAGAGAGCGCCTACAAATACGACGATCAAGGAAAGTTGACGGAAGTGCTGGAACATTCTTCCTCGCCGAAGTTTGAAACTATACGCAAAACCAGTTTGACTGCCAATGGCTGGCAGGAAGAACGATGGAATCGTTACGGCACTCAGTTCAATAAGATGCCGACAATTACTGGGCAGACTGAGTTTAAAGGACAAGCAGATGGCTCTGTTCTTCGAATCACTCGAACCGCGGATACTTCTCTGGGTGCTGCTCCGATCTTTAGACCGACGATTGAATTGCACACAGTATATGATCTGAAAGGTGGCTCGATGACCTTGAAGCGCCTTTCGTGAGTAGTAGCCAGTATTGAAAATACTGCCTACAGCAAGCTGCAATCGGCATTGGAATTAATGCGTGCAAGAGCGGGAGTTGATTCTCCAGAAGTAGCCACGATCGACCTATATGGCAAATTCGGGTAGCCGATGAGCTAAAATTGTTAGCGGGCAACGGCGAACCTGGGCAGCCCGGGTGTACTTTTGGGCGAAATTCAATGAAATACTCACTCTGGGTCAACAAAAGTCTGGCGCTATTGATGGGACTTTCGGCTTGTTTTGCATCTTTGCCGGCTGCTTTTGCCGGTGAGAGCACAATGCCGCCTCCCTGGGTGGATAATGTCAGTCCGGATTTGGCTGCCAAGTATGTTTACACGCAAGATGGTGAGTACACGCAGGCTCTCAAGATTCCAACTTATCAATGGATGCCTGTCAGCGGTGCGCCGAAGGTGATTTTCATCGGTATTCATGGACTCTCATTGCACGGACGCAGGTTTAGAGTGCTGGCGCGCAGCCTTGCTGTTAACGGGGCTGGTTTTATCTCGATGGACATGCGCGGATTCGGTCGCTGCAAGTTTGACGAGAATCATCAATTCAGCACACCCGAAGACGATAGGACAAAAGTCAATCATCATAAAAGTTATGACGACATCGTGCAGCTAGCAAAGTTGATCAAGCAGAAGTATCCAGACACGAAAATAATCGCGCTGGGTGAAAGTCTGGGCTGCACATTCAGTGTCTATCTTGCAGCTGAGCATCCGGAGATAATTTCCGGTATAGTCCTGTCTGCCCCTGCTGTTCGTATCAACCCGGAAATGTATATGGGAAAAGGACAAGTTTTGCAGGGCGTGAAGGCGGCACTTTCACTGCATCACGAACTCGACATGTCGGGTTTCTTTACCGAGCTTTGTTCGAAGCGTGAGGACGTCCAGAAGGAAATGGCTGAAGATCCGCTGGTAGTGAAAAAACTTACACTTGAAGCGCTTGTAGCCACCGATGCGTTTTGCGATAAGACCGCTGATTTCGGCAAGGCTACTGATCCGGCGCTTGCCGTGCTCATCTTGCAGGGAAGCGCCGATGGCTGTGTCTCACCGAAGCATGTAACAGATCTGATGAATGCAATGCGCTCGGGCGATCAATGTCTGGATTGGCGGGGGAATTTTGGACACCTGCAATTAGAAACCAGTTTTATGCGTGCGGAGACAGTCTCGGCGATTGCCAACTGGTTGAATGCTCATTCATCAGAGCGCAAAAATGTTATTAAACAATACGAGCAGCAAATCACGGGGCTGGGTGGAACAGTACTGCGGTGATGCTTCGTGGCTGTTTTCTATTTTGGGGAAGACTTGCGGGCGCTCGGTGAAAGCGGCTTCGAGCGCATTAATTCATCAATGCCGGAGTTCTTTCCATCTTCATCCGAAAAAAAGAACAGAGCTTGATCTTGCATGAGATGGTAAGACTTTGGCACCAAAAGTGTTTCAATTGCGACTCTGGTTTTTCCAAGTTTGAGCAGTTGAAACGCATTTTCCGTATACATTCGACCCTTGAATTGAACCTTTACCGGAAGACCATATCCAGTAGGTACTCCGCAGAGTTTGCTGAATGAATCTGTCAAACCCTTCTCCATCGGAATATCCTCTGTAAACCAGGCATCGACTGTGGTGCCCGGTCTGAAAGACTGGCCAACATAATGCAAACATTGGAGATTGAGTAGTTTTCCGCTGCCGATTTTCTTAAGCACCGGATATTTCATCGAGGGCGTCCATTGCATAGCATGTTGCGACACCGTGGTTTGTATGTATGATTTATTCTCAGGATTGAGCACTTTGAATAAATCGAAATTCGGACCTTGCAATACATAGCGGAATACACCGTTGTCGGCCATTGTAGTATTACGGGTGGTGACAACCTTAAATCTTCCGTAGGGCGCAGCGAAAGCCATGAAGGACCATGCTTCTGTTGGACTGGCGGGCGGCGCTGATTTAGGAGCTGACGCTGACACCAGCAACGGTATCGCCGCTGCAATCACTAACAGGCAAGTTGCAAATGCAATCTTAGAGAGAAGACGAACAATTTGAGAATTTTTCATGATTTTCTATTTGCTCTTGTCTGCATAATCATAATCGATTTAGTTGTCAGCAAGGCATAATTATGACTGGCCCGTTGATTGAGACCTCAGAAGGATACATGCACATGAAAAAGCTAGTTGCAGCGACGCTATCAGTTCTCGCTCTCACCATTGCTGGTGTAACACCCGTATTCGCAGACGAAAATCCAGTAAAACAAGCATTCATGTTTCCTGTGAAAATTGCTGCGTTTGGCGCAGGAGTCGTGGTTGGAACCCCGATTGCAATCGTTCGCACAAGCGCCAAGAATACGAAGCAGTCGACCAAGGATATAGGCGGCGAGGGCAATGCAGTCAAGACTGGTCTTGCCGCGATTGTCGGACTTCCCCTGGGTGTTTTCACTGGCACCCTCGAAGGTAGCTACTATGGAATCTCCAATGCAACCATGCACACGGACAAGCCGTTTTGCAAAGAAGCATTCAGCCTGGGCGAATTAGGCGACGACTAGAGAGAGTGAGAGATGAATAGTCGTTCGTTTGGTTTGGAAATTCTCAAGTCTGATACAGGCTTAGCAGCTTGGCTGGTGTCTTTTAGTAAGACTCCAGCCTCTGGTCTGCCAACGAAGGCAAGAACATTTCTAGCGGCATTCATGTTGCTGCTTATCTGTGAGCTGCCGGCCACCTTGCCAGGCAATGCTCAGTCGCAAGCGGGCAGTTCGGCCAGCTCGCAAGCGGGATTGCAGGCACCTGTGAATCTCGGACGGCGGCGGCGCGGTCGGCGCGGATTGTATCGCAGGCAAATGAATCAAGCCAACAGATTGGCGGCACAGCAGCAGATGCAGCGAGCCAGGGAATTGTCCCGCCAACAACAAAAAGGCGATCAGACTCAGTTGAAACGCGAGCAAGCTCTCGCGCGTGCCAAACATAGTGATTTCATCAAGGAATACGGATCAGGCAAGGGCCGACGATTGCGACACAAGCCCAGATCAGGGGCAATTTCCACCCATAGCAGTGCAAATACTCCCGCTTCGGCTTCAAGCAAGCCGAATTCGAAGTAGGATAGTTTGTTCTCAGAGACTCCCCCGAAAGGGTGAGAAGCCCGTTATTTCAGGGTTCGCGCCGGTCTGTCAGGAAAATTACATAGGAATGAGCGTACCTCTATATAGGGAAAGTGCCTATTTCGAGCGATAGGGCTCTTCGCCCTATGGGCAACCTAATGGAAATAACCAAAACCAGATTCAATTCAATGGCGTTGCATTGAATGGGAGTTTGCCATGTTAACCAAGAATCGAAATGATGTGCTTTCGCTGATTTTGACTTCAGCAGGCATTGTTGACCTCAGTGTCATTGAGCAGGCCTATGCTTCTGTCGACCGTCTTGATACGCCGCTTCACAAGGTGCTGGTGATGCTCGGTAATGTGAGCCAATTCAAGATGGACAGAGTGCTCCAGGCGGAGTCTATGATCAGGGAAAATGTTCTTTCTCCCGAGATTGCCATCAAAGCCCTGCGTATCGCTACAACACAACAATTAACCTTTGATGAAGCTCTGGCAGCTCTGGGTGACGAACACAAGAAAACACAAACACTGCCCACCGCCTCCAACGAGATTACTGATCTTCTCTTAGAGGCTGGAATCATAACCAACGAACAGATCGGCCGAGCGCTCAAGACATCACTGGACAATGGCATGCAGATGGGGCGCGTTCTGGTATTCCACAGGGATGTGACCAGTTTGATGATGAAGGCGGCAATAACATGCTGCATGCTGAAGCAAGACGAAAAAATCTGCGACGGAGACGCACTACAAGCCATTAGAGCGGTGAGAAGTTCCGGCCTGAGTATCGAACAAGTTCTCTTCAAATTGGACATCTATCATGAAGCGTCGGGTCAGGGTCCCAAGCTCTTTGAGCTTTTTGCTATGGCTGGTTTTGTCTCCGAAAGCGATTTGATGGAATGCCTTGAGCTGCATATTCTAAGAGGACGGCAGATTGGTCAAATATTCATCGAGCAGGGTCTCATCAATAACGAGATTTTGGAAAATGCCATCACATTGCAGGGTATGATAGCCAGCGACTCAATAAAGACATTTCAGGCGGCCGAAGCGCTTAAGAATGCACACGCTAAGCAGATTTCGATCTATCAGGCGTTGAGCGAAGTCAATCCGTCTTTTGTGAACACAGCACCACCCCTTACTTTTGGCGAACTGTTAGTTGCTGCAAATATTCTCAGTCAGAAAACTGTTGATAGCCTTTTGGATGGTCTGGAAATTTCCGCGCGTCAGATTGCCAAAAAGCTTTTGTCCACGGGATATCTGAACGACAAATCTTGCGTCATCGCTTTGCGTTGTTTGTCTCTCAATTCTGAAGGTTTTCTCGCCAACAAAGATTGCGCGGAAATCCTCAGGCATTGTGTTTCGTACGATGCCAATTTAGATGAACAACTGGCTGCCTGGGGGCACTTCGTTCCGAATCGAATGCAGTGGGTCTGGCGCTAGGCGCGGCGCTGTATATAGGCTCTCATTGAGCTGCCCGTAAATGGCCAGATCGGTACTTGATCTTCCAGGCGTTTTTTGATTTACACCAAACACTCAGCTGCGGGACTTGCCAGATTCACAGAATCTTGCGCAAGCGGTATCCGACTCTCGGAACGTTTTCTATAAAGGATTTGTCCACATCGACATTCTCATCATCGAGCTTTTGTCTCAAGCGTTTAACAGAAGATCTAAGCGCCTCGCCGGTCGATTCGCTTTCTGACGACCAGACGCGCTGCAACAATGTATCAGTGCTGAAGACGTCATCCGGGTGACGCATCAAAAACTCCAGTAATGCGAAATCTTTTGGCACGAGATGCACGTCTTGACCGGCTTTTGTGACGCGATACTTGACCGGGTCGAGAGTTATGTTTCCCCTGGTCAGCAAATTTGAGACCATCGTACGGGGGCGACGCAATAAAGCCCGCACCCTTGCCGACAGTTCTTTCATATCAAAAGGTTTTGTCAGATAGTCGTCCGCTCCCGAATCGAACCCCTCTTCTTTCTCGCGGATGGCGCTGCGCCCTGTGAGCATGATGATGGGTGCAAGACCTTGCTTGGCTCTGTACCTCTTGCACAACTCCACTCCGGAGATGAAGGGCAAATTCCAGTCCAGGATGATCAAATCGTACTCGCAAAGGTGCATCCGCTCCCAACCGCTGTTGCCGTCGTAGGCGATCTCGACACTATAGTGCTCGTCTGCCAGCCACTGCTCCGTGAGTGCAGCTAGACCGGTGTCGTCCTCGACGAGGAGAATTTTAGCCATTGAATAGTCCTGGGGCGCGATGCTTCAGTAAATATAGCAAAGGACCGAGCCGAAAGTCGTTTATGTGTCTGTTACAATTCACGGCTAAGATTTGCGGCACTTACTAACAACGGGCTTTCACCGCTAGCACTCATCCCCAGAGGCTTGTTGGTCGATCCGGTCGCGCCATCTTACAGCTCTTCTCATGCACAAATGAGGGACACTTCCTGGCGGGCTGAAATCGTCGCCCTTCTGAAAATCAGGAGAATCCATATGACTTTGGAACTCACGCAAGACGTCAGTCGCCCGCCGATCAATTCAGAGCAAAACTGGGCTGACAGCATCGTTGTAAAAGAGGGGCTGCTCGCAGGAAAGAAAGACACCGCTCAGGAAACTGCTCTTGCTCAGAGAGACTTGACCGATCGCGGTATTATTCCTGACCTGCAGTTGGAAGATCAAAGCAGATTGCATGAAAGTGCTGAACAGCAAAGAAGCGGGTATAACAGACCGGGCATCTTCGACAAAATCGATGTCGATGACAATCGTTTTTTGACCGCCAGTGAGTGGACGGATCGATTTGACAAAATGGCTGGGGCCGACCAGAGAGCAAATCTCGACGATTTCTATAGAACATTCGGGCGCAATGACCGCACCGAGACTCTGTTCAATAAAGCTAATAAGAATGGTGGCAAATCAGTTGGCGCGACTGAGTGGCTAGGTCAATTCAGTCGATTAGAGCGCGACAAAGATGATGATGAAGTGGTTGGAAAAGGCGAGTTCTCCAGAGTTTGGAAAAAGTCTCCGGGAGTATTTGCACAAATCGATGCCGATAAGGACAGTGAACTGACCGCCAAAGAATGGGTCGACAAGTTCGATCGCATTGCCGGTGAGGATCAAACAGCCACTAGACAAGACTTTCTCAAAGGATTTGGAGGCGGTGAGCGTGCTGAAAGGCTCTTCAAATCTGCCAATAAGGACGGCGACGATAACGTGAGTATGAGCGAATGGCTCAATCGTTTTCAGCGGCTTGAGGGAAAGGACAAAAACTTTACTGTAGACAGAAGTGAATTCAACGAGCACAAAAAGGACGGCTCTGACAATGGCGATCAGTATGTGAGCCGACCTGACCCTTCCAAATATGAATCACAAGAGCATATGGAATTTCTTGCTCGGCTGGCTGCGCACGATCAGCAGCTCAATGGCAGTACTCAACCAAATGGTCCGCAAGGCACCATCTTTCTGCAGACACTTTTGGATTTCAAGGCTGGAGGAAAGTTAAACGGACAGTCGGAGACTTTTTTGAAGGGTGACACGGCGGAGGAAACAGAGCAAAGACGGCGGTGGTTCTTTCAAGCCATGGCTGACAGCGTTAATCCGGAAACGGGGCAGCTAGAGGGCAATGTCTTGTCACAAGCAATTGTTGATACTGTCTACGATGCCTCCGGAATGGACATATCAGACGACATCAACCAGGCAACACACTTGCCGGCGCAAACATCGCCAGAAGCAATGGCTGTAACTGGCCCCGGTGATCCTATGGACCCGGATTTCATCGACAATCTCTCTAAATCGTCCGGCTGGAATAAGAAAGACATTGCCGCCGATCTTCTCTGGGGGCACGCGCAAGTTTTCTCTCAAGACGGCAAACTGAATGACGAAGACGTGCGCAATTTTTTGCAAAGCGCGCTCTCCGGAAACGATCCAAATACTTCCGGTTTGATTAATGCATTCCCCGAAATTGAACAAGCCGCCCGGGACATTCTTGCCAGCGACCATCCAGCCGAAAGGCTTGGCGAGTTGTTCTTGTCCGCCCAATCGAAACAATTCGGTGTCCCACTGGATAGCGAGTATAGTCTTTCGAACTCCCAACACTACGGAGATGACACCAACATGATTTTCAGCCCTTCTGACATGAATCAATCGAATGAAAGTTTGCGCACCAATTTCATGGATCGTTTCGTAAACGATCTAAGACGAGCTGCCGACACGGGCAACAATGGTTTGATCAATCAAACTCTGAACAACTTTGGCGATCGTTTTCAAAATTTAGCCAATCAGCTTCTCAAAAACCGCACCGCTAGCAAAGACGCGCAAGAGCAAAGCAAAGAAGAAGAAAAACAGCGTGGCTGCCCCTTCATGGCGCTGAAAGATAAATTCGGCGGATCGAAGTCGTAGGGGCGACGCCATGCGTCGCCCGTTCCCAAACAACGTATTAGGGTCATCGCCTTGAGGACATTGCCATGTCTTATCTCATAGTTAGCGGATGGAACTATCGCACAGCTGCCATAGAAATTCGTGAGCGATTCGCGCTATCGGCAGCCGACCAGAGACGGGCATTGGTGACTTTGAAAAACATGCCTCACATTAAGGAGGCACTGATCCTATCGACTTGCAACCGGATTGAGATTTATGCCGTAGTTACCGATGTGCCGGCCGGTTTTCGTGAGATCGACCTTTTCCTTACTGATATACAAGCTGGCCGCCACGACGTTGTCCGGCCAAATTTCAAGCTTATGCATGACGATGTTGTTTTGCATCTGTTTCGAGTTGCATCGGGCCTCGACAGTCTCGTATTGGGAGATGCGCAGATAATCTCTCAGATCAAACATGCCCGGCAGACTGCTTTGGAGGTTGGTGCGCTTGGACAGGTTCTCAATCAACTTATCAATTCAGCAATGAATTGCGGCAAGCGCGTACGTGCAGAAACATGCATCGGTCGCCTTGCTGCATCAGTAAGCTCCGCCGCCGTGGACTTCGGACGTAAGCTCCTCGGTTGTTTGCACGACAAAAGTGTCGTCGTTGTGGGAGGAGGCAAAATGGCGCAAATATGTCTGAAATTGCTATCGTACGAGTGCTCTGAAGGCAGGGTTGTTTCCGTCAATAGAAACCAGGGAAGACTGTCCGTTCTTCCCAAAGACGAATTGCCTGTGGTTCTCAAAGCCGGTGTTCCATTTGAAGATCGCCATCGGCTGGTGGCGAACGCAGATCTCGTCATTGTCGCTGCCAGTTCGCCCGACTATTTGTTGGGCAGAGAGGCGTTGGCAAAACTGTTGCCTGATGGCAGCAGAAAGATCTTCATCATCGATATTTCGGTGCCGCGCAATGTTGATCCGGTCATCGCCGAACTGGAGGGCGTAAGTTTGTTCCATGCCGACGAACTTGCGGACGCTTATCCAGATTCCGGTGAGCGGGAAGCATTGATTGCCGACGCAGAGAGAATTTTGTTCGAAAAATTGGAAGAGTTCAAGCTCTGGCAAGATTCTTTGCACGTAGTGCCCACGCTGGTAGCCTTGCGACGAAGATTTGAATCAATAAGATGCGAGCAGATGGCAAAGGCACGGAGTCGGCGCGCCGGTTCGCAAGAGTTTTTTTGCGAACCAGAGGTTGAAAAGTTTGGACGGGCCATCGTCAATCAAATGTTGCACGAGCCGACCGTGAGGTTAAAAGAGAGTGCGCTACACCAAAGTCAGCTGCCCTGTGAAACCATTAGAGGCTTGTTTGCTATCGATTGATGTAAGATATGGAAGACCTTTGAAAGAAGAGGCCTCGGTGGCAAAGATACTTTATGTCGAAGACGATCGCGACCTGGCTAAAAGTCTGAAGGAATGGCTTGAGGTCAAGAATTTTGCCGTCGATATGGCCTTTTGCGCAGAAGAGGCGCAGAATCTCCTTGCCGTCAATGACTATGATTTGATCATTCTGGACTGGAATCTTCCCGATGGTGACGGCGTCTCGATATGCCGGTCTTACAGAGCGAAGAACGGCAACGCCCTGGTTTTATTGCTCACGTCTAGATCCAGCACCGATGAGAAGGTCGAGGGGCTGGAAGCAGGCGCGGACGATTATCTGACGAAGCCATTCCAGTCGGTTGAGTTACTGGCCAGATTGCGCGCACTTTTAAGGCGTGACAGCAGAGCGACGGAAGTTCTTTCTTACAAGGAATTGGAAGTTAATCCTGTCAATCACTCGGTGAAATTCAAAGGGAAAGACTTGAAACTTTCCCCGCAAGAATTTTCACTTCTCGAGTTTTTCATGCGCCATCCTGATGAAGTTTTCAGCACTGATGCATTGCTCAAGCGTGTCTGGAGTGGTTTTTCAGAGGCCGGACCAGATACGGTACGAGTCACCATCAATCGATTGCGTACGAAGATGAACTCGAAAGATACCAGCGCTGTGAAGATCAAGAGCATATACGGAGTCGGATACCTGCTCACTGCTGAATCCGATTCAGATTGAATTCGTTTGATCTCGAATGTGAGACAACCAGAATTTGCGTTTATCCCGCTGTTACATTCTACGAGTAAAGTCGAATTATTGAAAAGCGGCTATAGCAGCCGGCTTTAGATAGCAGTATCGACTTACCACCAGCCTTGCAGACCGCCTGATGTCACGCGGCTTCGTTTGCGGCGAATTGATTCACCCTTGAGGAGATTGCATCCAAGATGAGTGCTTTTGAATTGCGATATGAAGCGCAATCTCGTAATGATTCGTACGAGCGTGCGCCTGGTGCATCACCTTTTCGCCTAGATGATCTTTTCAGTGGTGAAAGCTCGTTCAGCGATCGCGATGTTTCCGGTGCCATCTCAAAACTTACCAGGCAAGGCATTCTTCCGAACGTTGAACTTAAGTACCCGGAAGGTGACGGCGGCAACAATCAAGATTCTCTATTTTCGAAAGTGGATTCTAATAGAGACCAACAGCTCAACGCCAAAGAGTTAGTTGAGTTCTTCGACAAGATCGCAGGCGGTGATCAGCAAGCCAGTATTGAAGACATGCGCAAAGAGCTCGCTCAAGACGATGCCGCCAAACTATTCGACGGTCTTGATGAAAACAAAGACCAGCAGCTGTCTATGACTGAGTGGCTTCAGTATGTGCAGAAGCTCTTGGGCAATGACGGCAACGTCACAAGAGAGGAGTTTCAGCGCAGTCGGTTTGAAGGCGTTGGTGAAAGCCCACCCGGCGGTTATTCTCCCCGCTCGCCCTATGCGCCCGGTGGTTCTCCTCAAGGTCCAGAGACTCCGCATGCTCCTGCGCAGGCGCCGCACTTACCGGGTGCTCCTGCGGATGCACCACAGGCTCCATCTGATGCACCACAGCTTCCGACCGATGCACCACAGGGTCCGGGCGATGCTCCCGGCGCCCCCGGTGAAGTGCCCACCGCTTCGCCTGAGCAAGTGCAGCAATTGTTCAGCCGCATTGAAAACCATGGAGCCAGTGAGGATTACATGCAGGAGGTCAGACAGTCGCTTTCTCAGCTGCCTGCGACTGTGGTTCAGGCGGCGATAGATGGTGGCACGAAATTCGTCGTCAATGGACAGGGTCCCCCGGGTTTGGGCGGTACATACTCCAGTGCCACCAATACTCTGACAATGTATGAATCAAGTCCGTTTGATACCACTACGACTCTGGCTGCAGAGATGTTTCACAACTGGGACTTGAACCCGACCGTCGGCCGACACATCTCCAGCCAGCCGTGGTTCCAGGATGCATATCAAAGAGCCTTGCAGAGTGGTCTCGACACTGGTGACAACACCTTCTCCAATCCGTTCGAATTCATTCACCATATGGCCAAATTCTACTCCGGTTCGACCGATCCGAAGGTAGCGCAGTTAATGGACTTCCTCGGACCTCAGTACCGCGAAATGACTCGGCAGGCTTTGCTGTCGTGAAGATGCAAAAGGAGCGCAATATGGACTTCGACAATTTCAATCACCGCGACACTCAATTCTACCCATCTCCGCAGGTTTCGCTGCTCGCTTTGTGTGAAGCTGACCTTGCGTCGCGAAAGCCTGAATTGTATAGAGTTGCAGACGCAAGTAGCAGCCGAGGAGAATTTATGCGAGATCCTCTGGGCAATTTTACTCACTACCGTATTGGCCCGGCCGAAAGGCAAAGCGAGGTTGTGGTGAATTATGCCGATCCGGCAGCTAATCCTGCCGTAGTTGGTCGCACTGAAATCACCAGGCCTGATGGCAAGTCCATAGTCTTTGAGCGGCAACGCGAAGGCTCCGGCGCCAACTCCGACTTCATTTACGTCGAGAAGCGCAACGGCAGGCAAAGCGACCTGCTGTATGGCAACATTGATGTCGCCAGAGACGGCCGCATCAACGTGTACTTTGACTTCGAACGAAAGCGAAAAGCCATGTCATTCAATCCCACCACCGGTGGTGAAGAGTATTAAGAAACAAATCTAGAGCACCGCGCTCTCGAACAACTGTCCATAACTGTCTTCCTTCAGGAGGGAAACTTGAATGTACAACCAAGTAGAAAACAACTTTCGCCCGGACGGGGCTAATGATCGTGCGGTTCAATCTGGAGAGCCAGGGCGACTGGACCACGTTGATCGTCTTGCCTTAATGCAGGAAGGTAGCTACCAGCGCAGTTCGAGTGGTGGTAGAGAGCCAAGCTCGCTCGACCTCAATACGCCAATTGGTCGCGACAATGGCAATCCGCTCGGCCGGATTGATGCGAATAACGATCAAATGATTACTAGAGCTGAGTCAAACCAGGCCTACAGGGATTACGCCTATCGAGATGGTGTCAAAGACATCAAGTCGGATGAATTCGCGCAACTGTTTGGCACCGGCGAAAGGCAGAATCAGCTCTTCCGCGCCATGGATGAAAATGGCGATGGCACCGTCAGGCACGGAGAGTGGCTGAGACATTTTAGAGGACAGGGCTTCGAGAACTATCAGTACGCGAGCAATGATGGAACGCCAAACGGGGACAACTCAATTCAAAGTGGTGACAATTCCGGCACCCCAGGAAATGACAATCCCATCAGCACATCCATCGAGACTCCCAGTGCGCCGGCTGGTGCCGAAGGTCGCAAGGGAGGCGGAGGCGGAGGTGGAGGTGGACATGGTGGCGGTAATGGTGACACGCCACAAGGGCCAATTCCTCCAGAATTGATGCAACTTATGCAAAAGCTGGGGCTGACACCTGAGGAATTCTATAAGAAATTTGCATACGCCGACGGCAAATCCGGTTTTACTCAGGAGGAGCTGACTCAAGCATTCGGTGGTGACTCCGCCACAGCTCAAAAGGTCCTGGGCTGGCTCGACACCAGTGGCAATGGAGTCGGCGGACACGGTGGCTGGAAGCGGGCATTCAAGGGTGTCCAGATTGCCGGTGCTGATGGTGGTGGCAGTGGCGGCGCCGGCGGCGATCAAGGAGGGCACCACTACTAAAGTTTTCCGATGCGCCAATAGCTTGCCAAACGCGACACCAGGTACAGTGGAAGATGCGTAGATAGCACCAGAAGGAGGATGGCTTGACTAATGCGTTTCTGAGATTGTACCTGGAGGCAAGCTAAGGGAAAGCAGGCGAACGATTTTAGGGAGCAGAAAAGCTAAATACAGGGTAGGGCCACACAAAAAGTGCAACCCCGCCCTGTATTTGCTTTCACCCAAATCTTTCCTTTGTGCAAAGAGACAAGCATCTCGCATATCGCCAGTCCAAGCCCGTATGTTCCGTTTCTTTCCATGCCATTTGGCAGCTGGCGGAATGCTTTGAAAATCTCAGTGCGAATCGATTCTGGAATTCCAGGGCCGCTGTCTTCGATGCTGATAACCAGGTGTTCTCTCTCATCGATTTGTTGCTTCTCACAGGCGATTCTAACGCTGGTGCCCGGGGGTGAAAAACTGATTGCATTGCAGAGCAAGTTTTGTAAAATCTGACCAAGGCGAATCTTGTCCGCGAAAACAACAGTTTTCACGTCCGCAACCACAATCTTGATGTTCTGCACGTGAGCCAGCGCCGTTAGAGAATCGATGCAGTCTTTTACTACGCACTCGAGCGAGATTGGTTTGGCGTCGAGCTCAATGGTGCCAGATTTGATTTTCTCTTGCATCAGTACGTCGTCAGCCAGTCTTTGTACGCGCTCGATGTTAGCCTGGGCGCGAATTAGAGCACGCGCCACTGGATCATCATGCTCAGTGAAAGTGCTTAGAGCTTCGACGATTTCCAGGCACAGCTGAATGGTCGACAGGGGTGACTTTATGTCGTGCATGATCATTGTCAGCACCTGATGGCTCAAGTCTTCTGCCTGGTCAACAGGCGCGAAACTGGTCGTGCATGCATCTTGCATCTTGTTCAACAACTCCTGCGGCTCGCTAGCAACCATGGCATTGACATTGGCTGCCTGCGGCTGTAGCTGTTGCTGTTGCTGCTGCTGCTGCTGTTGTTGGAGCCGCGGAGCAAAATTCTCGACAGAGCCGCAATTCTGGCAGCCTGAATTACTCAAACTATGCATGTTGATACCTCAGAGCCGGCGGTATGCTGGGGCGGACGGGCAAAGTTGGGAAGGATGAGAAACAGGCTGTTTACCTATTTGTTCTGAATTTCAATTTTTAGTAAGGAACAGCGGTTAGCGGTTCTGAAGAGTGACGCAAGATAGAAGACGAAAGTTTATCACTTGGAATAACATTGCATTTTGCAGAGCAACATTGATTTGACTGCAACAATTTCGAAATCGCTAAAACAATGGGATATTTTCTGGAGTTGGACCTTTGGTGATTTGGCGCAGCGAGATAATCTGTCCATCAGCTCCCGTAACAGAGCGATATGTCGAACCATCGGCTCGCGTGATCGTAGTCTCGTATGCACCGGCTTCGGAATTGAATGTGGTGGCTATCGACTTTACTTGACTTATTTCTATGCTGCTTCCGTTTTCATCTGCGAAGTTGAGATTTGCTCCGGAGCCGTCGTATTCGACTCTCGAAGAGAGAAGAGCACCATTCTGAGCTGTTGTACGTTCGGACTGGAATTTTGTGTTGTTGAAACCAAGCAATCCGTCATTTAACTCTCCCTCATATCTGCTGGTCGTGATTCCTTCAGAGCGTTCACGTCCGACCAGATTGCGCTCGCTGACCGAGTCGTCGCTTTCGCCGGGGCGATCCGAGCCCAGCCCTGGTGCCGCCAAAGCATTGCGCGCTTCTCTCGGTGATTGCGGTGTCTCGTCATTTGGATTCAATGACGGCTTCTCGCGTGGTGGCAACTCGCCAATTGGTCTGGAAATAGGGATTTTCAACTCTTTGCCTGCATAGATCTTGTCGGGATTTTCAATTTCATTCTCACGCGCTATGTCTTTCACGTGAGTGGAGATTTCACTATCTTTTGGAGCGCGTCCCAGCTGTTCTGAAAGTGTGTCTTTGGCAATCGACCATAGTGTGTCGCCGCGCTTGATCTTGTATGTAGCGGAGCCATCAGCGCTGGCGTCAAACTCACGTTTTCCCCATTGCTCTGCGGAAACCGTGTTTGGTTTTTCAGCTTGCACTTCAAGGTGGGTTCGATCGCGCAATTGAACCTTCTGCCCATCTTCACTTTGGGTTATCACCTTGCCTTGCTGGTTGACTCCCAAGATTGAAAAGTCTTCCTCGAAACCGAGGGCTTTCATATCGACATTTCTGTTTATCTCTGCCACATTGCTTTTCCAGTTGGCATTGTCGCCGCGCTGGAGATCTCTGAGTTGTTCGGCAACACCGGAGAAATCGTCTCCTGCCCGGAGTTCGTTGAAGTTGGTCGATACTTGTTCTACTTCTCCGCTCATGGTTTAACCTCCAGCAAATAAAAAGGGATCAGGAATCGATGCCCAATAACGGTGGCAGCGAACTGATGCGTGTGTGTCAGGGTTTCAGCAGTCTAAGGGAGCGAATATGGCAAAGTGGTGTTACAGTTGTGTCAGACTTATGTCAAAGTTGTAAACCGCTCAAGGGCTCGGATTTTCACGCGTGCTTCGAGTAATCTTGCCGGATGCGATAGCCGATTTTAGGGACGTTTTCGATGATCGAACTCGCCTCGTTGGCATTTTTGTCGTCCAGCTTTTGTCTGAGGCGTTTTATGGATGATCTGATAGCATCGCCAGCAGCTTCACTGTCCGACGACCATACACGATGCAGCAGTGTGGTGGTGCTAAATACCTGGGTCGGGTTGCGCATCAAGAATTCAAGCAAGGCGAAGTCCTGGCGCAGGATATAGACTTCCTTTTTGCCTCTTATCACTTGGTGTTTTACCGGGTCCAGAGTGATGTCGCCTGATGTCAGAACACCATTCAGTAAATCCGGCGGGCGACGCAATAGCGCTCGAATTCTCGCCGCTAATTCTTTGAATGAAAATGGTTTTGTCAGGTAATCATCAGCGCCGGAGTCCAATCCCTCTTCCTTCTCGGAAATTGTGCAGCGTCCGGTCAGCATGATGATTGGTGCTGAGCCATGCACTGCGCGGAATTTCCTGCACAGATCGATGCCGGGGGTGAAAGGAAGATTCCAATCCAGGATGACCAGATCGAATTTTGACGCCTGCAGGAAATCCCAGCCGCTTTTGCCGTCGTATGCGATTTCGACGCAATGGCGCTCGACTCGCAGCCACTCATCGATTGTTGCTGCCAGGCAGGTATCGTCCTCAATTAGTAGTATCTTTGCCATAGTATCGAGAATGGTGTCATTGGGAAACATTAAGCGACAATCGAGCGATAACTACCAGTTGTTATCGCCCGATCTCGCTACCTTCCATTAAGACTGTCATCGTCGCGGCGATATCCCCTTGCACCAGCAATGACAGCCGCTGCACTTATCAAACTACAGGGGCAATGGCAATGTCGTGGTAAATTTATGTCAGACTTGTGTCAGCGCGACTTCGTCGGCTTTCTTGTTTGGAATGCGGAAGGAAAACACGCTACCTTTGCCTTCTTCGCTTGTTACGGAGATGTCGCCGCCATGCAGCTCTACCAGAGCTTTGCAAATCGCCAAACCCAAGCCGGAGCCGCCTTCTGTTTTAGAGTCAGATTCTCGTACTTGTTTAAATCGTTCAAAAATACTTGATATCAGTTGTGGTGGTATTCCGCGACCCTGGTCGGCAACGCTGATTTCGACAAACTTGTCAGTGCTGTGAGCGCAGACAGTGATCTCGCTATTTGCCG
Source organism: Obscuribacteraceae bacterium (SeqCode) (assembly GCA_044228145.1). Lineage (GTDB taxonomy): Bacteria > Cyanobacteriota > Vampirovibrionia > Obscuribacterales > Obscuribacteraceae > QKMZ01. Next base: position 47,541 of record JBGAVL010000003.1, read on the forward strand.
GCGAGAACTTCACTGCATTGGTAATGAGATTTACCAGAATTTGAACTAGCCTGTCATTATCTGCGAACACACTCACATCAGTAGTTTGTGCCACAATGCTGACCTTGCGTTGTTGAGCAATGATATTGACTGCGTCGACTGATTTTTTGAAAACATCATTAAGCAAAACTTGACTTTTGTTGAGTTCGAGCATTCCTGCTTCAACCTTTTCGATCTCTAGTAAATCTCGCGCAAGGGCAAGCATGAGCATGCTGCTGTGTTCAGCCATTTGAATCATGTTTTTGCCCTTCTCCGTAAGTTCTCCGACCTTTCCGCTGGCGACAATCTCGAGAATTCCGCGAATTGTTGTAAGCGGTGTGCGCAGATCGTGGCTAACCATCTGCACAACTTCCTGCCGCAACCTTTCTGCTTGCTTGCGCTCTGTGATGTCGTGCATTACGCAGAACATCGAGTTCTCCTGCGCTGACCAGTGAGCAGACAGCAACATGTCGACACCGGTGCCGCCCTTTCGCACCACCCGAATCTCGAATGGAGGCAGTGCCTCTCCATTCATCAACAACTTCAAGTTTGTTTGAGCCTGTTCTTGATCAGCTTCAATAATAATATTGCTTATTCTGCTTCCCATGAGATCTTCTGGAGTATACCCAAGCAAAGTTTGTACGGCTGGGTTTACAGTGATGAATGAACCTTTCGAATCGAGAGAACAGATCACGTCTCGCGCATTTTCAATAACCAGACTTTCTTTGCGCGCGGATTCTGCTATTGACTCGGCCATTGTGTGGAATATTTGATCGAGACGCGCAATTTCGTCGGTGCCTTCAGAAGGAGGAGAGAGTGGCTGCCTGCTGGCCAGTCTTACACTGTTGTCGAAAATCTTGGACAGCCGGCGGACTATGTCACGGTTGTAGAAGATCACTAATGTAAAAGCTAGAACAATATTGAAGACCACTGCGACAGTGAGCAACAAGCGTACTCGCTCTCTGTTTTGCGCCTGCAATGTCGGGCTTTCCCGAATAATGCGCCGCTCTTCCGATGCAAATGGAAGTAATTTTTTCAGAGATTCGCTCAAGCGTTGTTTGATCTTTCTGAATCTTTTTCGTCGGCCTTTGTCCTCTGGCGATTGCTCATCACTGGTGCTCTGCTTTTGCACTTCCAGCAACTGCAGTGCTTCGTGTGCGCCCTGTTCGACTTCCACAACTGCTGCAACTTTATCGGGGTGATCCTTGATTAGATCTTTTAGCCTTACCAGGTATGACAGCAAATCGTTTTGTATGACCTCTAAGTTAGGCGGTGGAGTATCGTCTGAGTGCCACTCCCATGTTGGCATATTGTCGAGCATGCCTTTGATCAAGTGATTGAGATTTTCGTCGATTTTCGCTGCGTGCGCTGCACGGTTAGCAACTTCTTCCGCTTCAGCCAGCAAGTAAATGAGCCCGCCCAAGACGGCGAGCTGAAAAATCAAAGGTACAAGGACAAGGAAAAGTCCTTTTTGCAGCAGCGAATTCCCTAGCTTCATTTGTGACTCCGGGAGTGCTCGACCTCCATACATACTCTCACGATTGACTGGATTGGCAAGTAGTAAAGTGCAAATTTCGATTGCCAATTCGTGTGAGCTTTTTTTTTGAGCGTCCAGAACTTTCAGTGCGGAAGATGCGAAAATACATTTAGCGGCTGGACGACGCTAATCTTGACGAGCACTTTGCTGATGGCTGAGACACCGAAAAATGCATTAATTCCTAGTCGTGAACAATTGTCCCTCAGGATTACAGGACCTGAGTTTCTTGCGTTGTTGAGATCTTCAACTGATAAGGCGGGCTTGGTAGAGATAAACATGCCCGGCATTACTCATGACAAACGGTATGTTTCACGAATCGATGGACGCAAGTTTGTTATAGAAAGACGCATACCAAACGTGCGCAACAATTGCGCGAAAGTTCTTCGCGGTGAGGTGATCGAATCGCCTTCCGGTCCTGTGATTCAATACAGTATTTCCCGTCCATTTGATTTCAAATATCTGTCCGTGGTTCCTACGATTTTGATTGTGATTCCATTTGCTTACCTGGCATTATTCTTTCTACCGGACAACATAAGCAAGGCAAATGAAATTCCTTATCGAGTCAGTGCACTAATCCTAACGTGTATTGCCGGACTAGTTTCCTTCTTTGTTCCTCAGGCGGTGCAAAAAGCACTTGCTTCGTTTCCGCCTGACCAAGAAGAAGCATTGCGCGATTTTGTCACCGAGATTGCCAATGGAAAGACCCCAACACTCGATTCATAGGTGCTGCAGTGTTCATCCGGAAGGCTTTTGGTCGGACCGTATTCGCTTCAAAATAGAAGTGGAAGGGTTGCATTGTATTCTGCCGTCTCCCTCGTAGCCAGCAATTAGGATGCCTACTACCTTGCCCTGTTTATCCAATACAGGTGAGCCCGATGTTGCCTTCAGTGCTATTGGCTTATAGAGCTGAACGTGTAACATCATATTTGATGCACCGGTCACTACTGCCGGATAAGCTTGAGGCGGAGCGCCTGATGAGCTGGTATAAACCCAGACCGGGTCGTTTAGCTTCGGCAACTTCTCAGCCAGGCTGAATGCGCGAGATGCAAGGTCTTTGTGCGCCTCAAAGACGATGACGTCACCGGAATAATCAGGACCGGAAGTGCCAACGAAACCAGACTTGGTGAGGACCTTTGTCGAGCTAAACTGCTTGACTCCGTCAATATTGCAAAAATCTACGCGCTTCACCATGCTGGCCGCCTTTGAGGCCGGAATTTGTTGAGGAAGTCCACCGTCAGGACCCAATAGGTGCAATGCCGTAACTGCCAATACCTTGCCATTATCTAGCTTGGCGCACCATGCTTTCCCGGCGCTTGTGGAGCTGCCGTTGACGTAAGTGAAAGTCGGCTCGAACAATGTCGCGTCCTTTCCTCTCGCTTCCTGCGGTATTACTAAAATTGCCAACAAAAAGGAAGTAAGGAGCAGTAAAACTGAGCCTTTGAACTGATGCCTTTTATCTAGCTCGATCAATTGCATTAGCACTCCTCCGCTGTCTGCGCACGCCAGCTAAGGATATACTGTATTGGGAGGCGAAAGATGTATTCACGCCTTCTATTTCTTCACTTTGCCCAGCGCCTTCATTGCAATTTCCAGTTTTGCATTATTGCCTTTATCCGTGCTTAAAAGCGCTACTTTGATGAAGCGCTGGTAGTTGAGTTGCGCATCTTGCTTCTTGTCGAGCTTTGTACACAGAGTTGCCTTGGCGAAAAATGCATCCGCAGAGACCGGGTCCGCTGAAATTGCTCGGTTAAGATCCCAGAGCGCCTTTTCTATATGACCTTGCCTCTCGTTGATGGCAGCTCGCTTAACTAGCGTGTTTGCTTCAAACGGTTCAATAAATAGAACCATGTCATAATCAGCAAGCGCTTTTTTGAGGTCGCCTTTTGTTTCATATGCGTGAGCTCGAAATTTGTAAGGTGTTGTGCTATGTCTGTCTTGCTTTATGGCAAGAGAAAAGTAGCGAATGGCATCATCAACTGCTTTTGCTTCCTCGGACTTGAGTCCTTTGGCTATTAAACCGTCTGCGGTCTCACGACCTTGACTTTTCAGTGCACCTTCTAACCCGGCTTCGAAGTGCGCGGAAGAAATCTCTTCGTCTGCGTAGTGATCGAGATCCTTTTGCGCACGTACTTTGTCGCCTGTGCGCATGTATGCAAGACCACGAAATCGATAGACCGATTTTTGCTTAGTGTTCTTGCCGATGGCTACGGAAAAATCAGCAATCGCCCGCGGAAATTCTTCCAAATCGAAGTATGCCAGTCCGCGATGCACGTATCCGTCGGCCCAGGACGGATTGAAGTGCAAGCACTTATTGAAATAGTCAATCGCTTGTTTTGCATCGCCGTGACTCAAATAAAGCCGGCCCAGGTCGTAGTATCTGTAGAATTGTTTCGGCTCAATGGATAGTGCTTTTAGACATTCGGACTTTGCCATTTGGAAGTCGCCAAGCTGAACGTAAAGCGCGGCGCAATTTTTTACAAATTTGGCTTCCTTTGGCTCGAGTCGGCATGCGGTTTTATAGCCCGCCATTGCTTGTTTGTACTTTCCGTTCATGTTGTAGCATAGACCGCGATTATTGAATGCAGTGGCGTTTTTCGGTTCCAGCGATATGACTTTAGTAAATTCTTTGACGGCGCGATCAAAGTAGCTGCGGTCGAGCCTTCTGTTGCCGAGCTCGATGTAGCAATCTGCGCGAGTCATCATCGCCTCGGTATTGTGGGGTTGCTTAGCCAGAATGATATCGATTTCTTTTAGTGTTTCGTCAAATCTTTCCAGATTGAAAAGCACGTCTGCTCTCGCCATGCGCGCCTGGTAGTTGTTCGGCTCTAAATTTAACAACTGACTGAGATTGCGATACGCCAGTGGGAAATTCTTCCTGGTTGCTGCATTTTTAGCATCGATAAATAGTTGTGGCGCTGAGGCAGAAGCAGGAGCGGAAGAAGAATGAGGGGCGGAAACACTTTTTGTTGCTTGCGCATTTGCCACCATGCAAAAAACAATGGTGGACAAAACTGAAATCTGGATTGAAATATTGACTACAGTTTTGGCAATTCGCAAGGCTTGAAGCTCAGCGTATGGGTTTGACTGGGAAATGAGGATCGTTGCGAACACATCATACATCACCGGCTCTGCGAACTTTCCTTCATCCAAACTCCAGCCTTCCTGGAATGCGCTTCAAGCAAAAATCGAGTGTATATTCAAGTCCTAAACTGAAGTAGGGTTCAACTGCCGTCAGAAAGGCTCTGATTGAGGCTTCTTGTAGAACCAGGCTCATTCTAGCGGCATTGCGGGCCAGTCAGCTCTATGTGGGGACCTTGTGCCTGATTTTCGACGATGGTCAGCTGGCAAAGTCCATTTGGGTTTCTACTCATAGCCGCGTCACGCATCGATTGCCAGAGCCGCCTCTCGTCTTCAGCAACCCTGGCGAAACTCGCTTCGGCATTCCTCATCGCTTCCGGATCGCCGCGTAGAATTCGCTCTGCATCTCGGTTCATGTCTCTGTAGTAATCACTGTTTGTCACCATGTTCACGGTGCATTCGTTGATTAATTTGATCGAAGCGTCTCGGTTGCCGGCATTTAGCTGTGCGGCTATGCCATCTACTTGCGAGGGCGAGCAAAATCTGTCGGTCATGGAAAACCTCTAAAAAACCAGTTTCAATGTTGTTAAACACAACCTAGCATTGGCGTTTGACATCAGTGTGACATGGCAAAATTCATGAAGGTGCTCCGATTCACACCTTGTTCGCTGTCTGGGGCTAGGAGGGAGACGAGGGGTTTTTCGTGTCCGGGCAGAGAAGTTCACCGGTTGTTCACGGTCGGGCCTCATACTCGAGATAAGAATATAGTGAACGCATCATTGGTGAAGAAATTGCACAGATCTATGAGAGCCAGAATTCCAGTGTTTACCCTCCCAGGAGTTGTTCTCTTCCCGAATTCAACTATCTCGTTACATATTTTCGAGATGAGATATCGTGAAATTCTGCTCAACTCTGAAGCTGAGGATTCTAGTGGTGAAATAGGCTGCATTGCACGAGTTGTTCAGGCGGTAAGACGTCCTGATGGGCGCTCGGATATCGTCGCAGTTGGTGGGGACAGAGCAATAATCAAGAATTATTATCAGTACAAGCCATATTTGTTGGCTAGTTATTCTACTTTGCACGATGACCCAATTCCCCGCACGCAGTCGCGCTCTGTGACTGCTCTCAGATCTGGGATGAATCAGTTAAGTGTGTTGGTCCGGCGGGTCTACAAGAAAGATTTGCAGTGCACTTTCTCTGATGATGTTGACGCGGAAGAGCTTTCATTTATTGCCGCCGGCATGTTAGATTTGGACGCAGCCGAGCAGCAGCGAATACTCATCACCGAGAGTACATGTGAGAGAATTGACATGCTGCTGCCCAAGATTCATTTGCACAACAAGGAACTTGCAGCGATGGCGGCGATTGAGTCGGCTTTTGGAGTTTAGGCAAGCCCTATGCCGTAGTGATGATTGAGGATCTATTGGTCGTGCGACCATAGCCCAGTCAATTTGCTCCCCTACGCCTCGAATTGCAACAATGGTTTCATTGTGGGAATCTGCAGTACGTATTCTGCGTAGTGCGCCAGGTGTTCTTTTCGTTCAGCTTCGCGGATATGAGCGGGCTGATAGACCACATATGGCGGCACTACGTCAAAGCCGGTGAATTGAAAGATTCCCACTTGTATTGGCATGAGCACCGCATTCATATCGCCGGTGTGCCCGCCCGGAAGATAATGTTCTCTGGCACCACCTGTGGTGGTTGCGCAGAGTCCCCTTTTGCCTCTGAAGCGACCGGTTTCATACTTCATGCCGGCTCCATAAACTTTGCCCATCACGAATACTTTGTCGACCCATCCTTTCATGATGCCGGGCAGACCAAACCACCAGAGCGGAAATTGGAAGATGAGCGTGTCGCACCACTCCATTTTGTCGATCTCGTTTTGGACCTCTTCGCTAAAGGTGTTGTTTTCCGAGGCATATGCTTCCTCGACCTGCTGTTTGAAATAGTCGGCGTCCTTAATGGACTTGAAATTGCGCCGGTCACTGACGGGATTAAATTGCATCGCATAGAGGTCTGAGACTTTGACCTCGTGGCCGGCTCTGGTGAGCGTTTCCGTCGCCTGTCTGGTCATTGCTCCGTTGAAGCTGTTCGGCTCAGGATGGGCATGCACGATAAAAACTTTCATTTTGGTCTCCGAGTGTTCGCCACTGTCGCCTGACTGCGAAAAGCATAGCCAATTCTGAAGAATCCATTCAAAACCAGGTGGATGACAAGCGGTAGTCTGATGCTGTGCACAGTAGAATACAGGAGCGATAAATTGTCGCGCTTTGTCGTTTGCCTAAGCGAATGGGTAAGCTAGAAGATTAAGTGCATGGCTGATATCCTTTAGCGATGAATTTAATCAACAGTGAGTCGCTTGGACGAGTTAGTCGATTTCGCACCAGCTGCGTATTGCCAGCCCTAATGTTTTTGTTGCTGGTTGTGTCGACTCAGATTTTGTGTTCTTGCTCGTATTACATGAAGCCGGCTCCCGACGATACTAAAGGCGTCAAAGACTGGCTCGTGATACCTGTTTTCTTCGCTACTAATCGCACATATGTCGGCAAGAATGGCAGTGTCGAATACTCCGAAGAGCAGAATAACGATGGTCTTTTGTATGGCGTGAAAAACGTTTTGGTGCCATTTCCTGTGCGCACTCCGTTGGATTCAACCACCGAAGAGCGAATGCAGTGGCAGCGTTTCAAAATAGATCATGATGCCAAAAGGTTGTCTCCTAACGTTCCTCATGAGCTATGTACGGTCAAGAACGCGACTCTAACTAGAGACGAACTCGTTGCCGCGTTCGATTCCTGCAGAAATCATTCCGGAAGCAAGGAGTCAATTATCTTCCTGCATGGATGCTGCGCAACTTTTGATACTTCCATCACCAGGGCTGCCAGGATTGCCAGTCACATGCAGGTGCCTGTCCTTCTCTACGATTGGGTTTCTCCAAAAGGGTTTACGCGGTATTTGGAGAATGAAACTTTGGCTGAGCAAACTGTCGATGGCTTTCTCTCCTCTTTGAGATCTGCAAAGAAAACGCTGGGGGCAAAGGATATGACTTTGCTCGCACATAGCATGGGTGCGCTCATATTGGATCGGGCGATGGTGCGTCGCAACGGTTGGAGCGATGAGAATGATTCGGGCGAGAAGTTCAAAGAATTGATCATGTCGAATGCAGATGTTGATGGTAAGACGTTCTTGAATCACGCAAAATTATTCGCTTCGAATGCATCAGTGACGCGTGTTTATTTCAACAGAACCGACGATAGACTGAAAACTGCGGCACTTGCTCATGGCGGTTTCAGGCGTTTGGGCTCACCTGGTTCTTTGACCGATGCATTGGCAAAAATTCCAGGGGTAGAGATGATTGATATCACTGATGCTAGAACAAACCATGAACTTCCTTACTGGATTGTTTCGAATATGCATAGGTTTGGCAATCTTGGGCCGGTGAAAGATTTCCTCCTTCAGAAGCAGGAAAATGGAGTCTTTGATTTGAAGAGAACTGCAGTTCCACTTGCGGAGCCTTCCGGCTTGGAATAGCACATTGTTCATAATCCCGGCGAAGTGCCTATGAATTCATGACTTCAGTCTTGATCGGATGGAACTTTCCGAACGTCCTCGAAAAGTTTGCCGAAAAATGCCATTAGAAGAAGAATTCCAGCTGTCAAATAAAGGAACGTAACTGGATTTGCACCGGTTTGAATCACGGATATACTTGGTGCGTCAGGTCGGTACCTTACGGTCACCGATTCTCCTGGCGAAACACAATATCCGTAGCATTGAAAACCTTGATGGTAAGTGTAGGAAGAATTGTTGACTTGATAGGTGTAATAAACATGCCGCCAGAGTTTATAACCTTCCACTATCCCTGTTATCTTTCCAGTGGCGACTCCCCAATCAGACTGCCATGGGTAAGCGTAAACGGTCGAATAAGACATAAAGAGAAAGAACATTGAGATGATGAATGTGAGCACCAGGAATACTGCTTTATCAATTGCCGAATACTCAGTTTGCAAACTGCGCAAGGTAAGGGGCGATTTTCGGTTGCTCTGAGCGACTATTTTATGGTCATCCTTAAGGACCTTTCTTTCGTTGCTCTTCACGATTGGTTCGCTTTCGCCCTTAGCGACCGCGTCATTGGCCGTACTTAGAGGTAATGAATCACACCGGGAGTTTGGTTCATTCAGGTCTATATTTCGCTCCAGCTTTTTTTCTTCCATCGCTTTTTTTCTGGTGCCTCCCGATTGGCTTAATTCTATAGATGTTTCACTGGTGGTTCAACCGGCTCAGAGGGACCTTTCTTCGAGGGCTCTATCGGTGTTTTCTCGGAGGCTTCCGGTTCATATTCCCAGTCTTGATCTTTGAGGGTCTTGACGTACTTGTACAAGGGTTGAACGAGGTCTTTGTTATTTGCAATGTGCGGAAATGCAGGCATGAGCCCATGTTTCTCACGAAGAAAATTTTCGAACTCTGTCAAAGAGGAAATATGCTTTGAGGTAATGATGTCTTTGCCCTCTTTGATGACGTTTTTGCCAGCCTGGTGGCAAGCCTCGCAATTCGCCTTGTATGTTTCCTCGCCCTTTTTCACGTCGTTGGATCTTGCCTCGACCGACGGCAACAGGGCAGACATCGCTAGATAAATGAGAAGAAAAACGAATGCGCTGTATATCGGTTTCATGTGAGACCTCAATCGCTGAAATCGTGACATTATCAAATATTCCCTGCTGTTGCGAAAAGCGCTCGCTCTATTTCTCAAGTTAGCACATGGGCGAGGAGTGTCTTTCCAATAGCGTCTACACTTGCTCCAAGCCGGATTCGAACCCGCGAACGCATGGGGCGCAGCGCTCAGGCACCTTTTCCCTGTATCCTGCACAGATTATGGTGGTTAACAAAACCTGAAAAACGGCGATTGTCAAGAAGTTGTGGGGTATAGTCGTTAACAATCTGTACTTAGTGACTAACTCATCGTCAATCTCAAAATCACGTGGAGAACCATTCAATGCATTTGGGCATCAAAAAGCGTTTCACGCTGCCAGGTAAGACCAGAGTCGGTGCGATGCGAATGTTTCTCTCAATCTCATGCTTGGTTCTTGTCTCCATCACCATTGGCGGTTGCAGCATCTTCTCTTTCAGCGACAAGTATTTGCCTCTTCGCAATCTGCTATCGCAGAACAAGTATGACGAAGTGATTGCGATATGCAATGAAAAGCTCAGGTCATCTCCTGCCGACGCTGAGTATTTGGCTTACAAAGGACTTTGCGAAAGTCGAATTGGAAAATCAGAACTCGCACAAGCCGACTTGCTCAAAGCAATTGAACTTGATGCAAAAACGGGTTGGTATCATCGCGAGTTGGGAAATGTCTACTTCAATGAGGGTAAGAATAAAGAGGCTGTGCGCTCGCTGACCAAGTCCCTGTCTTCAGAGGTAGATGCCGCGAGCAAGGCCTTCATACATTCTACGCTTGCTGTTGCACATCTTCGTATGGATGAGTCAAAAAAGTCCGTGATTGAGGCAACCGAAGCGCTTATGATTGATCCAAAGCAGAAGTATACATACGTAACCAGGGCAGAAGCCTACTTGGATCTCTTTGAGTTGGAAAAGGCTCTTGCTGACGCCAACAAGGCAGTGGAATTAGACGATAAGTCTCCGGGTGCTTACGCGACGCGATCTAAGATTTACTTCCAGATGGGAGAATGCGAGAAGGCCATTGCTGACGCGCAAACAGCACTTGGACTTGATAAGAATTTTTGGCAAGCCACCGAAATTCTCTCAGCAGTAAATATTGCTAAAGGCAGGTCTTTTGCTAACGAGGCATTGAGGGCAGTCGACCAACTCATCGAACGATATCCCGATGCAGCGGTAGGTTATGCCGACAAGGCTTGTTGTTTGCTTATTAAGGGCGATATTGAGCAAGCTCGAAAACTTGCTGATAAAGCCCTCGAGGTTGAGCCTGATAGCGTCAGAGCAATGCAGGTTCGCCTTCAGATCGCAGCGAGATCAGGTGACAAGGTTAAGGTAGAAAAGTTGATTGAGCGATTTAAAGCAGATGAAATGATAAACGAACAGCGAATCTCCAGAAGTAGAGCAATGGCATTGGTTTTTCTCCGGGATTATGAAGAAGCCATTGAAATTTTGAACGAACTTGTTGAACATGGAGACAAAGCTCCGGCTAACTATCGCATTCGCTCCGAGGCATATAGGCGTTCAGGTCAGAACAAATTGGCAGACGCGGACATGAAGGCAGCTCTGGCTCAAGGGTATTCGACGGTGAGTGTTATGGAGCAGTATTGGCAGGCGCAGTAAGAGGTTTGAGTTGTCTCGGCTGCTCGTAATTAGCTGGGCGGCAATGACTGTGCGCTGATTCAGGAATTGATGGAAAGTCCTGCAGAGGTTTCAGGGAAATGTTCTAAGGACAAAGGAGCGTCCTGCGCGAAATCATTTGTGGCTTCCCGCTCCTGAACTGTGCGTGGATATCGACATAGTAGAGTCCGGGTTTCCAATTTTTCTGCGGCGTCACGACGACGCGAAACTGTTGCATGCCGTTGAAATTTCTCGTCTCAACAGGTTGCTTTGCCCATGCCACTGCGAAGTAGCGTTCCAGGTTTTTGGTGGGGTGCTTGTAGGAATGTAACTTTGCAATTGCTTCCGGCGTCATCGCTTGCGGTGCTGGCTCCCATGAGATGGATATGCATTGAACCGCCCATCCGGCGGGCAGCGTGCCACCAACGTAAAAGGGGCGGCTTAAGTCGTTCGGCAGGCGATCGAACTGTCCATAATTGTCGGTAAATTCCTGCGTGTTTGCAAAGCGAAACGCCCGACCATTGGCGGCAAGAGAAAAGGCGATGCCGACACCATTGTGGATTGGGTCCAATATGTTTGTCCGGTGTCCGTCGTTTGGCGGCTTTTCGTTGTAGTATGCTGATTCTGCTTCTTCTATGTCGCTCTTCTTGAAAGTTTGCACCGGATATAGTGCAAATACAAAACATGATTGTCGCTTTGACGGAAAAAAGTGCCGAGCAAAGATCAGATCCGCAGGCGCTTGATTATGGCGGCGCTATCGTCGAAGCAGGGCGCTATTACCGATGGCCGCCCAATCGGCTGCCTATCAAAGTCTGGGTATCACAAGGCGATGGTGTGGCTGGATACAAACCGGAATTCCGGGTCGGTTTTTTCGATGCGCTCAATTCCTGGATGAAGGCAGGGCAGGGTCGTCTGCAGTATGTTCTCGTCAATACGAAGGAGCAGGCTGACTTGACAGCTGAATGGACAGGCAATCCATATGACGTGAAGCCGACCGGACATAATGTAGAACAGGGAGTTTGCCTGCTTGCCTCAGTAGACAGAGGACATGATTTCATTGAAATTGACCGCGCCGATATTCGCATTTTGACGATTGACAGAAACAATCAGCAGCCTTTGAGCGATGAAGAAATGAAGAAAACCTGCTTGCACGAACTCGGGCATGCCATGGGATTGCAAGGACATTCGACAAATAATCACGACATCATGTTTTTCTCAATGTCCAATACGAATTGGCCGGTTCTCTCAAGGCGAGACAAAGCCACACTCTTTCTGCTCTATCAAAAATATCAACCATTGATGAGTGCGCAATACTGAAGTTTCACATTGTGGAGTCCATACAGATCATTTTTCAACCTCCAGATACTTTGATCAGGTGTTGATTGCGCACCGGAGAAAAACCCATTCTCTTGTCCAGGTTTTGTGCAGCCTGGTTGTGATGCGCGATTTCGAGAACTTATATGGTTTATTCCTTTGGCATGGCGAAATCTTTAATCGCCAATTCTCGATCGAACCCCACTTCTTCGTAATTGGTTTCGATATAAGCGCGTTGCTTTTCGCGAGGTAAACCGGAAAGGTCAGCATCTCCTACACCCAAATTCCTGGCCATATCCGCCACATGATTGGCAACATCGGCTGTGACCACTGTATAAGTCTTCACGCGTCTGAGCGAGAAATCGTCACAGGCAATCCAGAGCATGCTGTCCTGGGCATTCTTTACGCTGCTGGCGATGCAGAAACATTCCTTACCGTTGGCCTCTTCTGTGCCAATCCAGGTCAAATTCTTATGACGCTTGAGCCAGCTGACAGGGAGAAGATCGAGCTCGGGAAAGTGTTGTGATATTTGAGCCACTGCATTGCGCGTTACTGCATTTGCCTCTGCAATCGCGTATTTCAGACTGGACTGCTCCGTCAATCCGGAATCTGCGTACTTAGAAAACGCGGTTTGTCCGTCGCAACCTACCATATGCTCTCGCCAGGGAGAATCCTCCGAAAAGTGATCCTGCCATTCAAAGCGAAAAAAATAGGGCAGCCTGTACATGGTGCGAAAAGTAAGATAAGGACGCTGCGGAATATCCTCACCTTCCAGATAATTGCGCAGAAAACCGCTGTCCGTGTAATAAAGACACGACGCATATTTTTCGATCATGCAGCGAGCAATTTCTTCAGGCTTCATGCCGGATAACCAACCGTTCTAGTCTAGCTTGTCGCCTGGTCTGGCCAGATCGTCGAGCAAAATGATCGCGCCCTTCCCTTTTCTGCGCTTCAATGTGCGTCCGACCACTTCGGAAATACCGGCGACAGCATTTACTGGTGCCAGCCGTTTTTCAATCTTCTTTTCTTCAAGGCTGCTTTCTGTCGGCGTACTGCCTTTCTCCAGATCGAATTTCGGCACCACCACAACCTGCAAACTGGCATCGCTTGGCTGAGCTGCATCGTCCAGTGCGGACGTCGGCAGTAAGAAAATGCCTGTAAATGCAACGCAGGCAATCAGAAACACGGCATATCTTGCGAGTACAGAGTGTCTTTGCATTGCGCTCTCTTTGAATAATTAACGAACTACGTTTCCAGACGTATCCATAACTTTGTAGCCGGATGGAATAACAAAATCTGACGGACTCGGCTTAGTCGCTGAGTACTTCAGAAGTTTCATCCCACTTGTGTAATCTGGAGCTTTAGTAGTCGACACAACCACGCAACCGATGTCGTCACCGATCCAGCTTTCAGTCGTCGCATTTTTCTGAACAGTCTGCCAACCATGACAGGGATGTCCGTCGATAACTTTGACGCCCAGAGGCTTTGCATTCGCCGCTTTGGCAGATTGTTCGTCGGTGATGCTGACACTGGAATCCTGGTACGGCATCTTCATGACCATGCGCTGCGATTCCATCACCTGATACATCATTTTGTTCGGCGCATCGATTATTGAAACCACTTTGCCTGAAGACGTACTCATTTCCTGGCGTGAACGACCTTGTCCATCGGTGACCATCCGCAAGGACGTTTTACCGGAGGCGGATTGTACATCGTAACTGGCATCGAAAGCCTTTTTCGACCAGTGTTGCGCCAGACTCTGGCTACCAAGACAAATCGTCAAAACTGATACCATGACACTTTGCGCAGCAACTTTTCTCATATCCTCTCCTTGGCCCAACTATCCGAGATCGACTCTCTGAGGGCGG
>JBGAVL010000400.1:0-4533 GCA_044228145.1 Obscuribacteraceae bacterium (SeqCode)
CAGGCAGTTTGGCTCGCTTGTGACATGGGATTCGGCAAAAATGAGGATGTCGCCTTTTGCCGCACGGGCACCAGAATTCATCGCTGTGTAGTAATCACGCGTCGGATCGAAAATCACAACGTCATGCAAGCGCAATCTTGCACGCACATCCATCTCCATGTCCGAGCGATCTTTTTTCGAAACGACGACAATTTCAAAACGGCCTTGTGGATAAGTCTGATTGACCCAACTTTCAATGGCATGCAACATACGACCGGAATTGTGCAGCATAGGTACGATTACGCTGACGAATGGCGGCAAGTCGGCACGATCGACGTACTCGACTGTCAGGTTGTCTCGCCGGTTGTTGAAATCGACCATCTCGTCTAATCTATAAAGCGCCTGTAACGCGGCACACACAGGTATAGGCATACGATTGTCCCACTATATTGAACCAAGTAACTCGCTAGTGAGAATTTACACACTCAGCACCCAATCGCGCTCTGTCTTCAAAGACCAGTGGTTTGTGCCTTCTTTGGCTTCTTTGCCAGATAAGTTCGAACTAATAGTCTCTTCAGACTCACGTCAAAAAGATGCGCTTGCGTATGGAAGCAGCGAATTCAACCGAGTGATGGAAACAAAAACCGATCTCCTGGTCGATGCCATCAGACAATGCTGGAGAGATTTTTTCATCTACTCGGATGTAGATGTTCAATTCTTTCAAGCGTTTCATTCCAAAATCCCACGGCTCATCGGCGACAATGATCTGGTTGTACAGCGCGACTCGCCGCAGGGACATCTGTGCGCAGGATTCATGATCCTTAAGGCGGATTGGCCGGTTTTGAATCTGTTTCAGGAGATCAAATTACAGCTGACGAGACGCAGCGACCTGGACGATCAAGCTGTGCTCAACCTTGAATTGATCAGAAGTGGTGTCAAGCAAGAAAGCCGTGGTCTACGCTACGATGAGCTGGTCACTGAAGCCTTCAGCAGAACAGACGGCAGTTTTTCTGCATTGCCCAACATACCAAACCAATTTGGACTTAAGTGGAATTATCTACCACCGTCCTTCTTCGGCGCAGGAACCGAATCCGGCAAAGCGTGGAAACCCGGCGACGAAATTTTGGTGCCCGATGATGCGATCATGCATCATGCCAACTGGACAGAAAGCCAGGAGAACAAACTGGCTCAGCTGGAGCATGTGCGAAACAAGTATCAGGCTAAATTGGCTGCAAGCGGTTGTTAGGCGTTATCTCGGAGACCGAAGGTATCAGCTGCTTCAGCGTCGAACGGAATTATCTTTATACTGACAATCAGACTTCGAAAAGGATCGGAAAATCTCTTTTTATCTGCTGGATTGAGTGCAAATACATGCTGAGTTAGGCCACAGGAGATGCACTCGATAGCCTCTCTGCAAACTCACTCAGATTAATCGGCATCCTGCGCGTATCGCGGCCCAGACAAGAGTAAATCAGATCTGCAATTGGTGCTGATATTTCCATGCTGGATGGCAACTCTTCAATGCACCAATCTCTCCAAGGATCTAGATCTAGACAAACTTCAGGAAATTGCGCCAAATTGCCGGCAATCAGGCGATAGAGAATAATCGCCGCGTTAAGAATGCGAGAATGCTCGATTCTCGCTGCATGATCAACTCCTCTTGCAGCAGTGATGAGATCCGCGGCAGAATATAATGGTCTGCGCACGGACTCTGCGTATCCAGACTCTCGCCATGACAGAAGATTTTGCCTATGGCAGTCAAGCTTCAAACCATATCCGCCTCCGGATGAGGGAACCAGCCATATTTGGCCGATATCCAGATGATCGGCAAACTGCCAGCAATTATTTTCGAGCGCAAAGAGTGCTGTACTGGTCGCGGCTAAGACTATTTCCGCAGCGATGGAACAGGCAATTGGTCCATTTCTTGCAACTGCAGCAAGATTTACAGCTTCTAGATGCTCATATACGCGCACGTGAGACTTGTCGTACTTCCACCCTGGAGCAGCTACGTCAAACCAGGCAAAAAGGCGAAACAATCCGGCATGACGTAAGTGCAGAAGATCGCAGGCGGAAGCCTCCAGGTCTCTTTCCGGAAGGTCACGGTTATGCACTGCCTGCATTTCGACAAAAGCAGGCATGCCAGAACTATTTATCACAGCATCAAAGAAACAACGATCCCACCTAACTCCCAGGTTCAACAGTCGAAGCCCAAAATCGATAGTAGTGTGAGGCGTCAGCAAAAAATTTTGCGCATTCATTTGCTGAAGACAGTTGCGACACGCCTTGTCGCTCGGTAAGACCTTCTCTCGGCAAGTTCCGCAAAGATACGGTCCCTGGCGCGCCCACATTTGCCGATCGATTTTCAACTCATCCTCTATCCATTGGGCCGTCTCTCCTTTGACTGTCGGCAGCCCAATGCCTTCTGATTGACTTGTCGTATCTGAAAAAGGAGCAACAATTTCAATAAAGAACTCCTGGCCGGCAATGCAGACTACATCAGACTGTTTCAATTCATATGCAACCAGCCTCTTGCAGGCATTGGAATTGAGCGTGGTTCCATTACTGCTTTCCAAATCGCGCAGCGTACATTTTTCGGTGCAAAATTCGATTACTGCATGATAGGTTGATACATGCTCGTCCGGCAGCACGATCAGCACGGACGGGTTAGAGCACCTGCTATTTCTCCACCTGAGCAATTCGTCTTGAAAGTCAGGAAACTGCAATGGAGACTTTCGTGTTACAAGAATTTTGTCACCCAGAGAAACCTTTAGCGGAATTCTCCCGGAAACAGTCTCAGTGTCTATATACTGAATTATCATGCTGGTTGCGCACCACTAGTGTATCCAATCATAACTGATTGATGCCTCCACACTTTTCACAACGAAGCCCGCAAGATCTCAGCGCGCAGAGCGAGACTTACTGGGCAGGTTGCCAGTGGCGACTTGGTTTCAGAGACTTGCGCTCAACGTCGGCAAGCCATACTTCAGTACCGACTGTGACGGATTGTTCATTTAAGTCCGGCAGAGAGACAACCAATGGATAGTCTTCTTGTGAATCAATCAAGACAATGTTGCTGCTAGTTTGCAATGTGGATCCATCCGGCTTTCGAAGCTCAAGGATATCGCCATGTCGGTAGTCCAACTTTGAGGCTGGTGCATCGGAGACTACATGCAAGTTTGTCCCCGCCGTCACTATTTTTGTTATCTTGAATAAGTATTTAGGCATGTTTAACTTTACCTTCCTGTCCATTTGAAACCGCGAAGGAGTGCCTTTTCAATTTCGATCCTTTTGAGTTCTTCAATTACGAGCAGGTCGTTTTTCGTCAGGCCCAAAAGAGAAGGATGACGAAGCATGAAATCCTTTACGTGAACCTCGGCTATTTCACGAGGTAGATCGTCGATCAAGCCTAGCTTGAATTGAGTGCCATGAAGGTATTCTTCTAAAGCAGCAATTTTTGTGCCTCCTTGTTTAAGTTCAATATACATACCATCAGCGGCACCTACGGCACCAATGCTTTGCAGTTTAAGATAAACGGGCGAGCCAGGCTCAGCAATTATTACGGTGCGCCCTTTTGCTCTGATAGCATCAATCAGCTCCGGCGAAGCTTTTTGAATTTCGAGATGTTTGAGACTTTCTGGAATTTCAGGCATAGAGAATTCGCCGGCGTCTGAAAACTTACGAATTCCCAGAGACTGAAGTTGTGTATC
Source organism: Obscuribacteraceae bacterium (SeqCode) (assembly GCA_044228145.1). Lineage (GTDB taxonomy): Bacteria > Cyanobacteriota > Vampirovibrionia > Obscuribacterales > Obscuribacteraceae > QKMZ01. The sequence continues at coordinate 3,687 of JBGAVL010000400.1, forward strand.
AGTCATGCCTTCTATACCCATTTGCTTAACCGTATTTGGATCTATCGGCTCTTTTGCATTGCCTTCAAAACAGAAAAGAGGCATCAGCATTCCAGCTAAAGTTGCTCGTTCGTTTGGCTCTAATGGATGGTCGATCTGGTCGAGGAAAGGAGAGACGAAAGAGCCAATGTCTTGGTTCAACTGATCGGGACTTAGAGCAAAGTGATTTGCTAACGTCATTATGTCGCTGTTGATGGCATCAGCTTGGGAGAGATGGTTTAGCACAGCTCCCGACAATTGCGATAAATCATTGTTTATCGCATTTGGCTGAGACAAGTAACTCGTCACTGGTCTGACAGTTTGAGCGCCCGATTCAAAAACTTGGCTAATGTGCTGAAGAACCTCTTCGGCGGTAAGTGGTTGAGATACTTCAGGAACGTTGGTAACTTGAATGTTCAGCCTAACTGCCGAATGAAATTCAGGGTCAGTCAAATTGACGGGCGGCGGGGGCTCAATCGCCTGGCTGGCTCGTTTTTCATGGACTACGACGTTCTCGTCGCCAGACAGCCCAGTGATCTCGAATTTCTGAAACCCTCCTTTCGCTTTGATCTCGGCAATCCTTTCATCAGAGAGAGATTCCATCGTGGCGGAATCCTTCTGTGTGACTTTGTTCGCAGCTGTTGCCAGAGTGTGGATGTCTTGTTTGTCGACAGAAGTAAATTGCCCTTCCGCTTTCACTGCTGGCGAATCAGAAGGAAAGGCGGGCTGGTCGATTTTTTGCTCTGTCTCTTTCTCGCTCATACAAAAACCTGAGAACCTGCAAGGTATATGCCCATAAAGAATGGAAAGAGCAAAAAAAACGCATAAC
>JBGAVL010000401.1:0-4526 GCA_044228145.1 Obscuribacteraceae bacterium (SeqCode)
GTACAGGTCTGCTAATGGCAATCTACCGTGTGGTTCGCTGTGGATGGTCTTTTTCGGATGCCTACAGGGAAATGGTCGCCTGTGGCTTTCATCGCTTTCGCACACAGCATTATAAGTGGCACTTGTGGAAACTGGCTCGTAGAGCGGCACGGCGGGCTGGTGCCACAGACTAGAAAGTGTCAGAAGTTAATTCTTAAATTGCGAACAAATAACTAGCTTGCAGGCTTGAATTTCGTTCTGCAGAGCCTTTTCACTGGTGTCTGACTGCCTCGGGAACCACAAGCCTGCATATGCGTCTCACAGGCGTCAGCAGTTTGAGGCGAAATTTGGAGAACCCGATGAGAAGTTTGGCGCTGGGAAGAAATGTAGATTCGAGAATTGGATTCGGCCAGAGACTGCCTGTTTATTTCATTCTTCTGGTCATGGCATGCATCGCGCTGACAGGTTGCCGTTCTGGCGAAGTAAATTCACTGGTTTTGTGGGGTCCGATTCCCAGTCACAAAAAGATGGTTGAGCTGAAAGCACAGGGCGTGAAATCGATCGTCAACGTCCGCCTCAATCGGCTGGTCAAAAAAGAAAAGCAAGCCAATGAAATCGGACTAAATTGGGTGCATATACCAACAGGTTTGTTCATTGCACCAGGCAACGAAGAAATTTCAAAGTTCGTCAAAGTCATGAATGATCCCAATATGACGCCCGTCTATATCTGCGATCAAGTGGCGCGGGATAGAACGCAATTTTATGCAGCGGTAGGCGGTATGGTGACTGAGAAGTGGCCTGCTGAAAAAGCGTCCAAGGCTATGTATCTGAATGGACTGCGCCACTGGTGGCCGTGGTTCTACGAGTACAAAAATGTAGTCAAAGAATACGAGCCTTTTATTCACGGAACTGACACGAAGCAGACAGCGGAGGCACGATAGCTGCGGAATGCTTAAGACCAGCCTTTCACTTTGGCGTTGCCGTTGATCATGGCTTGCATGGGCACGCTGAAGAAAACATATGGGTGGGCAGGTTCGAGCCCGCTTACCTCATCCAGTTCGTCTCTGTGCTCTTTGCTGATCACGAAATTGAGCGCGCCGAGGTTGTCTTCAAGCTGCGGTAATTTGGTGGCACCGATAATTGTCGACGTGATGCCGGGTGATGAAGTTACCCAATTCAAGGCTATTTGCGCTGGGGTCCTTCCGATTTCCTTGGACAAACTCACAAGCTTGTCGACGATTTTCCAATTGCGGTCAGTAAAGAGTTTTTCAAAGCTGGGGTTGCCGGTGTCTTTCAGTTTTGACATTCTGCCGTTGCCCGACTCGAGCTTGTCGCGTTTGTACTTCCCTGTGAGCATGCCGCTGGCCAGCGGACTCCATGGACAGATGCCGACGCCCAACTCCTTGCATGCTGATATGTGCTCGTTTTCTATCGTGCGCTCCAACAATGAATATTCAACCTGCAGTGCGATTAATTTATGCATTGCCTTCAGTTCGGCAATTGTTTGCATTTTTGCCAGGTACCAGGCGGGCACATCCGACAATCCGAAATAGCGAATTTTTCCTTCTTTGACCAGGTCATTGAGAGTGAGAAGCACTTCCTCAACAGGCGTGAACATGTCCCAGGCGTGCAACCAATAGAGGTCGATATAGTCTGTGCCAAGGCGCTTCAGCGAGCCTTCCAGTGCGCGATAAATGTTTTTCCTGCCATTGCCGCCTGCATTCGGATTGCCGGGCTGCGCGCAGAATGTGAATTTGGTGGCGATTACGATCTGGTCTCGTAATTTCTTTGCATTGACGAATTTGCCTACCAGCTCTTCGCTCTTTCCATTTGTGTAACCATCGGCGGTATCAATGAAGTTGCCGCCTTTTTCGACATAGGCATCGAAAATTGCGCGGGCTGTTTCTTCGGAGCTTCCCCACCCCCAATCTTCGCCAAAGGTCATGGCACCAAGGCAGAGAGGACTGACCTTAAGGCCGGAGCGCCCTAATGTAATGTAATGATTTAACTTCATTTTTATTCCTTCTTGTCAGCTTAATGAGCTGCCGCAGTCAACTCGAGCGAGCGCAATTTGTTGTCGATTTCGTCAATGTCTTCTCTGGACAATTTGACGTTATGCGCTTTGAGGTTCTCCCTGGTTTGTGCAGCGTCGCGTGCGCCGACAAGTGCTGCTGTGATTCCCGGTTGAGCAATTGTCCAGGCGATGACGAGCTGCCCGAGGGTGGCTCCATGCCCTTCGGCAATTGGTTTGATTTTGTCGAGAAACGCATTGACGCGTTTGATGTTTTCCGGTTGGAAGTGAACTTGCCTGGCGCGGTGATCTCCGTCCTTGAATTGCACATCGGGTTTGAACTTGCCGGTGAGCAACCCACGTTGCAGTGGGCTGTACACAATGGTGCCGATATTGTGCTCTCGGCAGTACGGCAGGACATCCTTTTCGATGTCGCGCACGAGCATGCTGTAAGGCGGTTGATTGGAAGCCACCGGGCAGACTTTTGTCGCTTCCTCTAAGTCGCTGACGGAGAAATTGCTGACGCCGGCAGCACGAATCTTGCCCTCTTTGAGTAGTTGCTGCATCGCTTCCATTGTTTCTTCAAGCGGTGTGGACGGATCGCGCCAGTGACATTGATAGAGGTCGATGTAATCAGTTTGCAGCCGTTTCAGGCTGTTTTCGCATTCTTGAACAATGCTTTTCTTGCGGGCATTGCGGTAGATGGTTCTGTCACCATACTCTTCATCAGACCAGTCGAAGAAATGCTCGCCTTCGGTAGAGTCCCATCGCAAACCGTATTTCGTCAGGATTTGAACTTTGTCTCTTTTGCCCTTAACTGCTTTGGCGACAATTTCCTCACTGCGCCCATAACCATAAATCGCGGCTGTATCAATCGAAGTGGCGCCGCCGTCGATACTGGCATGGATGGCTTCGATGGCGTCTTTCTCTTCAGCTCCGCCCCACATCCATCCGGCAATCGCCCAGGCGCCGAATACGATCGTTGAGACTTCTAAATCACTTGTGCCGAGTTTGCGAAATTCCATGAATAGCTCTCCCATGACCACTACGTCTTGACCGCACTGCGTGGCTGAAGATCTTATCTCATAAGATCTCTTGAAAAATGCCCCAAAGATAAAACCTGCCTTGATCACCGACCCGTGAGGGTTTCAGCGATTCACTTTCTTCATAAATGCTCGGACCCATGTGATTATGAGGTCGAAAAACGAGGCTGGAGCCGATTCTTGTTTCACCGACCCGCCACTATTGATCGAGTCGGCTAGCTTGGTTGCTAATTCCCTGGATTTTTCAGAGCCGTCCCAGCGACCTTTCAACTGTTTGCTGATGAAGGGGCTGTAAACCAGCTTTGCGCGCCAATTAGTCAGATGTTTAGACTGGACGACCATGGTTGCATATCTGTGAGAACCCCGGTGTCTGCCGATTACTTTGATGCGTTCATAACCGTCGCCCCAGAGCGGAGGAAAGCAATACACTTTGGCTCCTGCCGGAAAATGCTTGATGCCGCTTTTGATTTGCTTTTCCTCGCCAAATTCTATTTCTTTTGCGACGTTTGCCACCAGGCACCAGATCGGGTCTGCTTCTGCTTCTGCTTCTGCTACTTGCAGCGCCGCGTCGGCGGAATCCTCTTCTTCGAGTTCCTCGTCTATATTGTCTTTGATTTCTGATTTGTTGTCGTCATCGTCGCTCATAGCGCACCGCGAATTTTAGAAGAAGCAGACTCGAAAATAATTTCAGTAATCGCCCTTTGGATCCTGCCGCAATTGCTTTTTCGAAGATTTCAATTTTTTGGTTTCCGTCCGTCTTTGGACTGCAGCGCGAGACGGTTTAGTCGCGCGTCTTATGACGGGCGGATATAACACCTCTAGTATCATCTCTTTTAGTTTTTCCCGGCAGTCTTCCACGTTTTTTCCCTGGTCGCGCGTTTTCTGACTGGTCACCAAAATGTTGCCTTCGGTGGTAAGACGATTTGCAAATTTTGAAAGAAATCTGTTTCGCACGCCGAAGGGTAGACTCGGACTGGCGACCACATTCCAGCGCAGAACCGCTTTGCTGTTGACCTTGTTGACGTTTTGCCCGCCCGGACCACCGCTGCGCGCAAAGGTAATTTCGAACTCTTCGTCCGGAATTTCCACTGATTCGCTGATGGTTAGCATTGGTGCCTCACCTTGGTTCTTCAAACATAATACCTCTTAGTCTAAAAACAGTGTGTACGGGCGGGATTTGCTTCAGCGCGCTCGGCGCTATATCCTGATGCAACTCAGGGAGGTCGGTTGTGAAGAGAACAGCTCAAAGTCGTGCATTGTTGTTTGCCGTGTGCGCTCTTTTGGTGTCGCAGAACATTGCAGTGGCGCGAGATGTTTCGTCCGGTAATACAACGACCGCCGGGAAACAGGGGGATGCCAGTCGGGTTGATCCGAAACAACAAAAAGATGCAGCTCAGGTAGAGCGCCAGCTGAAAGATCTGGTAAAAAAACGCCGCACGCGCAACGGCTGGCTGGGCGACGGGACTTATCCTGAACATGTTCGCGCCATCAAA
>JBGAVL010000402.1:0-4524 GCA_044228145.1 Obscuribacteraceae bacterium (SeqCode)
AGATATCAGGCGAGGCAACTAACTTGCCATACACGCTGCGCATCCATGATGTGGGAGATTATCCCGAGTTCCGGACTATCCCGTGTTCAAAAATTAGTGAGCACAAAATGGTGATGGTGAGCCGAACCGACTCACCACCTTGGTTGCAACACGCGGCATAGTTTTCGAATTGATCAGAGGCTGTTTAGGAAATCCAGAAGTTGATCGTCAGGAAGATAACGTCCAGGCTTTCCATCCGGCATTGATGTTTTGGCAAGAAGTTGCTCTTTCAAAGCCAGATTCGCGTGTAAATAGATCTGCGTGGTTTCGACCGACTCGTGGCCAAGCCAAAGTGCGATCATTGCACGATCTACACCAGCCAGTAAAAGCGTCATGGCCATCGTGTGCCGAAGACAATGAGGAGTGACTCGTTTGTCGGCAAGCGATGGACAGGTCTGGCTAGCGATCGCGACGTACTTTGTCAGAATGTACTGAACTCCATCCGGACTAAGGGTTTCGCCGCGAGAATTCGGAAAGAGTGCGCCTGTGTTTCCCCTGCTTGGTTCCTCCATCCAAGCCTTCAGTACTTCGACTGTTTGTCTTGTCAGCGGTGTACAACGCTCCTTGCGTCCCTTTCCCACAACGCGCACATGTGCACCGGTACCCAAGACCACATCTTGGCGTTGCAGTCCTCTGAGCTCAGATAATCGCACTCCAGTCTGAACAGCCACGAGCAACAGTGCATGATCGCGGCGTCCTGTCCAGGTTCGCTGATCTTGAACAGCAAGCAGGGCCTTCACCTCTGCTTCCGACAAGAAATTGATCAAGGCACGCTCATGTCGTTTTCCGGGGATTGCGAGCACCCTTTGGATCTGTCCAGAGTTCGCCGGCACTTCAAGAGCTGCATATCGAAAGAAGGAGCGGATGGCGGTCAACCGGAGGTTGCGACTGCGCGCTGATATTTTTCGATCTTTCTCTAAAGAATCAAGGAAGTTAGCAATGAGTGGTGCATCTATTTGTGCCAGATCCAATTTTGAGGGTGGTTGCTCCAATCGATCCTGAAGAAAGCGAAGAAAAAGCCTGAATGTATCGCGGTAGGATTTGATTGTGTGAGGACTTGCGTTGCGCTGCTTCATTAGTCGTTCAGTAAAGAATTTTTCAAGGAGAACAGCGAAAGTTGGAGACTTAAGTTTCGTCATTGGTTTTCCTCCCATCGTTGCTCCAGAAGCCTGACAGCTTGTCCCATCAACTCTGGGCAAGCCGTCAGGTACCAGTACGTGTCTTTCACTTTCACGTGTCCGAGATAGGTCGAGAGAAGCGGCAACTTACGCTCTACGTCTTCGCCGTCACGATACCACTGCAATAATGTAGTCACGGCATAGCGATGTCGAAGGTCATGAATACGAGGTCCGCGGTTTTGTCCTTCGTTGCGCAAACCCACGGACCGCGACATTGAATAAAATTTGCGTCGAACATCGGCTGTATCTATTCGGCCGCCAAAATGTGTGACAAAGAAATATTCAGAACTGAAGCCACGAATGCCTAGATACTCGTCGCGAGCGGATTTGTAGTTCGAGAGAACCTTCTGCGTGGTGCAATGTATCGGAACCAATCGGGACTTTCCGAATTTGCCGTCTGTCACAGTCAGTACGCCGTTATCGAGATCGACATCAGACATTTTTAGATTGACTGCCTCGCTAATACGCATGCCAGAAACACTCAACAATCCAATCAAGCAATAATATGTTTGGCGCCTCAATACGCCAGCTGCACTGCTTACCGGTAAAGTAGATGTGGCATCCAGTAAGGCTCGTATTTCTTCCTCGGAATATAAATACGGACGCGATCTCTTGCTGACACATGGGAGCAGATCCCAGACCGGAATTTCTGTCCTTGGATCTGTCGCGATTCTGAATTTCGCAAAGTCTCTCACGTAGCCTAAGCGTTGTGCCCATGTAGAGGGCTTAGAAGTAGCTCGCTGTTGAGCCCACTCCAATGCTAATTTGATAGTGACATACTCTGCGGCGCGCTCGTGCATGAACGAAGAAAACTCGCGCAAGGCATTACCACATAATCGCAATTTGAAACCCAGAGCTCGCCGCATGGCAAGGTAATCATTGATCGCTTGTCCCAAATCATGCGCTGGTGAATTAGTCATTTCGATTGCTTTTGTTTTCTTCTTCTTGGGTTGTATGTGTTTAGTGGGATGGGGCAATACGCCATACGGAGGAATCTCTGTGCGAGGATCGATTGTCGCCATGTATTTTGCAAACTCGCGAACGAAACCCAAGCACTGCGCTTGTGCCAAGTCCTGCAATTTTGCATGAGAGCCTTGCATGGACCACTCCACGGCCAACGCCGTTGTAATGTAGGAGCATCTGCGCTTCTCCATGAAGCAAACGAATCTCAAGAGAGCATGACCGGCGGACCGCAGTTTGACTCCCGATGCTCGCCGTTGAGCAAGATAGTCCTGAAGAGCTTTTCGTAGTTTGTTCATTGGACACCTCCTGGCCAAGCAAGCGCGAGCGACCTCAATGATTGAAGATCAACTTTTGCATAAATGGTCACGCACGCAGTTGATCTATGCCTCAACACTTCAGCAATTTCCGGCAATGAAGCCCCTGTCCGAAGCAAACCAGTTGCTAGGGTGTGTCTAAACAAGTGAGAACCTTTTCTTGTTGCACTATCGTCGAAGCCTGCGCGACGAAAGGCGCGCGCAACGATATTGCTGACAACAGCCGATCGCGCAAAACCTCGTATAGGAGCAGTTCTACAAATAAAGACTCTTCTAGTTGAGCACTTTGGCCTGCCGTGCTGAAGGTACTCGACAATTGCCTGACCCACGTCGGGCGGCAAAGGCATCTGTGACAGGTTGCTTCCTTTTCCATGGATCGAGATGGTGCCTGCGCGCCAATCCAAGTCGTCCAATTCAAGCGTGACGATTTCGCCGGCTCGAAGTCCAAGTCGCGAAAGAAGTAGCAGCACTGCATAGTCACGTCGACCGATTGGAGTCTGTCGATCACAACTGGCTAAAACTTTTTCCGCTACTTCCGCCGACAATGCTTTCGGAATCGAAGCCAGAGTCCAATTTGCCACCGCCGGAACAGAAGCTTGCAAATCAGCTTCAATGTAACCCTGGTATCTCGCATACCGAAGAAATGAACGCAAAGCACAGCACATCAATTGTGCATCTTTCTTCGACATTTTTGCTGCAGACTTCTGAATATGACTTGTGACGCTAACGCTGCGTAGAGTTGAAAGATCCGGCCTCATTCGCGGAAAACTCTCAAGTAAGAAGCGATTGACGTGGCGACAATATTGCGCTGTCGTCTCTTCAGATAGAGCGCGCTCTTTCAATAGATAGACTCTGTATTCGGCTACCATCTTCTCGATTGGTGTTGACTCAGCTGCAACCGGCTTGGAAACTACACCCTGTGCTTGCAGATAGCGCAGAAACTGTTTCAGGTTCGCCGTGTCCTGTCTATTGAACGGTGGGCTTTTCCTTGGCTTCATCTGCAAATAATCTTGTATGTGGTCCCAGCGCAGATCTTTCGCCGCTATGTCGTGGCGCTTGAGCCAAGGGCTCAGACGAGCAACATTGCGAATTTTCGCTCGAGCTGCTTCCCAGCAATAGCCTCTGTCATGCAACCATTTAGCGTAGTCATCCAAATACTTGCCAAGCGGATGAAGATGAAATCGTGAAATTGTCTCTTGATCTCCAAAAAATAGCCAAAGTGACATACTCGAACCTCCTTGCGTGGTTTACCAATCAGGGAGATACATACCAATGGGCAGTGAGAATCCTCGTTAAAACCCTGTCGTGACCTCATCAAGAGAGATAATGCTTTGCGCTGGTTCCAGCGTTGCCATCTCTTGGGAAGTCACTTTTTGAACAGATCAGCGGAAACATGATGCGCTTGCGGTTTAAGACGAAATACAGGTATGACGTATGACAACGATTCCCTCTTATGTGCAGCTTCGCTTGGGCGTTGCCATACGCCAAGAGCGCTCGCTACAATAGAAGATATCAAGGGTGTTTGTGCTGCTGACTTCACCAGAAAATTACCTGGGTTGTTTTACACTCAGGTCTTCTAGTCATTACTTCGAACAAGGCGACCCGCTTAGCAAAATGAAGATCTTAATTGTCGAAGATGATGATCGAATATCCATTCCATTGAAGGAAGAACTGCAACATCAAAACTATGTTGTGGATCTTGCTTTCGATGGATCTCAGGGATTGGAAATGGCTACGGCTGGGCGTTACGACATCATTTTGCTCGACCTGATGTTGCCTAAGCTCAACGGATTTTCAGTTTGCAAGCAACTCAGAGAGAACGGTAACTCTTCTGCAATCCTGATGCTGACTGTGCGCAATGAAAAGCAGGACAAGGTGGCTGGCTTGAATTGCGGTGCGGACGATTACCTCACAAAACCTTTTGACCTAGACGAGTTGTCGGCCAGAATCCGAGCTCTTTCGCGCAGGTTCATAAGCCAACGGCAATCGCTCATTCCTTGTGGACCACTGCAGATTGACACCGTTTCCTG
>JBGAVL010000403.1:0-4483 GCA_044228145.1 Obscuribacteraceae bacterium (SeqCode)
CCAGGTGATAAGGCGGGCAGGCAGATGTGCCCAGTCCGGCAATTTTCTCAGTGAGCAGTTTTTTGAGTGACTCTGTATTCAAAACCGATTTTGTCTCTTGATACAGATAGGTTTTATTGGCAGACCCGCCGCCTTTGGCGATGAACAGAAATTCGTATTTGTCGCCGGGATCGGAATAAATTTCGATTTGTGCCGGTAAGTTGCTGCCGGTATTCGACTCCTGGTACATGGTGATCGGAGCCATCTGACTGTAGCGCAGATTGCACTCGCTGTACGTCTTCTTCACGCCGTCCGAGAGTGCCTGGGCATCGTCTGCGCCGGTGAAAACTTGCTCTCCCTTGTGGGCGACAATAATCGCGGTGCCTGTGTCCTGGCACATCGGCAGGGTGCCACCGGCGGCGATGCCGGCATTTTTAAGGAGTTCGAGGGCGACAAATTTATCGTTGTCCGAAGCATCCTTATCGTCGAGAATACTTTTGAGCATCTCCAGATGGCTGGTGCGCAACAGGTGGCTGACGTCTGTGAATGCCTGTTTCGCCAGTCTGGTCAAAACTTCCGGCTTGACCACCAGCACCTTTTTGCCCTGGAATGTCTCTTCGGAAATTCCTTCTTTGCCCAGGTGCTTGTACTGAGTTGTGTCTTTTCCGAGTTGGAAAATGCTGCTCAAGCTGGTAGACATCGGACTACGACCTCCCGTGAAAAGCGCTCAGCGTCTCATTTGTCTTGTTTGAAAACCACTATTGAAAGCGGCGGTAGTGTGATTGCAATCGAATACGGCTGACCATGATGTTGCCATTCTTCACTGTGCAGGCCGCCCTGGTTGCCCAGCCCGCTTCCGCCGTAGTCACCGGCATCGCTATTAAGCAGCTCGCGGTAGAAGCCATGAGATGGCACGCCGACGCGGTAATGGTGCCGCGGAACAGGCGTGAAATTGCATGCCACCACGATTGTTTCCGGTGTGGCATGCGATTGTCTGGAATAGGCAAGAATGCACTGGTCGTGATCCTGGCAATCGATCCAGGAGAAACCTTGCGGGTTGCAATCCAATTCATACAGCGCCGGATTTTCTCTATAGACACGATTCAGATCGCAAACCCAGCGTTGCATACCTGCATGCAAAGGAAATTCAAGCAGATGCCAGTCTAAACTTTGCGCGTAATTCCATTCACTCCACTGACCGATTTCTCCGCCCATGAACATAAGTTTCTTGCCGGGCAATGTCCATTGATAGCCGAGCAACAGGCGCAGGTTGGCAAACTTTTGCCAGTGATCGCCGGGCATCTTGTTGAGGAGTGACCCTTTCATGTGCACGACTTCGTCGTGCGAAAGCGGCATCACAAAATTTTCCGAGAACTGATAAAGCCCGCGGAAAGTCAGGTTGTTGTGGTGAAAACGGCGATAAATCGGATCGAGCGCCATGTATTTGAGAGTATCGTTCATCCAGCCCATGTCCCACTTCAGACCGAAGCCGAGACCGCCCAGATAAGTCGGCCTTGCCACTTGCGGCCAGGCTGTCGACTCTTCGGCAATCATGAGAGCATGATTGTATTCGGAGTAGACGACCTCATTCAAAGTACGCAAAAGTGAAATTGCCGGGAGGTTTTCCCTGCCGCCGTACTCGTTGGCCACCCATTCGCCGTCTTTGCGAGCATAGTTGAGGTAAAGCATTGAGGCAACGGCATCGACTCTTAATCCGTCGATGTGATACTTGTCGAACCAGAAAAGTGCGTTGCTGATCAAGAAGTTTCTCACTTCGTGACGAGCGAAATTGAAAACGTATGTGCCCCACTCGTGGTGCATACCCTGACGTGGGTCAGCGTGTTCGTACAAATGTGATCCGTCGAAGAGTCCCAGCGCATGCCCATCTTTAGGAAAGTGCGCGGGCACCCAATCGAGGATTACACCAATGCCTGCCTGGTGTAATTTGTCGACGAGAAACATGAAGTCTTCAGGGGTTCCGAATCTGCTTGTGGTGGCATAGTATCCTGTTATTTGATAACCCCAGGACATATCGAGCGGGTGCTCGGCAACAGGGAGAAATTCGACATGCGTGAATCCTGTCTCTTGAAGGTAGGAGACGAGTTTGTCGGCCAGTTCTCTGTATGTAAGCCAGCGGTTTTCTTCCTCCGGCACCAGCATCCACGAACCGAGATGAACCTCATAAATTGAAATCGGTGCATCCAGTCCGTTGCGCTTCTTGCGCTCTTTGACCCAGTTGTCGTCTTGCCACTCGTAATTGTCGAGGTTGTATACAATCGAGGCGGTCTTCGGTCTGACTTCGCTGAAGAAGCCGAACGGATCGATCTTTTCGGCGTTGCCGGCAGCAGACGAGATGTGATACTTGTACAGAGTGCCCTCTGGCAGCTCGGAGATGAAGAGGGTCCAGACGCCGGACATGCTCATCTGACTCATTTTGTTGGCGGACGGATCCCACTTGTTGAAATCGCCGATTACCGAAACTGCATTTGCATTCGGCGCCCAGACGGCAAAGTGAGTGCCTACCTTTCCATTGACGGTGGCTTTGTGTGCCCCCATCTTTTCGTAGATTTTGTAGTTGGTGCCTTCGCCGAATAGATGCAAATCGTAGTCGGTGATGATTGGCGCTGAATCTTTTAGCTCTTTTGTAGACACTCTTCATTCTCGCTGAAATTCCGATGCGGCTTATTTTCGCATGAAAGCCGCGCCGATAGGGGAGTGAGCGAGTTTTGCCGTAATAACAAGTCACTTCAAGCAGTTGCTATAGCCAGAACTGATGACATCGGTATGGCAATGCCGCCGTCGTGCTTGTATTCGGATGCACATGCGGCGACAGCTGTTTTAATCGCTTCCAGCTTTCCCGCCTCCTGTGCTCGCAAAAGCCCGCCTGTTCTGGGTGTGCCGGTGAAAAATGCGTAGAAAAGGTCCTCTTCCCTTTGCAAGACCCAGGTCATGGCTATTTCCTTAATCTCCACCGACTTAAACCCGGCATCAGAAAGCGATTTTCGCATTTCTGCGTGATCCGAAAAACGGAAGAAGGGTGGCCCGACCGGGATTGGCACTGTCGAGTCACCGTGAGCCTTGACCGAATCCAGCACTCGCTGAAAAGCAACAGCCTTGTCAGGCGTCGACCAGACCGTCAGGGCAAATTGGCCGCCCGGTTTTGTCACTCTAAAAGACTCTGCCAGAGCCTTTTCCGGGTGCTCAAGATGCAAAAGCCCGAAATTCATTGTCAGGTAATCGAAGCTCTTGTCTACAAAGGTAAGCGCTTCAGCGTCTCCTTCTTGGAATTCGATACCTGAATACAGCTTCTTTGCTTTTTCAACCATTTCGCCAGAGAAGTCAACAGCCGTGACTTGAAAGCCTCTCTGCCTGGCAGCTTCGGCAACATAGCCCGGACCGGTGGCAATATCCAGGAGGGTGGCGCCCGGGTGATTTCCCAGTGTTTTGAGCATGGGCTCAATCGTCTGGCGCGTAAGCGAGCCGAAATGGTCGTGATAGCCTTCGGCAACAGCCTCCCAGCCCTGGTGTTCGAATTCCTTGAATGTCTGATTCATAATGCTGAAAACCTAATCCTGTTGGCGCTTTCACGGAAATTTCAAAAGTCTAGCCGATACTGTAATTGTGAGGCGTCCTTGCAAATGAAGGATCATCCTTTAAAAGAGTGACGTCAACTGCATCGTTTCGGGAACCGAACGAGCGAAGTCCTGGTCTAGAGACTTAATTAGTATAAGGAACCCAGGCAGAGCGGAGATTAGGTCAAATGAAGAAGCAAATTTTGTTTGTCGGCATTTATACACTGTTCCTGATCGGAATGTTGCACCAATTCTTGCCGCTCTAAATAGGATGATAAGATACTGACCTTTCTTCGAGGATGGTCAGATGCATCAGGTTTTCTGTTCGCCCGCCAGGTATGTTCAGGGTCGAGACGCCACACTGAATCTCGGCTTTGAGATGGTAAGGCTCGGTATTGGGGGCAAAACGCTGATACTGGCAAGCTCATCGGCCAAGAAGCTTTTGACTGCCGCCTGGAAGGAGACCTTCTTAAAAGCTGAGATTGATTATTCAGTTGAGCCTTTCGCCGGCGAGTGCTCGAGAAAAGAAATTGCCCGCGTTGTCAAAATTGCCGTCGACATCAAAGCTAAAGTGATTATTGGCGCCGGCGGAGGCAAGGTTTTAGACGCAGCTCGAGCAGTGGCATGCGAGTTGCAGTTGCCCGTGGTCAATTGCCCGACCGCCGCATCGAGCGACGCTCCTTGCAGTGCACTGTCTGTCGTCTACAGCGAAAAGGGCGAATTTGAAACTTACCTTTTCTACAAGCGCAATCCGGATCTGGTGCTTGTCGACACGGCTGTTGTGGCGAAAGCGCCGCCAAGACTGCTCAGCTCCGGCATGGGAGATGCGCTTGCCACATGGTTTGAGGCAAAAACAGTTATTGACGCACGCAAAGCCAACCAGGTTGGTGGTGCCACCACTATCAGTGCCCAGGCATTGGCAAAACTTTGCT
>JBGAVL010000404.1:0-4467 GCA_044228145.1 Obscuribacteraceae bacterium (SeqCode)
GCACGGCATAATCGTGCAATTGGGTGGGCAAACTCCGCTCAAAATTGCAAAAGGTCTGGAAGCGCGTGGATTTAAAATCCTCGGTACCTCGCCCGAATCGATCGACATCGCAGAAGATCGCGCCCGTTTTGGCAAATTGATCAAGCGCCTGGGTCTAAGACAACCCAAAGGTGCCATTGCCAAAACCCCAGGTGAGGCACTGGAAGCCGCCAAGGGAGTGGGTTTCCCTGTTCTTGTCCGACCCAGTTATGTGCTGGGCGGCCGGGCGATGCAAATTATCTACAGCGAAGAAGAATTTTCCAAATGGCTTTCTTCAGGCTTCCTGGTGTCGCCTGATACGCCGGTTCTCATTGATGAATTTTTGGAAAACGCTATCGAAATCGACGTCGATGCCATATCGGACGGGCGCGCCACAATCGTGGCCGGGATTATGGAACACGTTGAAGAAGCCGGCATTCACTCGGGTGACAGCACCTGCGTATTGCCGACTCAGTCGATTCCGCTCAAGATCGTGGAAGAAATCCGCAAGATAACAAATGATCTGGCTAGAGAATTGAAAGTAATCGGTTTGATGAATATTCAATTTGCAGTCAGAGACGACGAACTCTACATCCTGGAAGTCAACCCGAGAGCCAGCCGCACTGTGCCTTTCGTGTCCAAGGCTACGGGCGTTCCCTGGGCAAAACTGGCAGCGGCAGTGATGGTCGGAAAGAGCCTTTCTGAATTGGGCATCTCTCCACGCCTGCTTCCGCCTCATGTCTCCGTCAAGTCGGTAGTGATTCCATTTAAGAGATTCCCTGGCGCCGAGATATCGCTTGGACCTGAAATGCGCTCCACCGGCGAAGTTATGGGCATCTCCACTCAATTCGGTCAGGCTTTTGCCAAAGCACAAATTGCGGCCGGTCATAAACTACCGGTCAAAGGCCGAATCTTTGTCAGCGTGTCCGACATCCACAAACAAGAAGTCGTTCTGGTCGCTCAAAGCCTGTACCAGCTCGGTTTTGAACTGGTGGCCACGCGCGGAACGGCAGCCGCCATAAAATCCGCCGGCGTCCCGGCAATTGTGGTCAATAAAGTCTCGGAAGGGCGACCGAACCTGGTCGACCGCATCAAGAACGGCGAAATCCAGCTGGTCATCAATATTCCGTCCGGTCGCACCGCCCGCGATGACGACCAATTGATCCGCCGCGCTTCGGTCAATTACAACGTACCTGTCGTAACCACTTTGGCAGGCGCCCGCGCCACCGCATCCGCTATTGCCGCCATGCAATCGGGCTCGCTATCAGTCGGCGCTTTGCAAGATTACCACCAGAATATCAATAAACGCGAAGCGTCCAGCACCCGCGTCGGCATCTAGCCGGCAAGCAATCTTCGGACAAAAATCCCAACACCGAGGGAGCGCTCTCTGCCAGGGCGGGCTCCTGCCCGCCCCTACAAAGGCACCCAAAGGGAACCCCAGTAACTAATCCCTTATTCAATTTGCATTTACGAATATACCATACATATGTTACCGTGTCAATTGATCAACACCCCGCAATCAACATCGCATTGCCTTTGAATAGCCCTGCCTGCGCCGGGTGTATCCTTTCATCAATGGACATTGCACGGCAATAATGGCTGTTTGACTGCATTCGGCTATAATTCGTGCTTGTCTCAAATTTTAGATTAGCGCCCTTCGCGGAGAAATGAGCTGTGAACGCCGAATTTGCAAAATACATCGACCACACCCTACTCAACCCGGCTGCCACTGAAAGTGAAATAACAAAATTGTGCGACGAGGCGAAGGAAAACAAATTCTTTGCGGTCTGCGTCAATCCATACTTCGTCAAGCAAGCTGTCAAAGAGCTGTCATCGAGCAACGTTGCAGTTGCCACAGTAATAGGCTTTCCTCTGGGCGCCAATCTCACCGACGTAAAGATTGCCGAAACCCAGAGAGCAATCGCCGAAGGCGCCGAAGAAATCGACATGGTCATTAATATCTCGGCACTCAAAGACGGTCACATTGATTACATCACGTCCGAAATTGCATCGATTGTTAAGGTGTCGAAAGGGCACTTGGTCAAAGTGATCATCGAGTGCGATCTGCTCACCGATGAAGAAAAAGTTGCCGCTTCGAAAGCCTGTGTCAGAGCCGGTGCAAGCATGGTCAAAACTTCAACCGGATTCGTAAAAGACGGAAAGGGTGCCACCGTAGAAGATATCACGTTGATCAAGGATGCCATTCAAGGTTCTAGCCTGGGCATCAAAGCATCGGCAGGCATCCGCGATTTTGAAAAAGCAAAAGCGCTGATTGACGCCGGCGCAACCAGACTGGGCACCTCCGCAGGAGTGGCCATCGTAAAAGGTTCTGCTGCAGTGCCTGCCAACTACTAGAGATCTCACCACCCATTACCGAGAGGTTTACCCCAAATGATGCCGCGCAAACTGATGACACTCATTACTGTCATTGCCGCCTCTTCTGTCGTTTCGCCAGTGTTTGCCGCCGAAGAGCCGGTCAGCTCCGACTTTCAAAAGGCAGATGCCCTGTACAAAAAACTGAAAATGAAAGAAGCGGAAGCTGCATTTAGAGAGGTGATCCGCAAAGAGCCCGACAACGCCCGCGCTCACCAGCGCCTGGGAGCCGTTCTCGGCGCCATGGGCGAGGAAGAGACTGCGATTTTGGAAACTAAACAATCGATTAAACTCGATCCCAAGTATTTCCTCTCGCACATCATTCTGGGCCAACTCTACGCCAATCAAGGCAAAATGGATCAGGCTCTGGAAGAGTTCAAAACCGCAGTAGCTCTCAAGCCCACAAGCTTCAGGGCTACTCAGGATCTCGGTTTTGCCTATGCTCAAATGGGCAAGCTCGATGACGCAATCGCCACTTACAGGAAAGCTGCTCAGATCGATGCTAAAGATCCCAGACCGCATATCAATATGGGCGTGTTGATGGCACAACAGAATAAATTCCAGGACGGCATCAAGGCTGAAGAGGAAGCACTCAGGCTGGACAGCAATTGCGTCGAGGCGCATGTCAACCTGGGTAACATCTATGCTGAGCAAGGTAATGCAGAGCGCGCTGTAGACTCTTTCCGCGATGCAATTCGCATCGCTCCCAATCATCCTAATGCTCACAGTGGCTTAGGCTGGATGCTTGCCAAACAGGGCGATGCCAAAGGAGCTCAGGCGGAGCAAAGAAAAGCAATCAAGTATCAGCCGAATTTCGGTCCCGCGCACAGACGTCTGGCACAAGTTCTGGCCGACGGCGGCAACAACGCTGAAGCTACCAAGGAATTCCAGGAAGCACTTAGATGGTCGCCTAAGGACGTAACCGCTCGCGTCGAGTTTGCACAATTCCTCGAAAAACAAGGTAAAAAGGCTGACGCCATCACCGAGTATAAGAAGGCATTGGAGATCAATCCGAACTCGAAGATCGCCCAGGAAGGCATAGATAAGCTGAGCAAAACTCAATAGAAGTCGGTAGCAGTGCCAAACCGGCGATGCCTGGTAGCACCGCTAGAAAAGGCGCATGCAATGCGCCACTCTACTTCATCGCGTCGGTGGAGCCAATCTTCATCATTGCAGCCGCTACCCAATTGGTTTTCCAGAGCACTTCTGAGTAGTGCTTGCGGATGGCGCCGACCAGGGCTGTGCGCTCTCCCAGAGAGGCTTTGGCAAGTGGCAATGCGTCTTTGAACATCTGTTCGGCTTCTTTGTATTTCTTCTCAGCCATTAGGGTCAGACCAAGACCATACATTGTTTTGGGGACGAAAGCGTTCTCTTTTCCGATAGTGTTTTGCACCCACTCCAAGCCCTGCCTGTAGTGGTTTTCCGCAAGTTCCAATTTACCCTGGCGGCGATAGACGTCGGCGAGCTTCGCTGACGACTTGGCAAAATCGAGAGGACTTCTGTCTTTCATACTGTCGGTGATGGCGAGCATGCGCTCGTAAATTCTCTGCGCGTTGTCGAGATCTTTCTTTCTCGTATAGATGTCGCCCAAAACCTGCATGGATAGCATCATTGAAGGCGACACCGGTCCGAATTCTTTTTCCAGCAAATCGAGTGAAGTGTTGGCATTAGCGATCGCTTCGTCGAATTCGTCTTGCATAAAGTAATAGTAGGCAAGCCGCTTGTAGCAAGTACCTTGCGACATCGGACCGCCTACCTTCTTGGTCGTTTCAATCAAACGGGTGGTGTTGAGAGCGGCGTCAGCCCAGTGTTCCGCCTTATCGTAAAGCTCGACGAGATTGAAGAGCGCATCTGCATACTCGCGGCAATCGGGGCCGCGCTCGCGTTCGACCGTCGCCAGGTTCATGCGCGCGGCCTCGGCCGCGCCGAACACGCGCCCGGTCAGCATCAGCTCCGCCGCCAGCGAGGCACCGACCAGGCGCGGCAGGAAATAGCTCGTGCCCACGTCGCATGACGAGAGCCCGGTCTTGATGAACACGGCGCCGAAGCGCGCCTTCTCGCTGGCGATGCGAATGT
>JBGAVL010000405.1:0-4461 GCA_044228145.1 Obscuribacteraceae bacterium (SeqCode)
GGAGGCATGCCGTACCTCATGAGCGTCCTGTGCCTCCACCGGGTTATGAGCGCACACCGCTTCGAACCGGCGAACAACCTACAAAGAACTTCGCCGATGTCACCGGCCTAGACATTTACAGGCGGCAGGAAGACGTAAACGTCAACTTTGACGGCACTGTGACAAAACGCTTCAATGGCGCCGTGCGAGACGGATTTGTAGGTTTAGATCGTACTCAGGCACATGGATATGAAAAAACAGATCGCAATGGCAAGGTAATTGAAACCGAAGTGAATCTCGCATCTTCCAAGGACATGAGAATTCCCAAGCCAGACGGGGGAGAGGAGGTAGTCACGTTCAATAAGATGAGAGTGACATACAGTGCTGACGGCAGCTATCGTACCGAGCTGACTAAAGAAGACGGAAGCAGAGTTTCGTTCCGAACGAATTCTAACGGCACACGTCAGCGATATTGATAACGACAGAGATCTAACTTGCATTTCTCGTCGAGATCAAACAAGACAGAGCAGTAGCGTCAAATTTTTAACTAGCAATTTCCAGGCACTCCAACCCGCACAAGTCATAAGGAGCTTCTATGTCACACGAATTAAAAGCGGTCGCTCAAAATGATGGAGCACATTTCGCTCACACTGCTCCAGCAGAGCATACGTCGCATATTCATCAATCAGCATACGATTATCCGGGCGCAATGACTGCGCCATACGGACCATCATTTTGCAACTGGATTCCAGCAGGCGGAGGAATTGTGGAACTCCCCATGAGTGGCGGAAGGATGGAAGTTCCAATTGGCAGCGGACCTCATGATACTGGCTGGATTCAAGGATCTCCTGCAGACCTTAAAGGCATTCCTTTTGGCGGTACAGGATTTGATAAATTCCCTGTGCCACCAGGTCTGACAGAAGTTGAATTTGGCAGCCCTTATCTTGGACACAGCGGTTCGAGTTTTGATCGAATGGAAAAATTCAAAGACAACCTTGTCAGTGGATTGCCTATAGGCTTCAGACAGCTGACCAGAGCGGCACTAGATCTGGATAGAATTCTCTAAAGTTGCGCGCACGATCCACCAGGCAAAGAGAAGTAAAACTTACTTCCTTTGCCTGGTTCGCTCTCAACACCAATTGTGCCACCATGCGACTCGATGATCATTTTGCAGATTGACAGACCGAGGCCAGCTCCTTGAGCTGTATTGATGTCTTCAGCAAGGCGTTCGAACGGTTTAAATATCGTCGCCTGACTTTCCTGGGGAATGCCCTTGCCTGTATCGATAACGGAAAAACAAGATCTATCACCAATTTTCTCAGCTGCCAAAACCACAGTGCCGTTCTCGTTTGAAAATTTGATGGCATTAGACAAGAGATTTACCAACACTTGAATGATTCGGTCGGGGTCTGCATATACCAAATAGTCTTCAAATTCCTTGAAATCGATCCGAACTTTTCTAGCATCTGCTGCAGCACGTACCGAATCAACGCTCTTTTGTAATACCTCTCTGACAGACGTCCAGGAAGGGACAATTGAGATTCTCGCGGCACGAACACTTTCCATATCGACAATGTCGTTGAGCAGTCTCGTCAGTCTATTTATGTTGGACGCAGAGCGGCTGATTTCCAACTTGACTTTGTCGGACAACTCGCCTTTGTCACCTCGATGCAATTGCTGCAGGTGAACACGCAAAGTTTCCATGGGCTCACCGATGTCGCGTCCTACGGTGAGAATAAATTGCTCGCGCAATCTATCGACAGCCTTTTGCTCTGAGACGTCCTGCACGACACAGAAAAGCAATTGCTCAATACTCGACCATGACACTGACCACTCGGAATCAATGACTTGTCCTTCAACAGTTTCTAACTCAGCATCGAATCTGCTCGAGTTTTGATTCTCAATCGCGCGCTGGATTTCTGCAAGAGCTGCTTCTCGTCCCTCAGGTTTGAAAATTGAAGAGAGTCCCTGTTCAACAAACACTTCTGGGGTGATACCAAGCTGCCTGTATGATGCCTCGTTTACGAATCTAATTTGCAGGTTTTTATCGACCGAGATGATCAATGCAGCAGCCTCACGAACTAATAGTTCTTCCTTTTCTTTCGCTTCCTTTATTGAACTTTCGACACTGGCAAGAAGATTGTTAAAACTGGCAATCTCATCCGCTCCGGCAACCGGCGTTGGAGGACCGCTATCTGTTTTGGAAATTGATGCGAGTTCACCTGTTGCAGACGAATTGGCATTAGAAAGCCTTTCTGCGTTGCTTGCCACGATCTGTAATCTGCGTTCGATACCAAAACTATAAACCAATGCCATAAGTGCAGATGTTAGTGTACTCAGCACCAACGCGAGGAACAGCATTGTTCGCAGCGCCTTTCGTTCTCCTTTGACATGCTGAAATTTTTCCTTGTCAGCTTCTTCCACCACCCTATATAAATCAACCGCAACCTGCTGAAAACCCTCAAGCTCTTTGACCTTTTCTTTCTCGAAAACCGGCTGGTCAGACAGCGAATGCATATCCTTAGAACCTAATGTATCCGCCTGGTTCATGAGCCGCTCCAACGCAGGAACAATTTCTTTGATCTTATCGACATGAGCCCTCAGTGTCGGTTTTCCTACCGACAACTTCTTCAGTTGTTCAAGATTTCGGTTAATTCCCTGCATTGCTTCTTCGAAGTAATCTCTGCCGATAAGACCCTGCGATCCGCTAATGATAAAAATGCAAAAGACAGCATCCCCTACACTCTTTTGCATTTCCTGTGCTTGCAAAAGTGTTTCTTTGTATTCAGTCACGCTTATCGCAGTGGCCTTGCTCTCCAAAAATTCGCCATAAAGCCAGATTGAAGTAATAATCTGCAAAGCTACAGGAATTAGTACCACGGCTATTCCTCTGTCTCTCAAAGACTTGCCGAAAATGTTCATGCGTTGGCGTCCTCAAGTTCGAATTTTTCAAGCGTGAGAGTGAATGAGAGTTCATCCTCGTCCGCCCTCACACCTATCTTGCCGCCAAGTTTACCAACAATCGTGCGAGCAATTGACTGATTCAATTCTGTGTAGCGATGCCCGGATTCATCGAAAGCTGCCGAAGACCTGTTCATCAAAACCTCAATGTTCGCACCGCAATCTTTAGCTGTGATTTCGACTGTTCCTCCAGGCTCCCCGGATTCAACAACGCTTATGAGCAAATGCTTGAACGTTTGAGACAACCAATATCGGTCAGACTTCAGCGAGAAGTCCTTGAATTCTCTTTTTACAGTGACTCTCCGCTCCTTCAAAAGAGCATCGACAAGCGACACTGATTCGTCTACAGCATCGAACAGGCTGGCATGTTCTCTCTGGAGTTCGAGCACGCCAGACTCCAATCTTTCGACATCGAGTATATTTTGAATTCGCTCGGTCAGTCGCATCGATTCCAATTCTGCCTCTGCAACCGCTTTTTTGGCTAGCTCGGGCACGCTTCCCTTGACTCCAGTGACAATCAAAGATAGCGCGCTGGTTACTGAGGCAAGTGGTGTACGAACATCGTGGCTGACCATTGAGACGAACTGTTGTTTGATACGCTCCAACTGTTTTCTTTTGCTGATGTCCTGAACAATGGCAACGATAAACTTTCCATCTACAGATCGGCGTGCAGAAACACGCAGTTCTACTGAGGCACCGTCTGTAGGGGCGACGCCATGCGTCGCCCGGTCATGCGTCTCCCGGACAGGCATCGTCCTCTGTATATCGATAGAATTGACTCTACCTGTCTTAAAGACATTTTCAAAAAAGCCTTGCACATAATTGCGCCTGTCAGCCGCCAGTAAATCGATCACTGGTTTTCCCAAGATCTCGCTTTTGTTCTCAAAGAAAAGCGCTTCTATCGCACCTGAGGCAGCCACAACCCTATAAGTATCATCGACAGATAGGATCGCATCTTCTGCAGTCTGCAAAATTGCTCTTTCCCTCTGTCTTCGCTCATTGAGATTTTTTGCAGCACTTTCCAATTGACGATTCAGTCTTGCCACTTCATCCGATCCCGTTACTTTGAATGCGAACGGCTTTTCGATTGCTATAGAACGCGCATTATCGGCTACCTGTGAGAGGCGAAGCACAAGATCATCAGTAAAGAACTTGACCAGCCACCAGGCAAGCAGAATGTCGATGCAAATTCCCCCCAGGACAAGTAGAAGGAGCATGTTTTCCGATTTGGAAACAAGGGCAGGAGAGGCAACACGCACCTGCATTTCACTGTCGATCAATTTGCGCAAATCTTTCTGCGAGCGACCAAACAGCGAGTATGAATCCGTGCGAATCACTTTGAACCGCTTGGTATTTGGAATTTTGCTGCCTTTACCGAAGACGGTCTGTACTGTATCCAAAAGGGCAAGCGCATCCCTTGCCGTCTTCTGATTAGTGGAAATATTGTTGATGAGATTGGGGCGAATTACTTTCAGCTCTTCAAAAAATTGAAGTGCAGATTTGAGCTCCACCTTGAGCTTC
>JBGAVL010000406.1:0-4420 GCA_044228145.1 Obscuribacteraceae bacterium (SeqCode)
CAATCTGGAAAAATCCATTCACAAGCTTCGCCACACGCTCTTTTTGTCTGACCGTATCCGCGCTCAGGCTCTCATTTTTCACCCTGGTGCAGCAGGGCAAACGCCAAAACCGCAAGCATTGAAAAAGGTGGTGGCGTCGATCAAGGAAGTTTTGAAAGGCTATAAGGGTGATACCAAATTGGCGCTCGAGGTTTGTGCCGGAGCCGGAACCACAATCGGGGACAGGTTTTCCGACCTCAGTACCATCATTGAACAATTGAATGGCGACGAGCGAATTGCTGTTGGTCTGGATACCTGCCACCTCTATGCCGCCGGATATGATGTCAGCTCGGCCTCCGGTTTGAAAGCTACAATCGCCGAATTCGAGGAGGAGGTGGGCTTTGGTCGCCTGGTCGCTATCCACGCCAACGATTCCAAAACTCCTTTGGGCGCCAGAAAAGATCGTCATGAGAATATTGGAAAGGGCTGCATCGGCGAGGATGGATTCCGCAGAATGTTGCAGCACAAGGCTTTGCGGCGTGTGCCCTGGATTTTGGAAGTGCCTGGATTCTCCGAAAAAGGGCCAGATCGCGAAAACCTTGAAATACTGAGGCGCCTCGCTTCATAAAACTTCGTGTATGCTATTGACATGGGCATCTGAGGCTTGTCTTGCTATATGCGGATATCTAACTTACTAATAGCTCTGGCTTTGAGTCTGTCTTTTCCAACGATTGCATCGGCAGGAGAAGAGGATTGGATACGATACTCACTGGGCGCCAAGCGGGCCATGGCGGCAGCCAACTATAACGATGCCGAAGAATTACTGAAGAGGGCTGACAAAGAAGCCGATGGTATAGCCAATAACAGCTCGCATAAAGCAATTACTATGGGCAATCTTTCTCTGGTGTACAAGGCGAAGGGCGACTATCCAAATGCCGAAGCATGTGCCAGGCAGTCTGTCGAATTGATGCGCAAGTTAGATAAGAGAGATGATTTCTCCTTTGCGGTGGCATTGAGTAATCTGGCAGGCATACTCAAAGATCAAGCGAAATTCAGTGATGCTGAGCCAATGTACGATGGTGCACTGGCAATCATCGAAAAATTGCGCGGTTCCGATAGTTCTGAATACGCAACTGTCACCGATAATCTTGCTCTGCTTTATATGCGTCAAGGTCGCTTCGACAAAGCGATGCCGTTGCAGGAAAAGGCGCTGGCCATCTATGAAAAGGCCTTGGGCGCGGATCACCCGGATGTTGCAATTGCATTGGGCAACCTCGCAGAAAGTTATAAGAGAGCGAAGAAAGATGCAGAGGCAATTGCATTGTTGGAGCGCTCGTTGAAAATCATGCAAAAGGTTTATGGTGATGAACATCCAAGCGTTGCAACGGCGCTGGACAATCTTGCCTGTTTTTATGCCGATCAAAAGCAGTATGAAAAGGCGGAAAAACTGGAGCTGCAGGCAATCGCAATCTATGAAAAGACGGTTGGTCCTGAGCATCCGGACATTGCAATAACGCTAGACAATCTTTGTGAGGTCTATCAGAAACAAGGCCGGGGTGAAGAAGGAACGAAACTCAGAGAGCGTTCGCTATCGATCGCTGAAAAAGCCCTGGGTGCAGCGCATCCATTTACATTGAGCGTAAAGGAGCGTCTGGAATTGATGCATCGAGCACAGGTCCAGGAGAAGAACAAAGTAGAGCCGACTAAAGTACGTCACGATAAATCAGCATTGCCCGAGACGGATCGCACAAAACAAGCTGCGTCAGCCGGTTTGGCGAAGTAGCGTTTCACTTTTGACAGGGTGACGCATTTTGACAGGGCGACGCATGGCGTCGCCCGTACAGTGATTCTGCGATTTCAGGCAAATAGTCGTTTCTTGCCTGGGGTTTATCCCATGTAAAATCGTTTCAGTGCGCAGCACAATAGACTGGCTCATCAAACAGCCATTTATACGTCGGGTTTCCTCCGGTCTGCCTGCTGCTGCCGGGGTTGGCTTTCGCTTTTCGGAGAACGAAACATGAACAAGCTTTCTCTCACCATGTCGGTACTTTCTGCAGTAGGTGTTGCACTGCCGCTATTTGCAAATCCGGCTTCGGCTGACAATCTTTCACGCTATAGCAATGGTGAACTTCAGCCTGTTAAATGGCCGAAAATGCGTCCCGAAATCAGGGTAGTAAATACAGCTCCGATAGTTAAGTATGATACTCCTCCTGAGCCTACGCCGGTCTATCTCATTCCCACAGGGTTGCCTCAAGCAAAGTCGGCACCAGTAGTGGTGCTTCCAGGACCTGGGCAGGCTGGTGGTGCAAGCGGTGGCATCGTTGCGCCGCCCGGATACGCGATAGTGGATCCGAACGATCCCGGGCCTGCCAGGTTCGGAAGTAATATTCCGGCACAGGGAATGGCACCTGCCACTGCCTTGCCAAACGGAACAACATCGAACAGATTGGCCGGCAGAATGTGGGGCTCGCCGAAAAGTGGTGCCGGTTCGCCAGTTGCCGCTTCTATTCCTGCACGAGCGATGCCCGCTGGAGGAGCTGCTCCACGGACCGCCATCTACCAGGCAACCTCTTCCGGAGCCGGCTCAGGTAGCGCTCTGTCGACAGTAAAAACTTCGACGCATGCAGTATTGGCACCGTCATCACGCGGCTCATTGCTGAAATAGTAGAAAAGTCTCTCGCCTGTTCTCTTCTTTTTCCTGAATGTCCAGTCATTCTTTAACAGTGATGTCGACTGCGTTTTTCTTCGACTGAAGATAGATCAACACTGCACCTGAAATGATTGAGGCAACCAAAAGTATGCTGCTGGTCAGAATTGCTGCCGGTATGCCAAAGGCAAGCAGGCTGTCGGTTCTCATCGGCTCAATGATGAGCCGCCCAATTGAATAACCGGCAACGTATAGACATGCGAGCATGCCGGGATACTTTCGCAGGCGTTCTGCCAGTCCAAAATACAGAAGAATAAAGAGCAAAAGATCGTATATCGCCTCGTACAAGAAGGTCGGGTGGAAATACATTTGATCTTTGAATTCCCAGGGGCGGCTTTCGTCAGGGATGAAGAGTTTCAGCGGAAAGTCGTTGCCGACCGGTCTTCCAAATGCTTCCGAATTGAAAAAGTTTCCCCATCGCCCTATCGACTGCGCCAGAGGCATAACGCCGAGAATCAAATCTGCCGTCTTAAGAAACGGAAGCTTCTTCCACTTGCAGTAGAGAAAACCAGCCAGCGCTCCACCGAGCAGCCCGCCATGGATGGAAAGTCCGCCTGTCCAGATCATCAGTGCCTGTAGAGGCTCCGAAAGGAAGTGCTTATAGTTCAAAAGCACGTAGTAAAGCCGCGCCCCGACGACACCGCCGCCAAAACCGCAAAATGCGGTATTCAGCAGCTCTTCCGTGTCGATGCCCCATTTCTTTCCCAGGCGCATAGCCATTGCCGAGCCGGCAAAAAATGCCAGAACGAACATGAGTCCGTACCAGCGGACGGTTACCGGCCCGAGCTGGAATAGAATTGCCCCAGGAGACTCAAATGTCAAACAGGTGCTGCCTTTCTAGCAGTTGGGCTCAATACGGAGCTTGGTCGTTTGGATATCTGCCGCCATAGACGTCTTTCGGCGCTTTGCCGACACTCCTGTCCTTGTTGGCAGGCAGTCCTTTGTCGTGCTGCTCGTCGTGCGGATCATCGCCGTGCGGATCGTCACCGTGCGGGTCGGCGCCGCCATACTTCTGAGCGACGACGTACTGTCCTTGAATCTTGCACTTAGTCAATGGGTTGAGAGAAGCGCTTTTCACATCGCATGTGGGTGCGTGTAATGGCATCGCTACGGACAAAAGAATATCCAGCATAGCCAACCTCCGGCAGTTGATTGAAGTAAGTCGCCGTTGACATCCCCAAAAGTATACATGATAGGAGCAGTCTGGGCGCAGGTTTCCTTAAAACTAGAACAATGCCGCAACATTGCCTGTCAGCGGCTTTAGAATAACCTCTTGCACCTGCTTTTGGAAGAACCATGGCAAAAACAAAAACGCGCTGGATTTGCCAGCAGTGTGGATTTCAGGCTAACGGATTTCTGGGACGCTGCACTGAATGCGGCTCCTGGGGCTCGCTGGTGGAAGAATTGGTCGGCGAAGCGGCAGGCGCAGCCACGCAGACGGTATTGAGCCGTTCGCATGCTTCACTTTCAGGCAAAATTGGCAGGCATTCCCTTCCGGAAGGCGAGCGCGCTTCTGCGCTTCCGCTTTCGGAAATCGTCGCATCGGATAGCCAGCGCATGTCCACAGGACTGGCGGGCGTGGATGAGGTTCTCGGCGGCGGTTTGGTGCCCGGCAGTGTCGTCTTGCTTGCCGGCGACCCCGGAATTGGCAAGTCGACCCTACTTCTTCAAGTAGCCAGGCACCTGGGGCTGGGCGGAACACTTTTGTACGTCGCCGGCGAAGAGTCCGCCCAT
>JBGAVL010000407.1:0-4414 GCA_044228145.1 Obscuribacteraceae bacterium (SeqCode)
TAATCGCCTTTCTGAAATGCACTCCAGCCTTTATCACCCTGGGCTTCCATGGCGGCTCGTTGCTTTTCCAGATTGACGGGCTTTTTTCCCATCGAAGACCTCAGGAGGAAACCCCTCCCCTCCTCAAATGAAGGATAACTACTTTTCAGCCAAGACGAAAGCTGCACAAACGGTGGTCCTTTGGGGCCCTTTCATCCTTTGGTTGAGTGTATTTATCCGCCAAGCGGCAATTTTGGACAGTCTTGCCGTCTATAGCTTTCTAATGTTGGATGAGCCCGGCCTGGGCCCGGAAATTTGGAGATAAATTGCCGGGTGACCTGGTGGTCGTTTCTACAAAATCGGCTCATGCAATGGGCAATACAAAGCCGGCTCATGGATTCGGGCCACTATCGGTCCACTGGTTACCTACCAGCTCATGCAATGGGACGCTTCATTAAAAGGCCCGGAAGTGACTTACGTAAGGACCGTAGGTGGCGACCTGCGGAGGCAGGGAGGCTTGTACGGAATAGTTGCGCTGAGTGGCGGCGCGGGGCGAGATCTTCGCGACAGCGCGCGGAGCGACAACTTTAGGTCCTTTGCTGTAGCGGTTTTTCGGGCGCATCTGCACGACATTGTGTTGTTGGGCGTAATGCGCGCCATAAATATTAGAACGAAACCCGGCTTTAGGCAGGTTGTGATTGCCGCCGTGCCAGGAGCCGAAGAAAGCTTTAGGTGCAGTCGGGCGCATGTTGCCGTGACCGAGTCCGCCACTTCCAATGCCTTGTCCCATCCCTTGCGACATCCCTTGTCCCATGCCTGGGTTCATGGCTCCAGCGCCCATTGCTCCACCGCCGCGTCCGCCACGGATGAAGTTTTTGAGCTGAGCTTCCGGGACCAGATTGAGTGGAAACGGCGCTGGACCTGCGCTGGGCTGTTGCGGTTGTATTCCGGCGGAACCCGCAGGCATGGCCAATTGGCGCTCGAGATCAGCTTCCCTGGCTGTCAGCGGAGCAAAATTTTGAGGCATGACGGGAGTTTGCACCAGTGATGCTCCGGCTTGAGCGATCATCTTTTCGTCGCCTTTCGGTTGTCCTAGCCAATCGTCCATTCTGTCCTGGAGGGATTGGGCACCGTGCTTTGCGGACTTGATGTTTTTGGTTGATGGAGCGGCGCCCAGGTGGTGCGCGCCGGAGATCGCCTGGCGAGCCATCGCTACTGCTGATTCCTTGAAGCTTGTGGAATCAGGGTTGGACAGACTTCTGGGCACGCTGTTGGCCAGAGATTGCGGCTGGCGATAGGTTCTGGGAGCCGGGTAATCGGAATACTGGGACTGGGAAATATTGCCGTTGAGCTGCGAAGGGTCAACACCCATGCGCGGAGTTTGAGCCACGAGCTGCATGTCCAGATCGCGCTGAGACGGGAGCTTCGCCATTTTGTGCATGGGCTTGAGACGAGCAACGTAGGCGTCGAACGAACGGTCGCCGCTGCTGATCTTTTCGGGCATCGAGACTTTCAGTCTGGATGTCGGCAAATCTGATTTGCCCTTCTTAATAGTGGCGAGGTTACTCTTCAACCAGTCGCCGGTTTCGGCGACGCCTTCTTCGGCTGCAGGAGCCATTTGGCAGAATGCAATCGGTAGTGAGGCTGCGATATTGACGCTGAGGAGGAGTGCAGATAGTTTCATCAGGATGCCGTTCCGCTTTTGCCAGTGTTGGAGAAGATTAGTGCGCTATGCACATCGGTAGACTCGAATTGAGACTTGCCAGCCGATGAATTGAGTCTATGAGCTGGGGGTAGCTGAGTCACTGGGAAAAGTACGCAATCAATCAGCCTACTGCCGATTTCGAGCGATGAGGGTGGGAAGATTCCCCTCTTTTCAACCGGTGTTTAATCTTGGATCGAGCCCCGGTTAATGTTGGGTTCGGCTTCGAACAAAATGCTGAATGTCCGACATATATAGGTAAATCTGTTGCGCGAACTTGATGGAGGCAAAAGCGAGTATCTACTTTGCTCTCCTTCTCAAGGTTTTTTACCGGACTGGCTTTCAGCAATTTTTCTTTTTATGGACTCAGCCAGCGTGAGCGGCTTATCTTTGTTTTTTTCTTTCCATTCCTGCTCAGATACGCGCTGCCGCCAGTGCTTTGCCAAACGGGAGTTCTTATTCACATGAATGCCTTTTTCATACCATTCTGCCAGTCTTGACTGAGCATTTACCACGCAGCCGTCAGCCGCCTGACTGTAGAGCGCGAAAGCCTTTTTCAGATCTTGCGGCACGATCACGCCTTCTTCGAAAAAACAACCTAACTCAAATGCCGCAATTGGCGAGTTCGGCTCGAATTCGGCAGCCTTGGCAAAGCATTCGAAAGCCTTTTGGGGATCGCCTGCTTCCCTGGCTGCATAGCCATCGTAGATGCATTTCATGAATGATTCTGTCATCGTTTTTTTCTCTGATTGTCCGCTTGCGCCTGTCTGTTTTATTCACCCGTGCGATTGACGAGTAACTGGTAAGAAATTGCCCGCGCACCCTCATGAAAAATCTAACTACTGGAGAGCCATACTAAAAATTCGCTGCGTTCAGGTTGAGGGATTTTCTCGAGAATTTCCCTCAGGTTTCAGAGTCAGAAAGCCCGGGAATCGCCATTTCTTCGTACATCGAGGTTCATGTTTTTGGGTGTGGAAAACTTGCAAAATGCCGTAAACGCGCTGTCTGTCTTGTTCATACAGGTTGAGGGATTTTCTCAAGAAAATCCCTCAGCTTGAAACGCTGAATTTTCGAGGATCTAGTCCCAAACCAATCGATAGCCGACGCCGCGCACCGTGAGGATATGTTTGGGCTGGCTGGGGTTTTCCTCGAGTTTTTCGCGCAAATATCTGATGTGAACATCCACAGTGCGGCTTTCTCCCAGAAAGTCCGACCCCCAGACCTGTGCAAACAGCTGGTCTCGGGTGAAAACGCGATTGGGATGTTTGGCCATCGCCGCAAGCAATTCGAACTCTTTGAAAGTCAAATCGATTTGCTGACTGCTCACAGACACAGTCCGGCTGTCCATGTCGATGAAAAGCGCACCCAGGCGCAAACCTTTGGGAGCGGGCGCAGCACCGGGCGCTTCGCGCAAATGAGCTTTGACGCGGGCAACCAATTCCCGCAACCGCACAGGCTTTGCGATGTAATCGTTGGCACCCAGCTCTAACCCCACCACTGTGTCTATCTCGGAGGTTCGAGCAGTGAGCATGAGAATCGGCGTCTTTCTGTCCTGGCTGCGAACGCGGCGGCAGACCTCGTATCCGTCCAGCCCGGGCATCATCAAGTCGAGAATAATCAGGTCTGGCTTTTCGGATTCTGCCACTTGAATCGCCTTGATGCCGTCATGCGCCAAAAGCGTGCCAAAACCTTCCTGATTCAGCACGTACTGAATCGAATTGGCGATATCCACTTCATCATCGACGATAAGTATCTTTTTCATCTGACCCTTCAGCCGTTTACACCCTCAACAAGTGGTTCATAGTATCATCGTCCTTGGTAGCAGTACTGCTTGATTTGCCCCAATTTTGGCTTTGCTCCAAGTGGGCGAGTCTTTTAAATATCGGGAGATATCGAAAGATACCGCATTGGTATTCAGAGATATTCAAAGATAAACAAATCACTCTGGTCGGGACTTTTTTCAGCAATGTCGGGTCAAAATACACATCGCTTTGAGCGCATCTTCTCCGTAGTGTTGGCTTTGCTGGCTCTATTCTGGCCGGATTCGGTGGCTTTGTCGGCGACTAAGAAACCGGAAGCCAACCAGCAGCCTATGTTGTATCCGTCCTTCGGCCCCTATCCGGCCATGGTGCACCCAGTGCGCATCGGCATCGGCACGCGCGCTTCTGTGGCTCGCATAGCAGTCTGGTCACCGGGCTGGGTGTTTGTTGACAATAGACCGGTGATGGCGCTCAAACCCCAGGTTATCTATCAAGTCAGCCCTGGTCGCATTACCGAGCTGGCCACCGGACGTTCGTTTCCTTTGCCCATTGATAAACGCACGCAAATTGCCAGCCGTGATCCGATGGGCACATATGCTGTCTGGGCGAATAACCGCTGGTGGCGCGGCAGTTTGGAATTCATTCTGACGCGCGGTGTGACGACCATTAACTTGCTCGATCTGGAAGACTATTTACAGGGCGTTGTCCCGTCTGAAATGCCCGCCAGCTGGCAGCTAGAAGCATTGAAATCACAGGCTGTAGCGGCTCGCAGCTATGCTGTTGCTCACCTCGGCAAGGGATCGAAGTGGCTTAACAGCGAAGGTTTTGACCTGGTTCCGGACGTGCGCGATCAAGCCTACAAAGGCTTGGCTGCTGAGGCACCATCCACTCGCATTGCGGTTTATCAAACGCAAGGCATTATCTTGAAAGACGCCGGCCGAATCAAGCCCGGTTTTTATCGTGCCACCGTAGG
>JBGAVL010000408.1:0-4361 GCA_044228145.1 Obscuribacteraceae bacterium (SeqCode)
TAATGTAAACTCAATTGTTACTCAGGGGTTGACGCTGGGGCAACCAGAACGTCAGACACTAACAGAGTCACTGATTGACACAGCAAGGCACCTTTCATGGAGATCACCGGTTCTGAGTGCACAAGTTGAGTACATTTGCCAAAGTGTACAAAAGTTGATTGACTCGCTTTCACCACCATCGGCACAGCTGAAATCGGAGCTCTTATTCATCCGAAGCAGGTTTGCATACAGGAAGGGTGACTTCAACGGCGCAAAATCATTCGCGCAAGAAATCATTCAGCTAAATGAAAAGGATACCAAAGCAACAAAGATTCGTGTAGATGCTTATCGTGAACTGGCACGCGCAGCAAGCGCCCAGCATGAAAGAGAAAAAGTGATTGAGTATCACACACTTGCGATGAATCTCTTAAGTAAGACAGAACAGCCGGAGTGTGCACAAAAAATTACCGACTTGTGCGGGATTCTGAAAATCAAACTTGAATTGAATCAACAAGAGGAAGCAATGAAACTCGCTCGAGAGATAGAAGACACAATCAACAAGATCCCACGCTTGCATGGGCAATACATCCCATATTGTGAACCGATGAATGAACTTGAACGGATCACAGATGACTTTGGGCAATTTCCATTTCCCTGTCATTATCTACAGCCGAAGGCTGTACCTGTTGCCGAAATTTTGTGCAAGAGCTTTTACAAGTTAAAGACTAAGATGTATGGGTTCCGGGACAGAGAACTCATGAATCTATGTTTGTTTCTCCTTGCTCACAAGAAAGTTGTTGAAAGTGATGCTCTGTATAAACAAGCAATCGACGATTTAAAAAAGGGCAATCCGCAATATTTCAAATCAAGCATTTCTAGCCTTGCGAAGGATTATGCAGAAGCGCGCAGCCTAGCAGGAGTTACCGAGACAAATGAACATTTAACTCAACAACTTGACGAAGAAAGACAAAACAGGGAAAAACGAGCTGCAGACGAAAGACAGAAGACAGAAGCGACTGTTAAACAACTGGGAATCACGGCTACTTCCAAAGACTCAATCAAAGTACGATTAAAGATGTTTAGCTACCTGTGGAGGGATGGCAAGTTCCCTGAGTCGCGTGAAGTGATGGAAAAGGTCATCATGGCAATGAGTGCGCAAAGTGATCTCGACGACTTAAGAGAATCATTCCGGTGGCCACTTGATCAAATCATTGAACAAGGCAAGTCACCAGAGGACACCAAACTCGCTATCAAGCTGTGTGAGCTTTTCGAAGAAATAGGCTTGAAAGAGTTCGTCAACGACAACAAACAATTCAAGGTTGATTGGAAAGATGATAGGTATGGTTTTCCTCTGGAACTACTCAGCAGATTGAAAGACAGAAGTGAGCGTGACAATGGAAGCCAGGCTGAGCGGATGTTGCCGGTACTGATGCGCATGGCTGAAATTCGCCAGGCAAAACACTATCCGAACGAAGCGCTCGTATCGGTCCGTCAGGCACTTGCTCAAATGAATCAAAAGCTCAAAAAGCATGATGATGCCATCGCCGCACAATCAGAGTTGATTAAGGTAAGACAGCTACAATTTGACTCGGCAAAACAGAAATTTGAGGACACCAAACAGAAGCGAGAAAACGAATCACCCGGGCTAGATTCAAAAATCGAGATAGAGAAGAACAGGTACAGCAATGGCACTTGGAATCATGAATGGACATTGCAATCCTATAAAGCGCGCGGAAAAGCATTGGCAGAAACACTGGAAAGCTCTCTCAATCAATACGACCGTGCAAAAACGCAAATCATCTCAGATATGCTTCAGCTTGCCACAATAAATGTGCAAGCAGGAAAATTTGAAGCTGCCAGACAAGCGGAAGAAAAGGCCACTGCGATTGCTAAGCAAAAAGGTAGTGTCTTTCAGGATCGTGGTGCCTTCATCCATCAGCTAAGAAACTTGATAAATGAGTATGCCAAGTTACCTGGCAAGGTTGACGACGAAGAAAGAGTAATGCAATTGGCAATAGAACGAGCCGCCGAGCCGGGGCAAAGTGGCGAACTCACTTGGTTGTGGGAGCCAGTGCAAAGCATAGTAAGAAAGCTTGAGTTAAAGCACGAATATGTAAGAGCGTGTGACTTGATTCAAAATTTTGTCAATGCCGCTACCAAGGACTCTGGTCTAAGCGGCCGCAATATTGACTGGTCATTCAATCTGGCGGAAATGTATCTCGACTACAGCACACTGAGCGAAAAGGCGAAGGGCATTGATAAGACCGAATATCAGCGCAAGTCGAAAGAGATCTTTGACAAAGTATTTCAAACCGTATTGAAGAATGGTGATAATGAGCGTGTGAAGCTTTACTTGCAGCAAAGAGTTATAGCTTTGCGCAACCATAATCTGCCCGATGAAGCAAAGCTGCTGGAGGATTCTATGTATGTGAAGCCAAAAGACGCATTGGACAAAAAACATTAACTCCGCTCAGCCATTGCATAACATCTCCCTTAGTACTCCGAATTTACCAGGATCTCTGGTAGGCTAGAATTTACCAAGTATCCTGATCTGCTCTTGAGCGCTTTCCATCGCCTTCCGAAGTGGATCGTTCATCAACCGCGAGTAAATCTGCGTCGATGCAACCGATTTATGCCCAAGAGCCTTTCCTATTATTTGCAAGCTTTGATTATCCATCGCCATGTAGCTGGTTAACGTCCGCCGCAAATCGTGAAGACGGAGATCTTCAATTTCGGCGTCTTCCAGCAGCTTGTACCAAGGCCTCTTTGGCTCAACCAGATGGCTCTCGCCGCCACGCCCGGGAAGAACCCAGGGACCCTTTCTGGCATCGTATCTTCTCTTGAGCAATTCAACGGCCGAAGAGGTGAGCGGGACGGTTTGAGATTACCTTGTTCTTGGTCAGAGGAATACGCCATATGGCCAGTTGCTGCCCACCAGATGCAAATGGCAGCATTTCCTTTTTCCATGGAATAACACAGGAATTGGCACCAAATAAGGTGGCACCTACTTGATGGTGTCCTTTTTTAAACTAAGATGCTGAGATTGCCGTCTCAATTCTTGCGCCCAAGATAGATGAACCTAACAATGGTTCTAAGTTTTGGAGCAACGAGGCGGAATCTCTCACTAAGCCTTAAGAAAGTGGAGGATACTCTGTTTACCAGCGATTTATGTTCACATCGTAGAGTGGACTTTCGTACCTTTTAGCATCCTTCTTTTTGCGATCCTGCCGCTCCTGATCTTCCAATGCATAAAAGTGGTGAGCACGTTCTTTGTCACCGAGTTTTCCCCAGACCTGAGCCAAGTAACCAGAATTGTTCAAGTAGTCGTCCGAGGGTGGCGAATTCTCAACTGCTATTACATGCTTCACCGCCAACTCGTGAAGCCCAGATTTGTGTTCTAAAATGGCCACATCCAATTTTTCGTGGTCTGAAAGGACCGGCACCTCATCGTAAATACGGTTAATTAATTGCTGCGCCTGTTTGAGTTTTCCTAACTCGATGTTTGCAGTAATTGCATATTTATAGAAGTCCAGGCGATAAAAATCTGGTGGTGTGCAACCTGTATTTATGCCGGCGTTTGTATCCGGCATTCTCTTTTGAATCTCGATGCGTTTTGTAGCAACGTCCGCAAGGAGGCTCCAATCTCTATATCCATTTGCGTATCTAATCATTGCTTCGAGGGCGCTTCTTGAGCGACGGTTATACGGACCTTGCTTGCGTGCTTCCTGATATTCATTTTCCATATCGGCGATAACATGCGAAGCCGCCCATTTTTTATAGAGTTCGGCGATTCTTTTGTTCTCTTGAAAAAACCACGGATCGACTACATCGGGATTTAGCTTATACCTATTGCGAATCAGTTGTTCAGTTCTTGTCGCCTCCGTTTCCTTTCCAAGCTTCTTGAGGATGGAGATATAAACTTTGCTCGCGTCGCGCCTGAACATATAATCGTCATCGGACAAGAAGCCTAAGCCTTTTCCTGAGTAGAGTTCGCGGATGGCAAAACTCTGTGATAGGCTTGTGTCAGCTTCCTTAGTTTTTCCTAGAGCTAGTTGAATAGTTGCTATTTGAACTAGTGTCTCTGAAATTCTCCAGTTGTCGGCTTCGAGAACTCTTCTTTGCTCTGCAAGAATCTTATTGAGTATCTTGAGCGCGAAATCTCCGCGGCCCTCGTCTGATAGCCGTGTACAACACCAAGATATTGTTTTTATCGCACTTTCACTTTGTCCTACTTCAATCTCTCTAACACCTATTGAGAGAATCTCATTGAGAGTTTTCAATGCGTCTGAATCACGCTTTTGAATAGCCAGAAAGGTAAAGTACTGAGCAAGCTGTTCCGCATATTGAGGACTATTTTCTCCGCTCGATGTTTTAACCCTTTC
>JBGAVL010000409.1:0-4311 GCA_044228145.1 Obscuribacteraceae bacterium (SeqCode)
GTATCATGCCAAGGCATTGCCTAAGGAAGTTCAACCTGTCGGATCGCAAACACTGGGAGTATTGAATCCGACTGTCTACAAATCGAACAAGCAAGAATTCTGGATCGCCAAAAATGTGCTGGTACCGGTTCCAGCCCAAGAGCTGATCTGTGCATATTACAAGTGCAATCGTGTTGATGGACTATTGCTCAAGTTCATGACTATAATCGGTCCGGGCGAAAAACCGTCGGGACGACCGGTAAGACCTGGTGTTAATCAGCATCTGGTTATGGTTGAAACATTCAGCTGCGTTGAAATTCCCTTCAAAAAATCTGATTTTGAGGTTCCTTCCGGCTACAAAAAGGTAACTAGCACGCAAGAATTGATGACCTCGAAAAACAGTCGCAATGAGGCGGCTGAGATTTTTCGGGATATGGGGCTAGGCGAAGACTTCGGCAATTCTAAATCGAAGTGAAAGTTCTAAATTGCGGAGAATTTTGTCCGTGGAAAATAGAGGAAAAGCCAGGCAATCACTGCTAATACTGTTTTGGGTATTGGCGTCATTAGTTTTCGCCCAGACCGCGCGCGCCGAGAAGGTTGCCGAATGGCGATTGGAGCAGAAGCACTATTTGAGCGGCGATCATGTCATTTTTTTGACGCCGATCTCGATCAGAGTTTTCAACAAACAAATCGGATTTCAGATCGTTTCCAAAGCTCCTGACTGGAAAGTCTATGCATTTCGCGACGACGACAAGGTTATGCGCGAGATGACGCGTCCTGAGTTTTACGAGAATCAAGAATATCACCCGGTCAATTTCGACACCGCCAATCGCAAATGGACAAAGATTGGTACTCAAAGCGTCGGTGGTACGAAGGTTGATGTCTTTCGCTTTGGTGTCGACGAAAAATGGCTCGGGCATTTGCCCGGCATTTCGAGGGCTGCTCATGATTTGATACTTGCGTATTACAAACTAAAACCTTCCGACGGGCTTTTGATGAAGTATTCGACCGATGGTGCAAATGCCCAGGAGAAGGGCCGTTCGTTTTTAGCCAGCGAGTACAAGGGACGTCTGATTGTTGTGGAAACGCTCAGAATCAAAGAAGTGCCTTATAATGCTGCCGATTTTAAGGTGCCGACCGGCTACAAGAAAATTGTCGCCACTGAGCAAATCATGACTTCGGCGAGCCGCCGAAAGGAAGCAGACAATGTTTTCGAAGAGCTGGGGTTGGGAGAGAAACTCGGCACAAAGAAATCGAAGCAATCAAGGTAATCAAAAGTAGAGCGAATCGTTTTTACTAAGCCATGTAGCAATAGAACCACGAAAAACGAAGTGGGGGAATGCAAAGACGAGTCGACGCCCTCTCCCACTTCGTTCTGGAGCGTATTCTGTTATTTCGCGCATTCAATCAGCTCTGATTGAGCGGGCATTCAGTCCCTATTTGCAGTCTTTTCCCGAAACGAGAGCCATGCGTCCGGGACCGCTTAAGGTCGCGTTCCAGCCGGCGTCATTGAGCAGTCTAAGCGCCGCTACGAGCGCAGAGTCGGAAACTTTGGGGTCGTATTTGGCGATGATCGTTTTGGTGTGATTTTCTCCCTCGGGCGCAACCGGGATCTGATCCTGGATGTCGTCGAACAAATCCCAGGCTGCATCGCGATCTCTTTCGGCCTGTGACTTGGTTGGAATCGGGTCAGATTTGATCACCAACAGCCCGCGGCGAAGTTTGGCGATGTGCCGGATGGCCGAGATTATAGCCAGGGCAAGCAAAGCGAAGATAAATATGATAACTGCTTCCGGACGTGTGTACATTTCTGTTCCTTTCTCATTGTTGGATTCGCCAATCGTGAAGCGATTACTGCATTGTTGTGGAATTTGGTCTTACTGCTGCGCTTCGACGTACTTGATCGGGCGAACACTCAGGATCCCCGGCTGTTCTGCAGTGGCTACCCAATCGCAGCACTTGAGTAAGTCGAGCGCGGTTTCCAGCACATCTTTTGAAGTTGACGTCGGGTACGTGCATTTTCTTGTACTGAAAGAGATTTGAAGGGGCGATATGAAATTCACGACAGAGTCGTGTGATTTTGCTCTTTTGACAATGCTTGGATTACAGCCTGGTGCTGAGATGTCTTAACTTGGATTGAAGAGATGAAAGATATTTCAATCTGCCTTTTGAGAGAGATTTGGATCAAGAGTAAGACCGGTAATTATACGTATTAGACCCGCTATTTAAGATGCATATGATTGGCGCGAATTGCGCTAGAGATGGTATTGGATATAGTGGCGCATGCAAAGACGGCGGTCCGAGAAAAAATCCGGATCGCCATCTTTTGACTGCAACTATAGCCGTCAAGACATAAAAGTTGCGTGAGATGTTAATATCGTGCGAGGTGGTAAAACCATTTGAGTGAAATCGGAAGGCAACTGGCTGCTTTTTGTTGACTATGCGGAAGATTCTTGGCACGGCGCCATCTAAACTGTTTACTTTCATTTGTGCGTTTCTGGTGATGCCTTCCGCATTTGCCGAGAGTAAGACTGAGTGGAAGATGGTGCAAAGGGAAAAGTCAGCAGGCATCAATGACTTTTACTTCTGTTCGAAAGGCGTCAAAATCGTCGACAAGAATCGCGGCTACACCATTGTTTCCAAGGCTCCCGACTGGGACGTATATTTTTTTCGAGCGGATGACAAACTTCTTTGCCGGTTGACGCGGCAACAGTATTACAACAAAAACGCTTACACAGTGAAGCATGGCATGACGCCGCCGCGCGTTCTCGGTTCGGTGAAGGTGGGCGCTTTGACTGCGCCTTTATACTATGGTCCCTATCACAACGACGTCATTAAGCGCTTTGACGGCATACCTGTGCAGGTTGAAGATTTGCTCTCTTGCTATTACAAGGCCAGCGCCATCGACGGAATCATGCTGCGGTCAATCTCTAATTATGTGGCGCGCAAATCGGCAAGCGCGTCGGCGTTTTTGCCGGTCGATTTGAATCCAACAGGCGTCATTCGCGAGACGATTTCTCTGGAAGAAATTCCCTACAACGAGGCTGATTTCAAGATTCCCAGCGGATTTCGAACTGTTTCTGACCTGAACAAAATCATGACTGGTGCGGTCAAACGCAAAGAAGCCGAATCGATTTTCCTGGACATGGGCGTCGGAGACGACCTGGGCAAATCGAAAGGCAAGTGAGCTATCGTTTGAGTTCATTGGCCTTTTGATAATCCTGCTTAGCACTTTCCATCTTCCCGAGCTTCTCATATGCTTTTGCGCGAGCAAGGTATGGCGCAGCAGTCGGCTCAATGTCATGCTTTATGCATAATGTGTAGTCTGCCAGAGCATTCTCCCAGCGACCCAGACGAGCGTTGCAATTTCCTCTATACAGATATGCTTCTTCTTGTTCACTGTCCAACTTTAGAATGCTTGTGTAATCTGCCAGCGCAAGTTTGAATTCACCAAGTTTTTCGAAGCAACTGGCGCGGTCGTAATAAATTTGATCCAGGTTGTAATTGCTTCGACTTGAGTCTTCTGGATTCATGCTGATTGCCTTGGTTAGATCGACAATGGCTTCCCTGTATTTTTGTGTGTCTTTGAACAGGCGCCCACGCCAAACGTACTCGCTGCGATGGTCTGGATGAGCCTTTATTCTTCTGGTGTAGGTCGCGATTGTAGGCTTGACTTCAACTTTGCCAGCTCGAATTGCCTGTTGCCTATCGAGGTCTTTTTTGGCTAGATCCGCGTGTCCAAGTTTCTCGTGGATTCCGGCTCGATACTCATAGCCGTATCGTGTCGCTGGATCGATCTCAATTACGGCGTTAAAGTCTTGCAAAGCCAATTTTAGATTGCCCAGATGTTCGTGGCATTCTCCTCTGAAACAGTAATATGAATCGATTTCATCGTTAAGTGCTATTGCTGAATCAAATTCTTTTATGGCACGTGCATATTGCTTACGCTGCATGAAATTGCGCGCGCGTTCAGAATGTATAGAAGATTTGGAGCGACCTGACAGATTGGCAGCCTTTCTGGACCTGGTTTTCCACAACTGTTGGACTTTTTGTTTGTCTTTTTCGGCAAGATCTGGGCGACCTAAATGACGATAAACCTTGGAGCGGTTTTCATACCCGGAGCAATCACTGGGCGATAATTCGATTACCCGCGTGAAGCCGGCCAGTGCCTGCGGCCAATTCTGTAATCGGGCATGGTATCGCGCTCGTTCATCAATAGCCCAGAGATCGTTTTTGTCAATTGAAATTGCTATGTCCAGGTCTGACACCGCCAGTTTCAGTTCGTTTATGTGTGCATAGTACGCTGCGCGAGTTCGATAGGCAGCAGTGTAC